>NZ_FQWR01000006.1:0-175339 GCF_900129735.1 Fibrobacter sp. UWCM | reverse complement strand
TTTTGAAGAAAATGCCTAAAATCACTAGTTTTTAAGTGAATAATTTGCCGAAATTCACTATTTTTTGATGTTTTTGCGTTAGGGGGCGTCGCACCGCCACGCGGTGGCGAGACTTGCCGTGGGCCCTATCGCTCCGCTCCAGGGTGACAGAGCGGCAAGGCTCGATGAGCCGACCCCGGATCAGGTCCGGGGTGACGAGAGGCGAGCAGCACCCGACCCGGCCCTGGCCGGGGAACGCCCAGGTCATTTCGGATTTAGAGAAAAGACTGCTTGTAATCGGTTGGCATCACAAAAAAAGACGGGTGATTGTTCATCACTCGTCTTTTGTGTGAGATCCTTCGACTTCACGCCTTGCGGCGTTCCGCTCAGGATGACATCCATTACAGGCTGATCAGCCCTTCAGTGTCCTTGGACATGGCGTCATAGAATGCATAGCGAGCATCGACTTCCTTCTGGAGGTCGTCGGCGAGCTTCTTGGCCACTTCCGGATTGCTACGGGTGAGCTGCTTGTAGCGGTTTTCGGTGTAGATGTATTCTGCAACCGGAATCGTCGGCTTCTTGGAGTCGAGGATAAGCGGAGCCTTTCCTTCGGCGGCGAGAGCCGGATTGTAACGGAGCAGAGTCCAGTAACCGGAATCCACGGCCATCTTCTGGTGCTGAAGCTGGCTGTTGAGATCGAAACCGTGGTTGATGCAGGGGCAGTAGCAGATGATCAGAGACGGACCATTGTGTGCTTCCGCTTCCTGGAGAACCTTCAGGGCCTGAGCGTCGTTTGCGCCGAGAGCAATGCGACCGACGTAAACGTTCTTGTAGCTCATGGCGATGAGGCCGAGGTCCTTCTTGCCGGCGCGCTTACCAGCGGCAGCGAAGAGGGCGACGGCGCCACGGTTCGTGGCCTTGGAAGCCTGTCCACCGGTGTTGGAGTACACTTCGGTATCGAGGACGCAGATGTTCACGTTTTCGCCGGTTGCCATCACGTGGTCGAGACCACCGTAACCGATATCGTATGCCCAACCGTCACCACCGAAGATCCACACGGACTTCTTCACGAGGTAGTCGGCGAATTCGTCGCGGAGGCTTACAGAAGCTTCGTCGGTTGCACCGGCGAGAGCGGCCTTAAGGGCGGCGACGTTTTCACGCTGGGCCTTGATGCCGGCTTCGTCGTCCTGCTTCTGGGTCGTGAGCTTTTCCTTGAGTTCGGCAGGAACGTTCACGGCTTCGAGGAGGCTGAGAGCCTGCTTGGCATGCTTCGTGATAGCGAGGCGCATGCCGAGACCGAATTCGGCGTTGTCTTCGAAGAGGGAGTTCGCCCAAGCGGGACCGCGGCCTTCCTTGTTCTTTGCCCACGGAGTGGTCGGGAGGTTACCGCCGTAAATGGAGGAGCAACCCGTAGCGTTCGCGACAACCATGCGGTCACCGAACAGCTGAGAAACGAGACGCACGTAAGCGGTTTCGCCGCAGCCTGCGCAGCTTCCGGAGAATTCGAACAGCGGTTCCAGGAGCATGGCCTGCTTGACGAGGCTCTTGTTGACCTTGGTGCGGTCGAATTCCGGGAGGTCGACGAAGAAGTCCCAGCACTTGCCTTCCTGGACCTTGATGGGTTCCTGCGGCACCATGTTGATGGCCTTCTTGGTTTCGTCGGTCTTGTCCTTACCGATACAGGCCTGCGTACAGACGCCGCAACCCGTACAGTCGTAGCTGGACACGGAAATCGCGAATACCGGCTTTTCGGAACCTTCGAGCTTGAAGCCCTTGGCCGGAGTGTACTTGAAGCCTTCCGGAGCGTTCTTCACTGCGGATTCGTCAACGACCTTCACGCGGATGGCTGCATGCGGGCAGACCATGGCGCACTTGCCGCACTGCACGCAAGCGTCCGGATTCCAGGACGGGATGTTGAGGGCGAGGTCGCGCTTTTCGTACTTGGTGGTACCGGTCGGGAACACGCCGTCGCAAGGCATCTTGGAGACGGGGAGAAGTTCGCCGTTGCCCTTGATGATTTCTGCGGTGACTTCGTTCACGAACTTCGGAGCGTTGCCGTGGATCGGAGCGCGGAATTCCTTGGTGCTGGTGACAGTAGCAGGAACCTTGACTTCGAACAGGTTAGCAAGAGAAGCATCAATTGCGTCCCAGTTCTTCTGGACCACTTCCTGGCCCTTCTTGGCGTAAGTCTTTTCGGCGTACTTCTTGATGTACTTGATGGCGGTTTCGGCATCGAGCACGTTACCGAGCTTGGAGAAGAAGCAGGTCTGCATCACGGTGTTGATGCGGCGGCCCATGCCGGTCTTTGCGGCAACGGCGTAGGCGTCGATCACGTACACCTTGAGGTGCTTCTTGATGATTTCTTCCTGCACCGGACGCGGGAAGGTATCCCACACGGTGTCGGCGGAGTGCGGAGTATTCACGAGGAAGGTTGCGCCATCCTTCGCGTACTTCAGCATGTTCACGGATTCCAGGTGCGGAGTGTGGTGGCATGCCACGAAGTCGGCTTCGTTTTCGCCAATCAGGTACGGGGCGTCGATGATGCTCTTACCGAAACGGAGGTGAGAGGTGGTCATGGAGCCGGACTTCTTGGAGTCATAGACGAAGTAGCCCTGGGCGTAGTTGTCGGTTTCGTTACCGATAATCTTGATGGAGTTCTTGTTGGCACCCACAGTACCGTCGGAACCCAGACCGAAGAACATGGCCTGGAAGAAGTCGCTTTCCAGCTTGAAGTTCGGGTCGATGGTGAGGCTCGTGTGGCACACGTCGTCGTTGATACCGACGGTGAAGCGAGCCTTCGGGTCGGCCTTGGCGAGTTCGTCGTAAATGGCCTTGACCATGGCCGGGGTGAATTCCTTGGAGGAAAGACCGTAGCGGCCGCCGATCATCTTCGGCATGGCCATCTTGCCAGCCATCACGGCTTCGCTGATTGCGGTCAGGGCATCCTGGAAGAGCGGTTCGCCAGCGGAACCCGGTTCCTTGCAGCGGTCGAGGACGGCAATCTTCTTGACGGTCTTCGGGAGGGCTGCAACCACGGCTTCCATCGGGAACGGGCGGTACAGGCGGATGTTCACGAGACCGACCTTTTCTCCCTTGGAGTTCAGGTACTTGACGGTGTCACCGATGGTGCAGGTCGAAGAACCCATGGAAATGATCACGCGGTCAGCGTCGGGTGCACCGACGTAGTCCACGATGTGGTACTGACGGCCAGTGTAGCTAGCGACCTTGTCCATGTACTTCTGGACAATTTCCGGAACCTTCAGGTAGAACGGGTTCACCGTTTCGCGGCCCTGGAAGTAAACGTCCGGGTTCTGAGCGGTACCGCGCATGGTCGGGCGGTCCGGAGTGAGGCAGCGCTGCCGGCATGCCTTCACGTACTTTTCGTCGATGACGTTACGGATAACGCCGTCTTCGAGAGCTTCGATCTTCATCACTTCGTGAGAGGTGCGGAAACCGTCGAAGAAGTGCATGAAGGGCACGCGGCTTTCGAGAGTGGAAGCGTGGGCCACGAGAGCGAGGTCCTGGCATTCCTGCACGCAGCTGGAGGCGAGCATGGCAAAGCCGGTCTGGCGGCAGGCCATCACGTCGGAATGGTCGCCGAAAATAGAAAGGCCCTGCATGGCAAGGGCACGGGCAGTCACATGGAAGACCGTGGGGGTCAGTTCGCCCGCAATCTTGTACATGTTCGGGATCATCAAGAGAAGACCCTGGGAAGCGGTGAAGGTCGTGGTCAAAGCACCGGCCTGGAGCGCTCCGTGAACGGTACCGGCAGCGCCACCTTCGGACTGCATTTCAAACACGCGGGGAACCTGTCCCCAAATATTCTTCTTGCCTGCAGCACTCCAGTTGTCGGCGTGCTCAGCCATAGGACTAGACGGTGTAATCGGGTAGATAGCCGCAACTTCGCTAACAGCAAATGCTACGCTAGCGGTGGCCTCGTTACCATCACACGCAATCATCTTTTTTGCCATGTGTGTCTCCAATTTTTAGGTTTTTTCGAAAAAATCTGATCATATACACCCCGGGCATGTGGCGCACACCCGTGGCGCAAAAATCCGTAGAGAAAAATATAAAGATTGAGCGTGAAAGAACGGGAATTTTTTGAAAAATTCTCTTAAATGGGGAATGTATGGGGGCGAAAAATGCCAGCAGAACTGTGTAAATAAATTTTAACGTCTGCGATCGCGGTACCCGGGTCTAAAAACCATCGGTTGCGGTTCTGAAATGCGTTCCTTGCGTTTTGCGGGCTTAAAAGCCTTTGACTGGGGGCCTCGCTTGTCGGGCCAGCACCCCCAGGGCATTTTCTTGATATTGCGGGACTCGAAGAATTCTGCAACTTTGTCATTGTCGGCGAAATAGTAGACATATCCGTTTTTTGTGAATCCCTGTGTTTTATGGGTTGCATAGATTTTGGTGGAATCGATGGGCTTGCCTTGCCTATAGAGTTCTACATAGTAGGCGCTCCATTGTTTGTCGAAGTGTATGCCGCTCCTTTTTTTACGGTCCTTGTATTCTAAGGCTTTCGTCAAGTCGTCGAAGTCCCTCTTTAGTCGGGTTTGGTACACTGCGAAGGCGAGGGGCGAGGATGCTTGCTCATCGAGCAGTGGGGTACTTTCGGTGCATGTGAAAAAGGCCATGGAATCCGCCGCGGCGATATAGTCTTCCAGGCGCAGGTCGTTGGAGGGGGTAAAGTCTCTGCGGGCTGTTTTCAACTCATTGGGGTCGCTGCACCCGCACAGGGCGACGAAGATTGCCATGACCAGGCATTTTAAGGTGTTTATTCCTTTGCGCATGGAACTAAACTAATAAATTTTCCTGTTGCAGGGAGTTTTTTCTATATTCCGCATTGATGAAATTCCGCGTATCCACAGAAACCTTGAACCGGCTGAAGCGCTTCCGCAAGAACAAGCGGGCGTTCTGGTCGCTGGTGGTGCTCGTGGTGGCGTACCTGCTTTCACTCACGAGCCCGTGGACGGTGAACGACGAACCGCTCGTGTTGCGTTACGAGGGCAAGACGTATTTCCCGGCGTTCGTGCGGTACAGCGAGGCGGACTTTGGCGGGGAATACCAGACGGAAGCCGACTATGGCAAGCTTTTCGAGGCGGTTCGCGAGTGCGAGGAAGATGCTGCCGAGGGCTTTACCCGCGCGGGCGGATGCCCCGAGGTTTGGGCGGTTATGCCCCCGATTGCGCATGACCCGCTGAAGGCGGACCTGAGCGAGGACGGAGCGCCCCCGTTTGCGCCGAGTGCAAGGCATTGGCTCGGCACAGATAGCAATGGTCGTGATGTTTTGGCCCGCCTGATACATGGGTTCAGAATTTGCATCAGTTTTAGTTTGTTGTTGACTGTCCTCGGGACGTTCCTCGGGATTGTCATCGGCGGTATCCAGGGCTACCTCGGCAAGTTCTGGGATATCGGCATGCAGCGCATGATTGAAATTTGGTCGTCGCTCCCGATGCTCTACGTGGTGATTTTGATTGGAAGCATTTACGGGCGCAGTTTCTGGCTCTTGATTCTGATTATGGCGGCGTTCAACTGGATTTCGCTGAGTTACTACATGCGTGCGGAGTTCCTCAAGCTTCGCGGCATGACGTACGTGCAGTCGGCGAAGGTTCTGGGCATGGGGCACAGGCATATCTTTTTCAAGGAAATTCTGCCGAATGCGATGACGCCCGTGGTGACGCTGTTCCCGTTCACGCTGATTGGCGGTATCGGGAGCCTTACCTCGCTCGATTTTCTGGGATTCGGCCTGCAGCCGCCCACGCCCAGCTGGGGCGAACTCATGAGCCAGGGACTCAACAACCTTTATGCGCCGTGGATTTCGGTGAGCACGGTTGCCGCACTGTTTGTGACGCTGCTCCTCACCACGTTCGTGGGCGAGGGCGTGCGGGATGCTATGGACCCGAAGTCGGGGGACAGGTATGTCTAACCTGAGGCGACTGAAGGGGCCATGCCAAGCGGGAACGGCTCGTATTGACGAGCCGTGGGAGCGCGGAGCAATCGACTCCAGAGGAAAATTTTTTTTCGTTAAGGTCGATTGCGGAGTCGCATACCGACCCGAAGTCGGGGGACAGGTATGTCTAACCTGAGGCGACTGAAGGGGCCATGCCAAGCGGGAACGGCTCGTATTGACGAGCCGTGGAAGCGCGGAGCAATCGACTCTAGAGGAAAACTTTTTTCATTAAGGTCGATTGCGGAGTCGCATACCGACCCGAAGTCGGGGGACAGGTATGTCTAATCCGGTTTTGCGGGTGCGCGGGCTCTCGGTGGCATTCGGGTTCGACAAGAACGGCAACCCGCGCGATGGCGTCAAGCCGGTGCAGGTGACGGACCGCGTCTCGTTCGAAATCAATGCGGGCGAGTTCTTTGCGCTGGTGGGCGAGTCGGGTTGCGGCAAGAGCGTGACTGCGATGGGAATCCTGCGGCTGCTCCCGTGGCCGGGCGCGCAGATTGTCGAGGGCTCGGTGCTGTTCCATGCGGGACGCGATGCCGCGGGCGCTTCGAATGCGGGTAAGGACTGCGCTGAGGGTTCTCTTGTGGGTAAGGACTGCGCGCCGATTGATTTGGCGAAACTCCCGCTCCCTGAACTGCAGAAAATCCGCGGGTCCGAGATTGCGTGCATATTCCAGGAGCCGATGCAGGCCCTGAACCCGGTCGTGACCATCAAGAAGCAGTTGCTCGAGGTGTTCAGGTTCTGCGTGAAGGCTGATGCGGGTAAGGACGGCGCAGTTTCCGCGGGCAAGGCTGATGCGGGCAAGGATGGCGCCGCCGACCCGCTGGCAGTAATCCGCGAGATGCTGACTCTCGCGGGCTTTAACGACCCCGACCGCGTGCTGAACGCCTACCCGCACGAACTTTCGGGTGGCATGCTCCAGCGTGTGTGTATCGTGATGGCGTTGCTCCCGAAGCCCAGGCTGATTATTGCCGACGAACCGACTACGGCACTCGACGTGACGGTGCAGGCGCAGGTCCTTGCGGTCTTGAAAGATATGGCGAATCGCACGGGTACCGCGGTCCTGCTGATTACCCACAACATGGGCATTGTCTCGCAATACGCGGACCGCGTGGCGGTGATGTACGCCGGCCGCATCGTAGAATGCGGGCCCGTGCGCGACGTGATTGATAACCCGATGCACCCGTACACGCAGGGGCTATTGGCCGCCATCCCCGAAAACCACAGTGACATGCGCAACCTGCGCTCCATCCCGGGGTCAGTGCCGCATGCGCGCGACTTTGTGAAGGGCTGCCGATTTGCGGACCGCTGCGAAAAGTGTGCGAGCCTTTCCGCCGAGTTGCAGGCCAAGTGCCGCTCACAGGAAATCCCGCCGAAAGTGGGCGAGTCTCATTTTGCGCAGTGCTATTTCCAGAATTTGCAAAGCAAGTAAACGCTTCTAGCAGACCAAATGCATGCGTACTGCCCGCTTGGTCTGCCCAGCGGGCCTAAAAAATCACTTTTAGGTGCAAGTAATTTGCTTTCCTGCAGACCAAATTTACGAAAATATCTGAAATGGTCTGCTCAAAAGTCTAAAAACAGCAGACTTTGTTGCGTATAAAGTAATTTCCAGCAGACTAAATGAGGGCTTGCGGCCATTTTAGTCTGCTCGGGCTAATATATAGTTTGCTCGGTTTTATGCGTTATCAATCCGGACTTATTTCAGACCGTATTTCTCGGCGAGCTGGGCGCGTTCTTCTTCGGAAAGGCTTTTCAGGTAAGCCTTCCAGCCGGGGCAGAAGTTGATGTGGAATCGCCAGAACCGCCCGATGAGCGATTTGGGGTTCTTGTCGTACTGGGCACGGATTTTGCAGTTTGCGCAGGCCATTTTATGCGTCCTCGTTTTGGGTTGCCTTATGCCTGTGCAAATTCTCTTGCAAGTTCGATAAGCGTCTGCACGCCGAAACCGGTGGCGCCGTATTCGGTGTACTTCCACTTCTTGGTGACGAATGCCGTACCCGCGATGTCGCAATGCGCCCACGCGGTATTTTCGGGAACGAATTCCTGCAGGAACAGTGCCGCGGATATTGCGCCCGCATCGGTTCCCGTGTTCTTGAGGTCGGCAAACTTGTCCTTGAGCGCGTCGGCGTATTCTTCTTCGAGCGGCATGCTCCAGAACTTTTCGCAGCACGCTTCGCCGCAGTTGATAACCTTCAGGCCGAGATCGTCGTCGTTGCTGAAGAAACCCGCGATGGCATACCCGAGTGCGCGGACCATGGCACCGGTGAGCGTGGCGAGATCTACGATGTGCGTTGCCCCGATTTCGCCTGCTTCTGCAAGCCCGTCGCTAAGCACCAGGCGGCCTTCGGCATCGGTGTTGTCGACCATCACGGTCTTGCCGTTCTTGGCCTTGAAGATGTCGCCCGGGAGCACAGACTTGTTGCCGATTGCGTTTTCGGCGAGGCAGCACACGGCGCTCACGTGAATCGGGAGCTTGAGCGTGGCGATAGCCTGTATGGCGGCAAGTACGGTCGCCGCCCCGCTCATGTCGCTAATCATTTCGGGCATGGATTTGGGCGGCTTGAGGCAGAGCCCGCCGGTATCGAACGTGAGGCCCTTGCCCACGAACACCAGGTGGTCCTTCGAGGTGCGCTTGGCCCCCTTCGTTCCGTCGTACGAAAGCGTAATCATGTACGGTTCGTGCGAACTGCCCTTGCCGACGGTCACGTGGCCCATGAAGCCTTCCTTTTCGAGTTGCTTCATGTCGCGCACCTTGATGCTGAGGCCCGGCGTGTATTTCGCGATGGTCTTCGCATTTTGAACAAACTCAGCGGGGTAGAGGTCGCTGGCGCAGGTGTTGATGAGGTTCCTTGCAAGCGTTACCGCCTTCTGCTCGACAGCGACATCTTCTGCAATCTTCTTGAAAACCTTGACGTGCTCGCCCGCGACAATCTCGAATGTTACCTGGAAGTTCTTCTCCTGCTTGCTCTTGTATGCGTCGAACTTGTAGTCGGCGTAGCTAAGCCCGTGGAGAATCGCCTTGAACTGCTCATCTGCCGCATCGGCGAGGAAGATGCTCACGCTGGGAACCTGCTTTTTCATGGCGCGGCCAGCCAGGCGGTAGGCGGCCATGCGCAGGTGGTCGAGTGCGGAAAGCCCGCGCTCCTTTGCCGCATCTACGAAAAACGTCGGCTTGCCATCGATTTCAAGGAATTCGAGGTCCTCGAACGGGCCGTCCTTCATGCCGTTAAGAACGGATTCGACCTGCTTTTTACCGTTTTCCGACAGGATTGTGGAAAACTGCACTGATTTTTTTACGAAAAAGAGGGCGTAGGCGTTCGCTTTTTGCGATTCTGTGGCGATTATATTGAACTTCATGTTTGGAAAGATAGCAAAACTTTTGTATTTTGATACAAAGAAAGTAAATAATGCAAAATGGAGTAATTATGAACACGAAAATGAAATCGTTCGGTTTTGTTCTGGCTCTGACAGCTTTTGCCATGGCACAAGAAGCGGCTCCCGTAGCGGAAGCTGCAGCACCCGCACCGGAAACAGCCGCCGTTCAGGAAGTGGCTCCTGCTGAGGCCGCCCCGGCCGCTCCGGCACAGGAACCCGCCGCTGCGACGGAACCTGCGGCGGAAACTGCACCCGAAGCGCCCCAGGCCGTTGCCCAGGAACCTGCTCCTGCCCAGGATGCCTCGACAGGCTCGGTAACCGAAACGGCTCCTGTAGAGACTGCCGCTCCGGCCCCGCAGCCTGAACCGCAGCCCGCTCCTGTTGCCGACGAAGGCGACATGCCTGCTCCGAAGGCTGTCCGCGGCGTAGATGCCGAATCGCAGCCCGTGTATGGCGCGCAGACAACCGCTCCGGTCGAAACTACTGTTCGCGAAACCCGCGTGTATAGGCTCAAGGCTGAACCCATCCCGATGAAGTTCTCCTTCGGTGTGCAGGGCTTTGCCGGCATGAACACTCTCTTCGACAACAACTGGGATTTCGAGGAATCCTATGATGGTATTGCATGGAAGGCCGGCTTGTTTGCCGTGGTGCCGTTGAACGAATACACGATGGGCTTCAAGATTGGCGCCTTGTTCGACCATAGTGAGGCTAGCGCCTCCTACTCTTACGGTAGCGACTATTCCAAGGAAGCGCATGTCAAGTTCAAGATGGACCGCGTGACTATCCCGCTCCTGTTCATGCTCAAGTCCATGTACTCGAACTTCTCGTTTGATTTTGGTATGCAGGTCTCCGTGCCTGTCCAGGATACGTTCAAGTATTCCTACGAGAAGGCTGACGGTACTCCCGTGAACGGCAATGCCGACATGATTGACCTGGATTACCGCAATTCCATGGACTTCGCGCTCCTGCTCGGTCTCTCCATCAAGGCGAACAATTACCTTTCGTTCGATATCCGCTACGAATGCGGTATTTCCAATGCCTATGACGGCGTGCCCGGCTGGCGCATCAACGAGCTCACCTCGAACACCTTCCTCTTCGGTATTTCCTTCTACGTCCTCTAATAGTTTATGATTCTTCCGATTGTCGCTATAGTCCTGGGATTGGGTGTCCTGGTATGGAGTGCTGACAAGTTTGTTGATGGAGCGGTAGGTGTCGCCAAGTTTTGCGGCATGTCTACGCTCCTTATCGGTATGGTTATTGTCGGGTTTGGCACCTCCGCTCCGGAGATGGTCGTCTCGGCGATTTCTGCCATGCAGGATGCTCCTGAACTTGCTCTTGGAAACGCTTACGGGAGCAACATCGCAAACATCGCCCTCATTCTCGGCGTGACAGCGATTATTTCGCCGGTCATCGTGGTGCGGAAGGCTCTCGTGCGTGACCTGCCCGTGTTGATTGCCGTTACGGCTGTTGCCATATTCCAGGCGATGGACGGCTCCATCAGCAGGCTCGACGGCATTGTCGTGCTGCTCGTTTTTGCGGGCGTGATGACCTTCAATGTCGTGAGCGAACTTCGCCAGAAAAAGGGTGTGGCTGCGGAAGAAACGGTTGCATCGGAATCGGGCGAGGGCGAAAATCTTTCTCTCGGAAAGTCTATCCTGTGGCTTGTGCTCGGGCTTGCTCTGTTGGTGGCAAGTTCCCGTGCGCTCGTGTGGGGGGCGGTAGAAATCGCGCGTGCTCTCGGCGTGAGCGACTTGCTGATTGGCCTAACCATCGTTGCCGTGGGTACCTCGCTCCCGGAGCTTGCGAGTTCCATTGCGGCAGCCCGCAAGGGCGAGAACGACCTTGCCATTGGCAACATTATCGGGTCGAACCTGTTCAATACGCTCATGGTGGTAGGTATCGCAGCAATGATTGCGCCGATGCATTCCTTCAGCGCTTCTATCCTGAGTCGTGATCTGCCGGTTATGGCCGTGCTGACTGTTCTCCTGCTGTTGTTCGGGCTCCCTGTCCGCAAGAGCAGAGTCGGTGCGGATGGCAAGCGCATTGGCCGCATCAACCGCCTTGAAGGTACCGTGTTTCTCGTTGCCTACGTGGGCTATATCGGCGTGCTTATTGCGCAGGCGACCGGAGTCTTGAAGTAGCGTGCTTTTCCATTCCTGGTATTTCATTCTGTTTGCGGTCGCTGTCGTAGGGCTATACTACGCGGTTCCCGTGGGCAGGGAAAATGCCTGGGGCGGCAAGTTCCGTTGCATACTGATTCTTGTTGCGAGCCTCTACTTTTATGCGGTGTGGCGACCCGAGTACCTTGCGCTTATCCTTGCGACAATCGGCGTGGATTACACGATGGCGCGCTTTATCGAAAGGTTTGGCCGGAGTGCGGGTGGCCCTTCTGAAGGTTTGCCCGGCGCGGATGTTAAAGCGAATATTAAACGGCGCATCGCGCTTGCAGTTTCGCTGAGCTTTGACCTCGGGCTTCTGTTTGCATTCAAGTACCTGGGATTCTTCGAGGAAACGTGGAATGCGATTGTCGCCCCGTGGATGGGGAAACCTTTGGACTTGCCCAAACTGTTGCTCCCGATGGGCATATCGTTCTACACGTTCCAGAGCCTGAGCTACGTGATTGACGTTTATCGCGGGAAGATTCCCGCATGCAGGAACATCGCGCAGTACGCATTGTACGTGACGTTCTTCCCGCAGTTGGTGGCCGGCCCTATCGAGCGCGCTCCGCACCTGATGCCGCAACTTGCGCTCGAGCATCGCTTCGATGTTGCAGACCTGCAGGCGGGCATGTTCCGCATATTGCAGGGCTTCTTCAAGAAGGCGGTGCTGGCAGACCACCTGGGCGTATTCGTGGATGGCGTGTTTAACGGTGTTGCGTCGGGCCAGGTGTCGAGCATCTCTCCTGTAGAACTGATCCTTGCGGGCATATTCTTTACCTTCCAGATTTACTTCGATTTCTCGGGTTATTCGGATATCGCTATCGGTATCGCGCGGATTTTTGGCGTGAGGCTGATGGAAAACTTCAACGCGCCATTACTTGCGACAAGTATCTACGACTTCTGGAAACGCTGGCACATTTCGCTCACGAGTTGGTTCCGCGAATACGTGTACTTTAGCCTCGGCGGTTCGCGCAAGGGGCGCCCGCTTGCGGTAGTGAATGTGCTTATCGTGTTTTTCTTGAGCGGGCTCTGGCACGGTGCCGCATGGACGTTCGTGGCGTGGGGCGTGTGTCACGGTGTCGCGTATGTGCTGGAACGTCCGTGGCGCAAGCTCCCGGTAAAGCACCCGTGGCTTGGCCGTATCAAGACTTTTGCGCTTGTCGTGCTGTTCTTCACGCTGTTCCGCGCACCGGATTTCGGTACATGGCTCAACTACATTGTCGGCATCTTTAATTTCGGACCGTTTGAAAGCCTGACGCAGGCGTACATTGTTCCTCACGATGATGCATTCCTGAAAGGTCCTTTTATGTTGTGCGGTGGAAATTGTGCGCATTCGCTTTTCTGTGTCGATAACGATGCTGTGCATATTCCTGCAGCCCTTGCTGTGCTTGTGGGCCTTTTGATATGGGGTATCCGCTCGCTTGTGACTCGCGGTGGAACGCGCGGTTGCGTGGTGGGCGATGAACCGGGTGCGTGGCGCTGGACATGGTGCCTTGTCTATCTGTTGGCAATCATTTTCCTCGGCCGCTTTAGCGGGCAGGGATTCATTTACTTCCAGTTCTAGGAGCGACGATGGATACAAAGACTAAAATCGCTCTCTGGTGTGTTCGCGGGCTCGGGCTCGTTTCGCTCCTGATGCTGGTGCTGTTCTTTAGCGGAGCCTTCCCGCAGTGGTTTACCGGCAGGGGAGACCTCTTCAGGCTTACTTCCGTAAAGAAGTTCAAGGAAGATGTCGACAAGCCGTACCATCCCGATGAAAGCGTGCATACGGCCTCGCTCGATTCGGGTATCGTGTGGTGGCTGGGTGACAGTTTTAGCCGCGTGCAGTTTGGGCACAAGCCCTTGCCCGAAGAGGTTTCGGATAAACTGTCTGCGGAAAGAATCGGAAAGGTTGCTGCGGTGGATTACATTGACCTGCAGGGCTCCCCGAAGTCGCTGTTTGCGCTTGCCGCTGCCCGCGCGAAGGAAGGGAAGCCTGTTCCGAAAGTTATCGTAGTGGAATGTGTCGAACGCAATGTATATGCGAACTTCGGTGCGAATGCGGTATTTGATTACGGTGACGTGGCGCCCTGGAACGAGGGCAAGGGCCTAGGCTCGAAAGTCAAGCGCATCCGCCGTCGAGCCTTCCTCGAGGCTCCGGGAACGGTCGACTTTAAGTTGCGCCGCTTCCCGCCGACGGCCGCCCTGCGGGAACTCACGGATACGTGGCGCTACTCGCTCTACAAGGATACGCATCCGGGTGCGGACGAAGGCTGGGCTGGGGTTGGCGTTTATCACGAAGAGAAACCATTCCTTGCTTTTGCGGAAGATACTGCCGGAGTGCTCCTTTACAACAAGAATTCTGAAGAATACAAGGCTGTGGTGGAACACCTGAAGGACCTAGATTCCTTGGCAAAAACCTTCGGCGCGCGCCTCCTGTTTGTGATGGCTCCGAACAGGAATCTTTTCTGGCGCAACGATGTGAATGAATGGTTGTTGCCTGCAGGCTTGCCGCAGGCATCTCCCGATGCAAGGCACTACTTCGATTTCTACGACATGCTCGATTCGGCGGGCATCGAGAACGTTGACCTGACGGTTCCGTTCTTCAAGGCGCGTAAGGCCGGCAAGGATATTTTCTGGAAGACTGATTCCCACTGGAACGGAAACGCGCACGAAATTGCTAGCGATTGGATTGCGACAAAACTGTCACTAATGTTGTTCCCGAAGAAGAGGCTGGTCGCGAAGATGCCTCTTCAATACTAGACCGGCGGGAAGAACAGGTACGCAATTGCGATAGCGGCAAGCACGCCCACGGCGTCGGCGATGAGGGCGCAAGTGACGGCGTGGCGTGTCTTCTTAACACCAACAGAACCGAAGTACACCGCGATGATGTAGAACGTGGTGTCGGCGGCTCCCTGGAACATGCAACTTAAACGTCCGGCAAAACTGTCGGGGCCGAGTGCCTTCATGGCGTCGATCATCATGCCGCGGGCACCGCTCCCGCTAAGGGGCTTCATGAATGCGGTGGGGAGTGCGGGCACGATGTCGTTCCCGATGCCGAACAGCCCGAGAACCCACGAGATGCCGTTCATGAGCAAGTCCATTGCGCCGCTCGCACGGAATACGGCGACACCCACGAGGATGGCGACCAGGTTCGGGATAATCATCACTGCGGTATGGAAACCGTCCTTAGCGCCTTCGACAAACGCCTCGTAGGCCTGCACCTTCTTGTACACCGCGAGCCCGAGGAATGCGACGATGATGCCGAACAGCACGATGCCGCTGATGAAGAGGCTCGTGGTGCCGATGGCTTCGGCGGTAAGGTGGCTAAAGTAGAACATGATGGCGATGACGCAGGCCGAAAGCCCGCCAAGCCATGCGACCGTTACCGGGTCCTTGAGTTTTACCTTCTGGAAAAAACTGAGCGCGAAGATGCCCGCCATGGTGCTGAAAAACGTGGAAAGGAGAATTGGGAGGAAGATGTCGCTCGGGTTTGCCGCACCCATCTGTGCGCGGTAGGTCATGATGCTGACCGGGATGAGCGTGAGGCCGCTCGCGTTCAGCACGAGGAACATGATCTGCGAGTTGCTTGCGACGGTCTTGTCTTCGTTCGGGTTCAAGTCCTGCAACTGCTTCATCGCCTGCAGGCCCATCGGGGTGGCGGCGTTATCGAGCCCGAGCATGTTCGCGCTGATGTTCATGAGCATCGTGCCCACGACCGGGTGGTTCTTCGGAATTTCGGGGAACAGGCGGCTGAACAGCGGGGAGACGATTTTCGCGAGAATCTGGACGGCTCCCGCTTTCTCGCCAATCTTCATGATGCCGAGCCAGAGGGAAAGTATGCCCGTAAGGCCGAGGGCGATTTCGAACGCGGTTTTCGACATGTCGAACGCGCCGAGGATTGCCTTGTTGAAGATTCCGGTGTCGCCGAAGGCAATCCACTGTACCATGCACGCGATAAACGCGCCAAAGAAGAAGATGAGCCAGATAACGTTTAAGACCATGGCTTAAATGTTAGTAAAAAAAGTAGGATGGGGAGTGTGAGATGTGAAGTGTGTAATGTGTAATTGAAAAACATTTCACATTACACATCACACATTACACATTTTAATTCGCTGCCGTCGTCAAGCCTGTGAATGCTGAACTTGGCGGGGGAGGAGCCGGTCGCGCTCTCATAGAGGGCGAAGGTCGGCGGGTTTCCGCCCTTGGGGAGGCTCGTGGAACCCGGATTCACGAGCAGGACTCCCTTGAAGTTCTTTTCGCATTTCCAGATGTGCGTGTGCCCGTAGACGTACGCGTCGACGCTTCTGCCGTTCAGTTCCAGGTCGTTCGGGGCGAGTGTGTGGAGCGCATCTGCGGGGAAGCATTCCGGCATAAAGATGTGCCCGTGGCTCAGGAACAGCGTCTTTTCGGGTGCGCCTTCCGTACCCGCGTCCTTCACGACAGCAAATTCATCCTCGATGGGCATGTCGAGCATCATCAGGTCAACATCTGCATCGCAGTTCCCGCGGACCGCGACGATGCGCTCCTTGTAGGGAGCAAGCGCATCGACGACCCCCATGGGGCCGTGACCCGCCGGGAGCGGGTTGCGCGGTCCGTGATAGAGCGTGTCGCCCAGCAAAAAAATCTTGTCGCAGTTGAATTTCTCGAAAAAAGCAAGCGTCTGCCTTGCGGCGATGGCGGAACCGTGAATATCGGAGAGGATAAGTGCGCGCATCTTGTTTCCTGAGCTACCTTATTTCCTTGCCCCGCGCGGGTCGGCAATATCGTGCCTGAAACGCATGGGTTTTAATTTATCTATAACGCTTTGCAGTTCCTTCGGGAGCGGGCAATCGAATACCTTGCGTTCGCCCTGCCATACGAATTCGAGTCTGCAACTGTGCAGGAATAGTCTGTGGAGCCCGAGCGTCTTTTTCACTTCGCGGTTGAGCGCGAAGTCGCCGTAGCGGGTATCGCCCAGGAGCGGGTGCCCGATGCTTGCAAAGTGTGCGCGGATCTGGTGCATGCGCCCGGTCTCGAGCTTGATTTTCACGAGGTCGTAGCCTTTGTAGTGCTGCTTCACGCGGTAGTGCGTTACGGCCTCTTTCGCGTCCTTGCCGCTCTCGCCGACCTTCATCTTGCTGCCCTTTGCGGCATCGGTGCGGGTGAGCGATTCCGAAATCGTGCCCTTTTCCTTTTTCAGGTTGCCCTTCACGAGCGCGAAGTAGAACTTTTCCACCTCGTGTTCGCGAATCATGCGGGTAAAGTCGCGCAGCGTGTCGCCGTGGAGGGCCGCAATCAGCATGCCCGATGTCTCCTGGTCCAGGCGGTGCGCGATGGTGGGCTTGAAATCGAGACCTTCGCGGCGGCCCCATTCCCACAGGTATTCCACGAGGCTTTCGCCCGGGCGCGTACCGGAACCTGGCTGGCTCGCAAGTCCCGAGGGCTTGTTCACGATGACGTAGTCTTCTGTCTGGATGACGATATCCAGGTCCTTCGCACCCCAGGAAATTCTTTCGTCTTTCGTCTTTCTTCTTTCGTCTGTTGTGCCCCATGTGGACTTGTTTTTCGCGAAACCGGACTTGCTGGGAGTTGCTTGTTTGCTGTCACCTTGCGCCTGTGCTGCGTTGCCCTCGTCACACCGCAGCAGCGAAGCGGCAAGTGTGTCTGCGTGCGTCTTGTTATCTGCTTCCACGCTCTTGAAGTTCTCGTAGATGCAGACGGTATCGCCTTCCTGCAGCATCTGGTTCGCCTTGCCGACGACTCCGTTCACGCGCACCTTTTTTTTGCGGATGACGGCGAAGAAAACCGACAGGGATTCGTCGGGGAATGCCTTGCGTAAAAAACGGTCCAGTCGCATGTTGGCGAAGTTGCGGTCGATGATGCGCGTAATCATGTAATGAAAGATAGAAATAAATGCCAAACAAGTTTGTCGCTTCTCTCGCCTTGCAGAATTTTTATATTTGCGCCATGCTCAGATGGGAAACTCTTTTATCCGCTACGCGCTACGGGCACCCGGCAGACCCGGACCCGAACCGCTCCGATTATCACAGGGATTACGACCGCATTGTCTTTTCGACGGCTTTCCGCAGGCTTGGCCGCAAGACGCAGGTTCACCCGTTCTCGGTGAACGACCACGTACATAGCCGACTCACGCACAGTATCGAGGTCTCGAGCGTGGGGCGTAGCCTTGCGATTACGGTTTTCCACCTCATCAAGAAGTACTTGCCCAAGTATATCAACGAATACCAGTTCGGAACCATCGTGCAGTCGGCCTGCTTGGCTCACGATATCGGTAACCCGCCGTTCGGACATGCGGGCGAGGCGGCTATCCGCGAGTGGTTCCGCAAGAACCGCCAGAGCGCCCCGCTGAAGGATTTGAGCGACAAGGAAATGGCGGACTTCGAGAATTTTGACGGCAACGCGCAGGGGCACCGCATATTGAGCAAGCTGGAGTACCACTTTCTCGATGGCGGAATGCGCCTTACCTACGCGACCATCGGCGCCATGATAAAGTACCCGCAACTGGCCAAGTACGGTTGCCCCACCAGTTTGTTCTCGACGGAGGCGGACCTCTACGGGATTACCGCCGAAACGCTCGGGCTCCCGCAGATAGATAACGGCAAGTGGGTGCGCCACCCGCTCGTTTACCTGATGGAAGCCGCCGACGATATCTGCTATTCCATCCTCGACGTGGAAGATGCCATTGAACTCGGGATTCTTTCGTTCGGCGACGTGCGCGACATGTTCAGCTACCTCTGCGGTCCCGAAATAAATATCGACAAGGAATACGAGGAAAACGGTCGCAACTTCCGCGACTTCCTCAGCAGTATTCGCGGAAAGGCTTTCCAGAACATTATAGACGACGTTGCCGTGACGTTCGTGAAGCACTATGAAGAAATCATGGAAGGCAAGCTCAACAGCCACCTGATAGATATCACGAAATCCGATGCCATGTGGGGTATCCGCATTGCGAAGCGCCTGGGCGTGGAACGCATCTACCCGGACCGCCGCAAGACGGAACTCGAAGTCGGTAGCTATACCACGCTTGCGACCGTTCTCGACGCCTTTATCAACGGCGTCTACGATTACCGTGAAAATGGGCGGAATTCTTACCGTGCCGACCGCATCGTACGGCTTATCGGGCAGGCGAAAATCGGGCAGAGCGTGACCGCCGCCGAGGCCTACCACCAGGTGCTCGATTTTGTGACGGGCATGACGGACAACTACGCCACATACCTGGCGCGCCAGATTGGCGGCCTTGCGATGGGCGTGTAGGCGGGGGTCCCTTGAAGGTCTGGCTTTTCGATTACGACCTTACTTTGTATGGTGACGAAGAGCGCTATGTCATCAATTCGCTCGACCACCGCATTTCGCTTTTTGTGCAGAAGACTGTCGGCGGCGATTTTGAATCGGCGCACAGGATTCGCACGGATTACCTGGAAAAGTTCGGCACGACGCTTGCTGGCCTCATGGCGATGAACGGTACCGACCCGGACGAATTCTTCGACTTCATTCACGAACCGGAATATCTGACGTACCCGAAGCGTGCTCCCGAGAAACTCGCGCTGTTGCAAGGCCTGCAGGGCCCCCGCTATGTGTTTACCAACGGGCGGCACGACTGGAGCGAGGCAGGCATGGCGCACATGGGAATTGCGCCCGCGATAGATGGCGTTTTTGACCTGAAGATGATGGACTGGGTGGGAAAACCGCACGAGAGCGCGTACGAGAAGATGGAGCGATGGCTTGCGCGTGTTTGGCCGGAGAGATGTGGCGCGATGCCCGGATGGGAATGCTCGATGCCCGCGGACAAGCGCGATATTGTGCTCCTGGAAGATTCCCTGCGGAACCTGGAACCCGCGCATAGGCGGGGCTGGACCACCGTGCTCGTGAACCCGAGCGTAGAAGCGCCGGCTTGGGTGGATTTCCATATACCGCATCTGATGAACCTGCGCGATATTCTTCCTGTTGTGTCATCCTGAGCGGAGTGCGCAGCACGTAGTCGAAGGATCTATTTTTGTATTTTATACCCGTATGAAACGAACTGTTTATTCTGCACTTTTTGTAACGCTCGCTCTCCTTTTTGCCTCCCTGGCGTGGTCGTT
This sequence comes from Fibrobacter sp. UWCM, assembly GCF_900129735.1. NCBI lineage: Bacteria > Pseudomonadati > Fibrobacterota > Fibrobacteria > Fibrobacterales > Fibrobacteraceae > Fibrobacter > Fibrobacter sp. UWCM. The sequence continues at coordinate 155,810 of NZ_FQWR01000006.1, read as the reverse complement.
CCCCGCTCCGCAGGCGCGCAACGGCTTCAGCAACATGAACGTGACGACGGAGTATTCCGAACTTTTGAAAGAGAAGAATGCCCGTAACGATTCGCTGTTGCCTGCGCTCGACGGCGACAAGGCTTTTGCCGAGGTGCTCCGCCTGAACCCGAACTTCTGGAGTCTCGGGAGCGCGATGGACAAGGAAGGCTCGCTCGTTACCAAGCTCAATGCGCAAATCGTGTTTATCGACGGTATCCGCGAGGATCCTTTCTGCGAACTGGTGAAGGGCTCCAAGAGCGACGCTTCCACATGGAACGTTCGTATAGGCGTGGACTTCGTTTCGGGCGGTTCCAACACGGTGCATATCCACGTGCAACAGTGCCTTGACTACGTGCGTGACCAGCTGGGTTATGCCATCAAGCAGGGCGACAAGATTGTGGTTATCCCGCCGAAGAAGGTGCTGGACAAGCTCCGCGAAAGCGAGATTCCCGATGCCATCGACCTCGACATGCAGCAGACGCTTTTGAAGGCGCACGAAGAAGTGGAACTTGACGGCAAGTGCCCCAAAAACATCGAGGCCTACATCATATTGATGAACGTGTACAACCAGGTCAAGGACAAGAAGATGGATTACGTTGTCATCAATGACCAGTTGAACAAGAACCGCAACGGCGCGGGCCGCGTGCAGAGCTGCGCCTTTAGCCGCGAGTGGAACAAGCGCTACCAGGAAAGTGCGAGTTTCGAGTGCGATATCGACAACGACCGCTGCCTCTACCGCCAGGAGAAGGACGGCAACTCCGAGTGGAGCATCAATTACGAGAAGGACCGTTTCGAGTACATCAACAAGAAGTTCCTGTTCTTCAACCGTAACCCCAAGAGCATCCACAAGGGCGGCACCATGCTCGACCTGCGCCTTATCCGCCTTTCGACCAAACTCTACCTGGAAGCCTACATCGACCTGAAGGGTAACCCCGTGACACTAGGGCTCATCATTGTTCCCGGTGACAAGACCATCGAGGATTACGACGACGGGGAAGACGAAGAAGACGGCGTGATGATGGAATAGGTGCGCGTACTCGCCAGAATTCCTGTTTCCTGCTTCATTTTGACGCCTTAATCCTTTTTTTGGACTTCTTATTATCTATATTTGGCGCGTACAAATCAAGGAGTAGCTAAATGCTCAAATCTACACTGCAACAGACCGATCCGGAAATCTACAACATCATCCAGGAAGAAGCCGAACGCCAGGAATATGGCATCGAACTCATCGCTTCCGAAAACTACACCTCCAAGGCCGTCATGGAAGCCATGGGCTCCGTGCTGACCAACAAGTACAGCGAGGGCTACGTGGGCAAGCGCTACTACGGTGGTAACGAAGTGATCGACAAAATGGAAGCTTTGGCCATCGAACGTTGCAAGAAGCTCTTTGGTTGCGACCACGTGAACATCCAGCCGCTGTCCGGTTCTCCGGCCAACGCCGCCGTGTACTTCGCCGTCCTCAAACCGGGCGACAAGGTCCTCGGCCTCAAGCTCGACCACGGTGGACACCTTTCTCACGGCCATCCGGTGAACTTCTCCGGTATGCTCTACAACTTCGTGCAGTACGAAGTCGATAAGGAAACGGGCCGCATCGACATGGACAAGGTCCGCGAAATTGCTCTCCGCGAAAAGCCGAAGATGATCCTCGCCGGTTTCTCTGCCTACAGCCGTAACCTCGACTGGAAGCGCTTCAAGGAAATCGCAGACGAAGTTGGCGCTCTCACCATGGCTGACATTTCTCACGTCGCTGGCCTCATCGCCGGTAAGGCTATTGATTCTCCGGTGCCGTACTTCGACATCGTGACGACCACGACCCACAAGACTCTCCGTGGCCCGCGTTCCGCTATCATCATGTGCAAGGACCGCACCATCCAGAAGATGGTCAAGGGTGAACTCAAGGAAGTTTCCCTCGCCAAGGAAATCGACAAGGGCGTGTTCCCGGGCATGCAGGGTGGTCCGCACGACCACATCAACGCCGGTAAGGCCGTTGCATTCCTCGAAGCTCTGCAGCCGGAATTCCAGGTCTATGCAAAGAACGTTATCAAGAACGCTCAGGCTATGGCCGACGAAATGATGAAGCTGGGCTACAAGGTTATTAGCGACGGTACCGACAACCACCTCATCGTGGTGGACATGACCTCCAAGGGCGTTTCCGGTAAGGAAGCCGAAGTGGCCATGGAAAAGGTGGGCATCTCCTGCAGCCGTTCTACAATCCCGTTCGATCCGCGCAAGCCGATGGATCCGTCCGGTGTGCGTCTTGGCACTGCCGCTATCACGACCCGTGGCTTTGACGAAGAAGATACCCGCGAAGTGACCCGCATCATCGACCGCGCTATCAAGGCTAAGGACGACGATGCTGCTCTCGCCAAGATCCGCGAAGAAATCGTGGCTCTCTGCAAGAAGCACCCGCTTTATAAGTAATGGCTTGTCAATCCCGGCTTGACCGGGGATCTAGACCCACATTGTCATCCCCGCGAAAGCGGGGATCTTTTATATATAGAGAAAGCACAAAATTGCCAAAGTGGCGGTGAACCAGCCAAAAAAATGTATAATTATAGAATTCATGAGGCTTTCTATGAATCGTACTTTTGCCATTCTTGCTTTGCTTGCGTTGTCGTTTGCGATAAACGCTTGTGACTCCAATTCTGAGGTAGGAACGATGACTGATTCCCGCGATGGTCAAACCTACAGAACCGTGAAAATTGGTGAACAGGTTTGGATGGCGGAGAATCTCAATTTCAAAACGGATAGTAGTTGGTGTTATAAAGACGAAGAGTCAAACTGCCAGAAATACGGAAGGCTTTATTCGTGGAATGCGGCAAGAGGTGCGTGCCCCGCCGATTGGCACCTTCCCAGCAAGGCTGAGTTCGAGACTCTGTTTAGGGCCGTGGGCGGAACACAGGATAAGGAAAATGAAAAAAAATGGATGGGAGCAGGCACCAAGCTCAAGTCCACTAGCGGTTGGGAAAGCAGTGCGAAAGGCTTGGCCTTTGGCTTGGCCTTAGCGATGCCTGCTCACATCAAGTCCAAAGATGGATTGAAAAACTTGAGTGACTTGAGTATAAGCAGCAACGGAACGGATGATTATTCCTTTACTGCGTTGCCTGCGGGCATCAAGGAAGTGTATTACAACTACGAAGGCTTCTATGCGGAGTTCTGGAGCTCTACTGAGGTCAATAGCGAGTTCGCCAATAACGCAGAAGCGTACAAATTGCACTTGGTCAGCCCCACTAAGACTGCGGTCCTGAACGGAACCTTCAAGGAATTCGGGTTGTCTGTCCGTTGTGTCAGGGACTAACTTTAGGAGGAAATATGCGTTCCCTTTGGTTTGGAATTCTTGCTTGTGCGGCGATGCTTGTCGCTTGTGGTGACGATGGTAGCGATTTCTCGACCCGTCCTTCGGATGGTTCGTCCTCTTCCCGTGCCAAATCCAGCAGTTCTACGAAGTCTTCGGATTCTGTCGTCGGTTGTAAAACCGAAACGGAAGACAATTGCGAATATAGCGAGTTGACAGACGACCGCGACGGCCAGATTTACAAGACCGTTAAAATCGGCGACCAGTGGTGGATGGCGGAGAACCTCAACTATGAAACGGACTCTAGTTTCTGCTACAAGGACTCTGACGAGTATTGCGAAAAGTATGGTCGACTATACACGTGGGATGCTGTGGTTGATGTTTGCCCCGACGGCTGGCATTTGCCTAGCAAGGCCGAATGGGAAACGTTGATCACTGCTGTTGGTGGACAAGCGACCGCAGGCAAAATGCTCAAGTCCACATCCGGTGGCAAAGGAACGGATGCATTCGGATTCTCGGCGCTCCCTGCTGGCTACAGGGTTAAAGGTGGGGGATATCTCTACGCGGGCGCCCACACGTTCTTCCGGAGTTCTACTGTGAGTTCTACTGAAATCAATAACGGTCCGTACAGCGCGTTCTTGGACTTCAACGCCGACTATGCTGCGGGTATGTCCAGCGACGATTACAACAACTACGGGTTCTCGGTCCGTTGCCTTAAGGACTAGCAAGCCGAGTGAAGCGGTTGCCAAGTTTACTATCTTTACCGCATAAACAAGAGGTTTTATGCAGTCCTGGACTGAAATCAAGAAAATCGAGAACCCGACCGAAGAACAGCAACTCGAGGCGATTGGCCTCAACTGGTATGCCATCAGCCTTATCGAGAACCCGACTGTTGCCGCGCAGAAGGCGGCGTTCGCGCAGAACGTGCAGGCGATTCTCTACATCAAGAACGGCCTTTGCGAAGATTTGAAGGTGGCGCTCAACTCCCTCGACGAGCCTGCGCTCCTTGCCGCGGTGAACGGCGACCCGAATATCCTCAAGTTCGTGACGAACCCCGACCTGCTCAAGGCAGCGGTGCGTAGCGACTGGAAAATCGTAAAGAAGATTGACAACGCGGGCGAAGACCTGTGGGCCGAGGCGGTGCGCGCGAGTGCCGAAGCCGTAAAGGCTGTGCCCTTCATGGGCGAAAAGATCCAGGCGGCGCTCGTGGAACGCGTCTGGCATGCCCTGCAAGATATTGTGCGCCCGTCGGCAGCCATCGTGATTGCCGCGGTGAAGCAGGACTACCATGCTTTTGAGTTCGTGAGCATCAAGGACCGTACAGAGCCGGTGCAGCTTGCCGCCGTGCGTACGGACTGGCGTTGCATCCAGTACCTGCAGCGTGCATCCGAGAAGGTGCAGATGGAGGCGGTGCGCCAGACGAAGGACGCTTTCGCGCTCATCAAGAACCCGGCCGAGGCGGTCAAGGAATTCTGCAAGTAGTTTTGCGGGGCGCGCGATGGAAAACCCGCTGGTAAAAGTCGAGAATGTCTCGTTCCGCTACCCGAAATCGGGCGTGGACGCGCTTTCGGGCGTGTCGCTCGAAATCCCGCGGGGGAGTTTCTTTGCGCTGCTTGGCCCGAACGGGGCGGGGAAGACTACGCTGTTGCGCCTTCTGTGCGGGCGTTTCGCGAAATTCTCCGGAACGATTGAACTTGCTGGCGACGTGCGCGTGTCTAATACGCATTCTGGCGCGAAGGGGGCTGCAGGTTCGGGCTCGCGAGGTTCGTTCCTCGACCCGCTCGCCTGCGGTATACTGCTCGAGAATCCGGGCATATACCCGAAACTTTCGATAAATGAGTACGTGGACTATTTCGTGGGGTTCTATGCGGCCCGCATTCCCGGGTGGAATGAGACTGAGGCCCGCGAACGCATTGCCCGCATTGCGAAGAGCCTGGAACTCCCGCCGCTCGATACCCGCATGGGCAAGCTTTCGCTCGGAAACCGCCAGAAGGTGCAGTTGCTTCGCGCGATGGCTCCTGCGCCGCGTCTTTTGATTCTGGACGAGCCGGTGGCGAATCTCGACCCGATGTCGCGCGAGGCCGTGTGGAAACTCATTGCCGACTGGCGTAAACAGGAAGGCGGTACGGCCATCGTCTGCTCGCATATCCTCGCCGAGATGGAAGAGGAGGCGACTGACTTCGCGATTATCGACCGCGGGCACGTCTTGAAGAGCGGGCGGGTCGCCGACATCGCGAGCGAAACCGCGACGTTCCGGGTGGAAGTCCGCGACAATTTATCGGCGAGCAATTCATCCGCAGGCAAAATGCCCGCGGGCAATACTCCCGCGGACAATTCGCCGGCCTTTCCGACTCCCGAAAAAATTCGCGACATTCTCGCCGCCGCCGGAGTTGAAGCCGACGTGAACCGTGCCGGCACGGGACTTTCTTCTCTTTATAAAAAGACTGTCAGATAATGTGTAATGTGAAATGTGTAATTAGTAATTACTCATCTCACATCCCACATTCCACATTGCGGCTTTGCCGCATTAGAACGTCTGCGACAAGTCGAACGCAAACCTGCCCCAGGCAAAGCCTTCGAGGCTCCAGTCGCTCAAGTTCTTCTTGAACGCGTAATCCAGGCGGAATGTGAGGAACTGCCAGCGGTAACGCAGCCCGAGGCCGAGCGCTTCTTTCGCAGTTTCTTTGTACAAGTCGCGTTCGTTGTCCATCACGCGGGTCCAGTCGTAGAATTGCACAATCTGCCAGTGCCTCCAGCCCTTCCAGGGGAGCGTCCAGCGGATTTCTTCGTTTATGCGCAGGTACATCGGGGTAAGTCCCGTGTTGATGACCGTGTCAATGACCTCGTTGCCATCGTCGTCGGTACTGGTCGTGTAGCTCTCGTAACTCGCGAAGATGCTGCGGAATCGGTACCCGCGCACAGAACGTGAACCGCCCTGGTAAAACACGCGCGCATCGTCTTCAAGCGCCTTCTCGAAGAACCTGCCCACGCTCCCGCTCAGCGCTCCGTAGAATGTCCAGAACAGCGGGTGGTAGAGGTTCACGGTTGCCTCGCCGTAGGTGTACGGGTTGCCTATCATGGTGAGTTTTTCGAGGTTTGCGTTCAGGTTCGTGCCCGCGCCTACGGTCGGGGCCACGCGCACACCCTTCGTGGGGTTGAAGTAGTCGTCGGTGTAGTCGAAGGTGAGCGCTATTTCGCCCTTCACCTTGTACATGTCGGCTCCGTTCTTGCTCACGAAACGCGTATCGAGCGTCCCGCGGAATCGGATGTGGTCGGTAATGCCGAAAGTCAGGTCGCCGCGGTTGATGATTTCGTAACGCTCTTCGACGCTATCGGGGTAGGCCGGCGGGGCGGTCTTTTCGTGGTTGAAACTCAGACGGTCTTCAAGGCGGATTGCCGTGGGGATAAACGTGAAAGATGTTCCGAAGAGTAGCGGGTTTGCGTAGCCGAGTGAAATTTCCTGTTTGTTCTCTGCCAGCTGGAACGAGGTGGAAAATTCGTTGAACTTACCGAAGAAGTTTTTGTGCTTTGCATACGCGATGGCGCCGAACCCGTACATTTCTTCGTAGAACAGGCCGTAGCGCGCTTCGCCGGGTACGCGCTCGGTCACGTTCAGGTGAATGTCCGATAGCCCGTCTGTCCTCAGGGAGTCGGTAAGTTTAATTTGTGTGAATAACTGCGTAGAAAGTAATTTTGACTTGAATGTGTTGAACTGGTTACCGTCAATGATTTCGCCTTGCGGGATTTTCCATAGCGACGATAGCCATGCGGTATCGGAAAGTCCAGCCTCTTGTTCTTTCTTGGACTTGTCGAGGTTTTTCTGTGCGGTACTCACCATGTTTCCCATGATGACCATTGCACCCGGGTTCACGATAATCTCGACCATGATGACTTTTTGCGTTGTGTCTATGAGTTCGCCTGGCAACACGTAGGTGTGCAGGTAGCCCGCCTTGCGGTAGGTCTGCTGGATAAACTGGATGTCTTCGGCGATGTCGTCTTGCGAAAAAATCCTTTCCTTGTCGTTCGTGCGGAGCTTGCTCATGTCAATATCGATCTTGGACGAATCGGGCACGATGATGCTTGTCCCGCCGAACCGGTAACGTTCGCCTTCGCGCAGCGAGATGACGTAAACGCGCTTGCGTTTGTTCTCGGAATCAACTTCACGCCTGATTTCCATTTTCATGCTGAGGCTGAAGAACCCTTGCGAATAGTAGAGCGCGCGAATGTTTTCGGTGGCAAGGCCCATCATAAAGTCTTGCTTTGTGGTATCGAGGTTCCCGAATTCGTCGGGAACTTCGAGTTGCTCGTTCAACTGGAAATTCGAAAACACAACGTTTCCGTCAAATTGCACCTTCCAGGGGTTTTTCTCCGTATCTTCGGCAAAGACGAATGCGATTGCAAAAAGCAGGAAGCAGATTAGTTTTTTCATTTTTGTGCCTCCTTCTCCTCGCTATCCTTGAGCGATGCGTTGGAGGATATCGTTTCGCAGTAGCCCAGGCCTAGCAGGCACGCGTTCCAGAATCGGTAACCGTAGTTGAGACCGACGTTCTTTTCGAGTCGGTTCTCGTTAGAACTTGCTCCCGTGTTGGTGAGGTACTGCTTCGAGATGAGCTGCCCGTTCAGGTAGAGCGACGGGTTGAGGTGGTTCTTGTGCGAGAACGACTTGTCCTGGAATACGGGGAGCGTGTAGGTCACGCCGAATTGCAGGGCCTGGTCATATGTCGGGTTTTCGCTCTGGTCCTGCGTGTAACCGAAGATGAACTTCATGTTCTTCACCCAGCGGTCGAGTGAAATCGGTATCTTGAAGTAGCTTGAATCCTTGTCGCTTGTGGTGTTGTTGCTGAACAGCATTACCTTCATGTCGATATCGCCGATATACTCGCCGCCGAGCGTCTTGTTGGCCGTGGTAGAAATCATCTTGCCGATAGCCTTGCCTGCAATCTTGTTCCAGTCGGTCGATTCGTCGTTGTTGTCGGCGATGCACCCGAGGATGATGTTGTAGTAGGTGGCTGCTGCGCTCGATTCAGTACCGCAGTTGCTCGTAGGCGTGGGCTGCGGGTTCGTAATCGTTCCCGTGATGTCGAAGTTGATGGGGCAGGTCTCGTTTTCCTTTTCGCCGGTGTCGTCGCAGTAGGGGAGTTCCTGCGCACTCGATACTTCGAGTACGCCGTGTTGCCACGGGACGTCCATCCACGAGATGCTGAAGGAGTTCAGTTCGAATTCGTAAAGGTCCTGCACGCCGATAAAGCCCGCATTGGAATTCGTTACGTCGCCACGCAGGAGCGGCCTGTTGGTGTTGCCGAGCACCCAGAAGTCAAACGTGAAGGGGAATGTCGCGAACGGAGTCACGATGGCGATGGAATCTCTCTGCGAGTCGTTCACGTGAACCATCAGGTTGATGGGGCTTGCGGTAGAAATCTTTGCTTCCTGCGCTTCGGTGGTACGCAACCTGGTGATGAAGTTGTTGAACATCGTGAGGATGCGGTTGAGCGAATTCGGCGTTATCTGGAACTCAAGCGCCTTGTAGTAGATCATCTTGTCGACGATGAGTTTGCCCGAAATGGATTTGTTCTGGAGTCGGTCGCTGGTGGAACGCGGTATAGTAAAGTCGAGGTTGCTCTGAGCCTGTATCTCGCCTTCGCCGAATGTTTCGTCGAAGAAGTTGTACTGGATGTAGGGGAGGCTCACCGATACCACCAGCTCGTTGTCGTAGTCTTCGAGCGAGCCCGAGACATCCTTCACCATTATGGAATGCTGCCCGGACTTGAGGCTGAATTGGTCGGAACTGATGTTGAAGCGTTCAAGCTTCATGCTGTCGAGGCTGTATGCCGCGGTAACGTTGATGGTTTCGCCTTCGTTGTTGCGGGTCGAAAATTCGGTAATTTCGGCAATCCCGTTTTCGAGGTGCCCCCTCACGCGGAACGGGACGAGCCTGCTCATCTTGGGAGGCTGGTAGAACGTGGAATCCGAGGTAATCTCTGCGGTTATGCCCTTGATACCTTCCTTGAGCTTTGCGGAAACGTCTATCTGCAGGTCGGTGCGCTTGATTTCTGTTGTGGTGCCCGGGATAAACCATGCGCCCGATACATTCGCCTTGCCCGTGAATGTGTACAGCGAGTCTATGATGCCCTCGACGGCGACGTCGCCGCCGTTGTCGGTGCTGTGGCTTACGCTCACGTGGCGCTCGCTGCTGAACACGTTGTCGACGATAACCTGCGAGGAACCCGCCCATCCACCGTTGCCGATGTTCACGTACGAATTGAGTTCTACCTTGTCGCCCTCGGCGAAAAGGTTCACCTTGTCTACCTTGAGTATGGTGTGTGCAATCTTCTTGAATTCAAGCTGCGTGAAGTCGATGTTGCCGAGCAGGCCCTTGCCTTCTTCGTACGCGATGTCGCCGCTCATGAATCCGTTGGCAAGAGTCGTGTCGTTGAGCGGTTCCAGTAGCACCGGAATACTGAAGTCCTTTGCCGACGCCCACGCGTGAATCACCTGTATGGGCAGGAACGCTGTTGGCTTGAATTCCGGGTTGGAGTCGTTCGGAAGGATAAACGCCGCTTCTGCTTCCACCATGTTCTTGTCTTGCATGGCCTGGAACCTGTCGATGAAGATGGAGTCCCCGCTCTGCCTTGCTTTCACGTGTGCGCGGATTTCGAACGGGTCGTAGTTTCCTTCGGCAAACACGTCAATCGAGCCCACGTTGTCGGTGAAGTTTTGCCGCCAGTGTCCGGATACGGTGCCGTAGATGTCGTTGCTTATCTTTAGCTTTGCGAACGGGATGGTGTTGATGTCCACGCTGTCGGCCTGCACCTCGATGGTGATGGAGTCGGTCCATGCGATGTACGCGTAAGCATGCCCGCCTTCGCGCTGCGTCACGTCCCAGGAGGTGTGCGGGTCTTCGTGATTCCACATCACGTCGCCGAAGAAGTCAAAGGTTTCCTTTTCGCCGTAGATGATGCCGTTGCTGAACAGGATGCCGTTCCTGTTGAGGTCGAGCTCCACTTCGAGCGAATCGGCCTTCATCTGGTAGGCGAAGTCCACGTTCGGGATTTTCGCCTTCGCGTGTAGCACCCCGTTCTGGAAGTTGCCGTCGATGGTAAAGCGGTTGCGGAGCGTGAGATTCCCGAAGTTCCAGTCCAGCGCCCACGGTTCATACGGCGAGAAGTCGCCCTCGAACGTGACGAGCAGTTTGTCGCCCAGGTTAACGACCGCATCGATTGTGGAGCCCTGACGCGTTTCGATGCTCACGTCTATGCGGTCGCCTTCCTTGTGCGCGGAATGGATTTTCATGTCGAGCGGCATCATGTGCGGGCCGAATATGGAACTCATGTACTCGACGTACCCGCTAATATCGCCGTCGAGATTCTTGTCCATGTCGCCCTCGAGCATAATGTGCCCGCCCTCGTCGTTGTACAGGTCTACGTGCACGTGGTAGCGCTCGTCGTCGCCCTTCAGGTTTATCTTCGCGTTGCTTGCCATCAGGGGCCAGAACTCGCCGACCCTCGTCTGCAGGTTCAGGTTGTACTTGGGTTTGCGCGTCTTCGGGTCGAAGCTCACATCGCCGTTCACCTTGATTGCCCCGATGGTCGGTACCGCGGGCGGAATTTCCACGGGTATCCAGTCCTCGGGCTTCTTCACTTCCATGTCCACGTGGGTCTTGACTGCCGCCATGTTGTTCTTCGGCGCCTTCACGTCGAGCTTTATGGCATCCTTGCCGGCCTTGACCTTGCCCTTCACGGCCACGTTCTCGCCCGCGAAGTCCGCGCGGATATCGATGCTCGCCGTTTCTGCAAGGTAGTCGCCCTGGATGCTGTCGAGCTTTATGCTTGCCGCCTGCATACCCTCGCTCTTGATGGAGAGGTCCGTTGCCTGCCAGTGCTTTGCGTCTTCGCTCCCTTCGTTTATATCCACGGAAATCTTCCCGACGCTCGCCTCTACGGGCAGGTAGAACTTGGCCCTTTCCGGGAAGGCGATTTCCCCTATCGGGTCCTTTTTCTTGTCGGTGCCGTTTGTGTCGGGGCTCGTCTTGATGCTTGCGGCAAATTCGCCGAGCGAAACTTTGCCGCCCTTGCCTTCGCCCAGGATGGTAATGTCGAGGTTAAAGTCCTTTACGGTGTAGACGTTGTCGCCCTGCTTTACGGTCACGGAATCCCAGGAATGGGTGAGCGGGCCCCCGAGCGTGTACCCGTGGGGGGTGACTTCCACGTCGCCGTAGGTGTGCGGGTTCGACAAGTAGGTAATTATGGCAATACGCGTAAACCAGGCGCCCAGGGCAAGAACGCCAACAACGACCGTCACAATGGCGGCGGTCAAAGCAAATGTCGAAGTACCTATCTTCAACGTGCATAATTATAGAAAACATATTATATGTCGCGGTCCGGAATATGCCAGAAATGGGTGCATAACTCGTTGATGCTCAAAGAGTTGCGTGTACAAGGAGGATTTTGGGTGCCTCTGGGTGTGTGGTTTTTGGTGCGGTCTTTCACTTATGACATACAAATTATGCGATGGATGTCACATATTTTCGTTAACAAATGTTACAAAACGGTTATTTAAAAATTACGGAAAGATTTAAGTAAGCATTTTGTAGTCGGATTTTTTGGCCTGATTGCTAAGTTATGCGCCGTCCAAAACATTTTCTCCTATCCAGGGAAGGAAACTCATGAGGCTCGACAAGGCGAAATCGACCGTATGCCTGTTGGCCATCGCAACGCTGAATACTTTGTCCGTTGCGGGCGGCCTGAACACCAACACCAACCAGTCCGTGCTTTTCCAGCGCAGCGTGGCCCGCGACGCGAGCACCGACGTGGATGCCCCGTACGCGAACCCCTCGGGTACGGCGTTCATGGAAGATGGCCTGTACATTTCGGCAAACAACCAGACGTTCTGGCAGAGCCGCGAGACGACTGTCGAGAAGTCCCCGATATTCAAGGACGGCACGAACTTCAAGGGCAATGCGTTTGTGCCTTCGCTCCCGAGCGTGCTGGTGACCTGGCACCACGGCAACTTTGCGCTTTCGGGCCACATGGGCGTTATTGGCGGTGGCGGCAGGGTAAATTTCGATGACGGTATCCCGAGCTTCTACGCGCTTACATACGCCCCGCTCAAGCAGATGGAGGCGGCACTCGCCGAGAAGGGGCTTACGACTACGAACAGCGCCATCGATGTTTCGCTCGAGGCGAGCTCGTACATCTTTGGCGCAACTCTCGGTGCCGCCTACGAGTTCAACAAGATGTTCTCGGTGTATGCGGGTGCACGCTTCAACTATGCGATGAACAGCTACGACGGCTCGGTCGCAAACCTCCGGCTGAATTCCGTTATCCCGGGCGTTAATCCCGAGGGCAAGATGGTGGAGGCGTCCACGCTTGCAGAAACATTCGCGACACTTGCGGAAAGCGCCAAGACTCAAGAAGAAAAGGTGCAGTACGCGACGCTCGCGGGCACGTTCGAGACTCTTGACGACAAGATGACGATGGACTTGGAACTGGACCAGACGGGCTTTGGCATTACCCCGATTGTCGGTCTCGGTTTTAAGTACAAACGACTTACTTTGGGTGCAAAGTTCGAGTACAACACCTCCATCGAGATGGAAAATGACACCAAGAAGAACGATACCCCGCTCGAACAGTTTAATGACGGCAAAAAAGATCACAACGACATTCCTTCGTTCCTTGCAATCGGTATAAACTATTCCCTGCTCGATAACCTGCGCCTTGCCTTCGGGTACCACCACTGGTTTGACAGCAAGGCCGATTTCAGCGGCGATCTCGAGGACTACGTGGACGATACGAACGAGTTCCTCTACGGTGTGGAAGTGGACTTCCTTACGCGCTTCACCATAAGCGGTGGCGTGCAGGTGACCCGCTTCGGCATCAAGGATGGCTACATCAGTGACATGAATATCAATATCTCCTCGACGAGTTTCGGGTTCGGGCTTGCCTACCGCATTACGGACTGGATGCGCATGAACCTGAGCTACTTCCACACGCTCTACCAGGATTACGACGAGCAGGTGGAATACGGGATAGACGTGTACAACCGCGACAGTCGTGGATTCGGCGTGGGTCTCGATTTCAGGATTTAACGTAAAATTTCCTTTGTAGATGCTATAGGGCCGCCCTTCGGGGTGGCCTTTTCTGTTCGGCGTGGGTCTGATTTTTATGAATTGTTTATATTTACGGGGACAAAATATCCAAGAGGATTTGATGAATAGAAAGATTCTTGTTCTGGGTGCCCTTTGTGGCCTTGCCCTTGTAGGGTGCAACGGTTTCGGTTCTGGTGAGGGCAAGTTTGCCCAGGTAGATAACGAGACCGTCTATAATACAGATATTGATTTTGCGGTAATGACTTCCGCTACCGGGCGTGCCGATTATGACAACATTGTAAAGGGCGTGCTCACGAGGTCTGCCGTTGTTTCTAAGGCCCTGCAGGAATACCCCGAACTCGGGAAAAACTGGGAATCCTATTCCAAGAACATGGATGACCGCCTGCTCACGCTCGTGTACCAGCGCTTCTATTCCATGGAAAAGCTCACGTATTCCGATGCCGACCTGAAGGCGTTCTTCGATGCGCATAAGGCCGACTTTGCCGATTCTACGGGCAAGGTCGAGTTTATCGATGTACGCGGGAAGGTGGCCGATCGCCTGCTGCTCGAACGCGAGGCCGAAAAACTCAAGGAATCGGGTGGCGACACCGCGGCGTTTATCGGCGGCTTCAAGCAGGAGATGGTGCGCAATACCATCAAGACGGTGAAGGAGAAGTTCCCGGTTACGATCGAGAAGATTGTGCCGCCCGACCCGCAGGGCTACTACGAGAAGCACAAGGAAGAATTCAAGACTGCACCTGCATTTGAAGTCTATCACGTGCAGATGGAAGATTCCGCCGCGCTTGCCAAGCTGTTCAAGAAGCCCGTGGACCTCGAGAAGTTCAAGGCGATTGCCGCAAAGAAGAGCGTAAACAAGGAAACCGCCGCAAATGGCGGCTACGTGGGCGTGGTGAAGGAAGGCTACGCCCTCCCGTACGGGATTGGGATTATCAACGGCCTTGCCGAAGCGTTTACGGGCAAGCCCGAAGGTACGCTGTCGCCGGTGCTGGGTTCGACCCGCACTCCCGGCCGTCATGTGTTCTATCTTGTCCGTGAAATTCCGCCGGAGGTCAAGCCCTACGACCGCGCGAAGGCTGACGTGGAAAACCACATGCTGGGGGCGGGATACCTGGAGCTCCCTCCGGATTACGTGCTTATCTCGAAGAACGGCGCCCCGCTTGTTACCGAGAAGCAAATCCTGCAGATATTCGAAGAAGAACCTGGCATGCCGAAGACGAACAATATGCGCGAACGTATTATCCGTAGCCTTGCGGAATGCGCGTCTTTTGCCGACGAGGCTCGTGCGATTGGCCTGGATTCTTCCTGGGAATACCGCGCGCTGGTGCGCCAGACCCGCGACAACTACATCATTTCGCACTACGACGAGATGGCGCAGGCCAAGAACGCTTTGCCCGAGGATTCCCTCAAGGCGTATTTCGAAAAGAACGGCAACCCGGTGCGCCCGAGGCTATCGTACGAAGAATCGAAGGCCGACCTGGTTGACTACATCCGCTTCCCCGAGAACGTGCTGAAGCGCGACTACTACTTCAACTACGTCATCAATGCAAAGCGCGCGATGGACGAAACCCGCAAGCAGGTGTTCTCGAACCGCATCGGCGTGCTCCGCAAGGCGCGCAAGGAACGCATAGAGGCCGAAATCTGGGCCAACGCGAAGGTGAAGGTGTTCAAGGAAGGCGTTTCGGTCGAGCAGCCTGCCGCCGGTGCTGCTGCCATGCAGGCTACGGCCGATTCCCTCTACAAGGCCCGCAGTTACGAAGCCGCCGTCGAGCAGTGGAAGAAGGTCCGCGACTTCTATCCCGATAACGACACGCTGTTTGCGAAGGCTACGCTCCAGATTGCCCAGATTCAGTCCGAGGCGGAACAGTATTCCTTCTCCGAGGCGGAATACAACGTGTTCTACAAGATGTGGCCCGACAGCCCGGATGCCGAGAAGGCCATGTTCAGCCGCGGGTTCATCTTGAACGAAAACTTGCACAAGGATACGCTCGCCCTGCAGGTCCTGGAGGAATTCCAGGCCAAGTACCCGAACAGCGAAATGGGGAAGGACGTGAACTGGCTTATCGAGAACATCAAGTCCGGCGGAAAACTCGCCGAAGACCTGATGAAGAAGATTGAATCTGAGGAGTAAATTCTGAATTCAGAATTCGGAATTCGGAATTCGGAGTGAATTACTTCGGCTGCGTCCACAATGACGTTTATAATTCTGAAATCTGAATTCCGAAATCCGAATTATATCTATATTTCCCACATCTTAAAACAAAAGGTACCTACTATGGAAATGACATTTGCAATGATCAAGCCCAATGCCGTAAAGTCCGGCCTCATTGGGCGCATTATCGACCGTTACATCGCTGCAGGCCTCTCCGTCTGCGCCGTGAAGATGCACCAGATGACCTCTGCCGATGCTCGCGGTTTCTACGCCGAACACGTGGAAAAGCCGTTCTTCCCGGAACTCGAAGCCTACATGACCAAGGGCCCGTCCGTGATGCTCGCCCTCGGCGGCGAAAATGCCATTGCCAAGGTTCGCGCTATCAACGGTGCAACCAATCCGGCTAAGGCGGAACCCGGTACCCTCCGCTACGATTTTGCCCCTTCCATGACCGAAAACGTCGTGCACAGCTCCGACAGTCCTGAATCCGCCAAGCGCGAACTGGACTTCTGGTTCAAGGAAGACGAACGCTACGCTTACGAAATGCCGAACCTCAAGGCTTGCTGCGTCCTCTAAGTTTAAAACAAAAACCCCTCAAGGAGACACAACTCAATGCAATGGATCATCAAGTATCTTACCTCCTCCATCGGTAAGAAGCAGATCATGGGATGCACGGGTGCGGCACTCGCCCTGTTCATCTTCGGCCACATGTGTGGTAACTTCCAACTCCTGAACTTTGACCAGGCTTCGGCCCAGGCGTCTTACAATGCCTACACCGAGTTCCTGACCGGGTTCAATCCGCTCCACTTCCCGATTAAGATGATCTATCTCGTCGAACTCGGCCTGGTGGCTTGCTTCGCTCTCCATATCTTCCTCGCGGTTACGCTGAAGATCGAGAACAAGAAGGCTCGCGGTGGAATCGACTACGAAGTCAACGCTCGTAAGGGCAAGAAGACTTTCGCGACCTTCACCATGATCTGGTCCGGCCTCTTCATCCTCGGCTTCCTCATCCAGCACCTCATGATGCTCAAGTTCGGCGAACACTACCTGTACCTGAACGACAAGGGCGAAATCGTCCGCGACATGTGGCTCACCACCATCGACATGTTTGCCAACCCCTTCTGGGCTGTGTTCTACGTGATCAGCATGTTCGTTATCGGCATGCACCTGTTCCACGCCATTTCGTCTGCCTTCCAGACCATGGGTATTGCTCACCAGAAGTGGACCCCGATTATCGACATCGCCGGTATCGCTTACAGCGTTATCGTTGCTGCCGGTTTCGGTATTACCGCCATCGCCGCCTTCTATCTCGCTAACCAGCCCGAAACGGAAGCCCTGCGTGCCAAGTCTCACGAACTCCAGCAGCAGTATGAACAGCAGAAGGCCAAGGAAGCCGCCAAGACTTCTTTCGTGATTCCTTCTGTCGGCACCGTCGAAGTTTCTTTTAACGCTTAATTTTAAGGAGCCCACTAATGATTCTTGATTCTAAAATCCCCGGTGGTTCCATCGAAGAAAAGTGGACCAAGCACAAGTTCGAACTCAAGCTCGTGAACCCCGCCAACAAGCGTAAGTTCACGGTGATCGTGGTTGGTACTGGCCTTGCCGGTGCTTCTGCCGCTGCATCCCTCGCCGAACTTGGTTACAACGTAAAGTCTTTCTGCATCCAGGATAGCCCCCGTCGCGCACACTCCATTGCTGCCCAGGGTGGTATCAACGCTGCCAAGAACTACAAGAACGACGGCGACTCCGTTTACCGTCTGTTCTACGATACCGTGAAGGGCGGTGACTTCCGCGCTCGCGAAGCCAACGTGCACCGCTTGGCCGAAAACTCGAACCTCATCATCGACCAGTGCGTGGCCCAGGGTGTTCCGTTCGGTCGTGAATACGGTGGTCTCCTCGACAACCGTTCCTTCGGCGGTACGCAGGTTTCCCGTACGTTCTACGCTCGCGGTCAGACGGGGCAGCAGCTCTTGCTCGGTGCCTACCAGGCTCTCATGCGCCAGGTTGCCGCCGGTAAGGTGAAGATGTTCCCCCGCCGCGAAATGATGGACCTCGTCGTGATCGACGGCAAGGCCCGCGGTATCATCGTCCGTAACCTCATCACTGGCGAACTTGAAAGCCACGTGGGTGACGCTGTCTGCCTTTGCACCGGCGGTTACGGTAACGTCTACTACCTTTCTACAAACGCCCAGGGTTCTAACGTCACGGCCGCATTCCGTGCCTACAAGCGCGGCGCCCTGTTTGCTAACCCCTGCTACACGCAGATTCACCCGACTTGCATTCCTCGCCACGGCGACCTGCAGTCGAAGCTCACCTTGATGAGTGAATCTCTCCGTAACGACGGCCGTATCTGGGTTCCGCGCAAGGCTGGCGACACCCGCAGCCCGGACCAGATTCCGGAAGAAGATCGTTACTACTACCTCGAAGAGAAGTACCCGAGCTTCGGTAACCTCGTTCCGCGTGACGTGGCTTCCCGTAACGCCAAGCAGGTCTGCGATGCTGGCCTCGGCGTGGGTTCCACCAAGCAGGCCGTGTACCTCGACTTCGCCGATGCTATCCAGCGCATGGGCGTTGCTGGCGTCTCTGCCAAATACGGCAACCTCTTCCAGATGTACGAGAAGATCACCGACGAAGACCCGTACAAGGTCCCGATGCGCATCTTCCCGGCCATCCACTACACCATGGGCGGCCTCTGGGTGGACTACGATCTGATGTCCACGATTCCGGGCTGCTTCGTTCTCGGTGAAGCCAACTTCTCCGACCACGGTGCAAACCGCCTCGGCGCTTCTGCTCTTATGCAGGGCCTCTCCGACGGTTACTTCGTCATTCCGTTCACCATCGGCGGCTACTTCGCGGGCACCAAGCTCGAGAAGGTTTCTGAATCCGATGCCGCGTTCGAAGACTGCAAGAAGCAGACCGAAGAACGCATCCACAAGCTCCTCTCCATCAAGGGTCACCGCACGGTCAACGATATCCATCGTGAACTCGGTAACATCATGTGGGAATACGTGGGCATGGCCCGTAACGAGGCCGGCCTGAAGACCGCCCTCGAGAAGATTCCGGCCCTCCGTGCCGAATTCTGGGAAAACGTCAACGTGCTCGGCTCCGAAGGTTCCTTCAACCAGAACCTCGAACGTGCTGGCCGCGTTGCTGACTTCCTCGAATTCGCCGAAGTCCTCACTCTTGACGCCCTGCACCGCAAGGAATCTTGCGGCGGCCACTTCCGCGAAGAAAGCCAGACTCCGGAAGGCGAAGCCAAGCGCGACGACGAAAACTTCTGCTACGTGGGTGCCTGGGAATACAAGGGCGACGGTGTCGCACCGGAACTTTCCAAGGAACCTCTTACCTTTGATAACGTCCACCTCGCTACTAGGAGCTACAAATAATGAGCGGACTGAATTTGACTTTGAAGATTTGGCGTCAGAAGGATGCCAAGACCAAGGGACAGTTCGAAACTGTCAAGATCAACGATGTTTCTCCCGACATGTCCTTCCTGGAAATGCTGGACATCGTGAACGAAGAACAGATGAAGCAGGGCAAGGAAGGTTTCGCCTTCGACCACGACTGCCGCGAAGGTATCTGTGGCATGTGCTCTCTCGTCATCAACGGTATGCCGCACGGTCCTGACCATGCGACCACCACTTGCCAGCTTCACATGCGCAAGTTCAAGGATGGCGACACCATCGTGATCGAACCGTGGCGCGCCGCCGCTTTCCCGGTTATCCGTGACTGCGCCGTGGACCGTACCGCATTCGACCGCATCATCCAGGCTGGCGGTTTCATTTCCGTCAACACCGGTGCCGCTCCTGAAGCTTCCACGATCCCGGTTCCCAAGGCCGATGCCGACCGCGCCTTCGACGCTGCCGCCTGTATCGGTTGCGGTGCCTGCGTGGCCGCCTGTAAGAACGCATCCGCTATGTTGTTCGTATCTGCCAAGGTTTCTCACCTCAGCTTCTTGCCGCAGGGCAAGGTCGAGGCGAAGAAGCGCGTCTTGGCCATGGTCGCCCAGATGGACAAGGAAGGCTTCGGCAACTGCACGAACCTTTACGAATGCCAGGCCGCCTGCCCGAAGGGTATCACCGTGGATTACATCGCCAAGATGAACCGCGAATACCTCGGCGCCACCGTGACCTACGCCGAAAAGGTGTACGGAAAAGACTAATTAGGAATGGGCGCATCCCGCGCCCCTCTTATGTCATCCCCGCGAAGGCGGGGATCTCCTTTTCAAAGAGGACTGTCCCAAAGGCAGTTCTCTTTTTTTGTTGGGGGAGGCTTCCCCCTCGCTTCAGTCCCGGCCCCGCCCTCATTGTCATGCCGGACTCTGTTCCGGCATCTCCATTGTCCCGCCCAAGCCGGATCTTCCGCGCACCCCTTCTAGCGGGCTTCAGACGCCAGCCCGCAACGCCCGGCTTTTAGCGAAAAATGTTCGCGTTTTTATATATTTACCTTATGCTTTCGAAAATCTTACAAATTTTATTCATCGCTTGTTCTGGAACTTGGCGGTAAAAAAAATACGGAGTGGATTTTAAAATGCTTTTGAGTATGTCTAATTACATCTGTTGTTGTGTATTATTAATTCTTTTGACAAGTTGTGCGATGAATGAAACTATCGCGTCGCTCCCAATGAACCTAGAAATAAAAGCCCCCCAGAAATTTGTCTTGGAAAACGGATTGCAAACATCTCGGCAACACTCAATAGACGAAAACAATAATGGATATTACCTTTTTTCGATATGTTCAGATGGCTTTCCTTATTTTCCAGATAAAAAAATAAATCTGGATTATGTAACAGTAGATTTGAAATTGTATGCGAGTGATTCCTTGTTGCTTTCTTATGTTGGTCGGCCTACAACAGATCCTATTGAAAGTGATTTTTGCGCTTGTTATATAAAGTATCAAACTTTTCCCAAAAATTTCGATATTTCTCAGAAAATGACTCTGGAATTATTAATTGACGACCCGAATGAACTTTTAGACATGGCGTATAATCCGCGATTAACGATAAAAGCAGGAAATTGGGTCCATAAATGAGATTCTTTTTTTTGATTTTATGCATTCTGCTATGCAGTTGTAATAGGGAGACTGTTGCTAGTTTCTCAGTAAAACTTGATGGCAGTAGGCAAACCTTTGAAATTGATAGCGGGTTAGCGACAAATAAAATCTTTTTAGAAAAAGAACCTTATCTAAACATAGATAAAGACGAATGGAATCCCAAGGGATATTGGGGACCATATGAATTAGCTTTATGTTTGATAGAAGATTATTCTACTGCTTACGCTAAATATTCACATACTAAAGTTAATACGATACTAGAAACAAAAGATTCTGTAGTTGTGAAAAGAACGATAAATTTAGTTCAACCTTCTGTGTATAAAGTAGATGGAATGACTTGCTTTTATGTTGGAGGTGGGAAAATGGATTACGAGCTTAATTTGAAACAGACTATGAAATTAACATTTCAAGTTAAAGAATTTGGAAATGCTACTGAATATATAGGGGATGCGGTCTTGGTTATTTCTGCAGGCGAGTAGCATTCGCGTTAGGGATAGTGACCCCTTGGGGACAAGACCGTGGTCTCGGTTTTAGGAGGCTGGCTTCGAGCGTAGCGAAGATGGCTGCCCCTAAAATATAGCCCGACCGCACATGTGTGATGTGCGGGAACGCCCAGGAAAAAATTACTGACGAAGACCCGTACAAGGTCCCGATGCGTATCTTCCCGGCCATCCACTATACCATGGGCGGCCCAAAAGCGCAAAATTTCAGGCTCTTTTGATTTTACAGAAATAAATTTACATTTTCTTCAAAAAAAAGGGCGATTAATTGTCCGTAGTCATTGGAATGAGGCCTTTTTGTAACGAACGGCTCACCGTCTAAGTTTGCAAATCTTTGAAAAAAAAGTTATATTCATGGTATGGATGCCAAAATACTGAATTTTACGATTTTTCTTATCCATAAGCTGGCGTCTGCTTGGAAACTTTCTCCAGGTAGGGTTTATGGAATATTGAATTCAAGTGGCATCTTGGACAATTATGTCATTAAGTGTTATGACGTTTTGCATACCCTCGGAGCAGAGGCGATGGTCGATGACCTTTCTGAACTTGCTCGTGAAAGGGGTGTGTTGAAATGATTGTCTATCACGGATCGACTTCAATTATCAAGACTCCTGATGTGAATCATTCTAAGCGATTCCTTGATTTTGGTCAGGGATTCTATGTAACATCGTACAGAAAGCAGGCTGAACGCTGGGCTAGACGTAAATCCCTGCGTAATGGTAATCGTCCCATACTCAATTCGTTTGAAATGGAAACCTGCGATTTAGAAAAATTTAGTTTTTTGAGTTTGCATGATAATCTGTCTGCATGGCTTGATTTCGTATGCGCTTGCCGCAAAGGTGGTTCAGATTATTGTAAATACGATGTTATATCTGGTCCAGTTGCAGATGACGATGTTTTCAAAACTGTTGATATGTTTTTTCGCGGCTTATGGGATAAAGAAAAGACTCTTTCTGAATTGCGATTTTCCGAACCGAACGACCAGTATTGCTTTGTAAGTCAGGATGCGCTGACAACAATTCTTTCATTTAAAGACTATAAAGCGTTGGATGTGTAAAATGTCGGATCTTGAAACTGTCTACATTGAAAATCTTGAGCAGGACATCATAAAAAATATTGCTGCCCTGAAAAATTTAGACTTGCGCAAAGCGATGGACATTTACTACAAAAGTAAACTTTCTACACAAATAGCCAATCGCGAACAGGGCATTGAAAACCTTGACGCTAAATATCTTGCCGAAGATTTGATTGAAAATGAACAGAATTTATTTCTCTTGTAAATGAAAAAGGAGCATTTATGAAAAAGCTTTTAGCGATGTTTGCGGCGGTTGCGTGTGCCGCGGTTCTTTCTGCCTGCAACGACCAGAAGGCGGAATCCAAGACTCAGGCCGATGAATCCCTGAACAAGGTGAAGGCGGCGGGCGAGTTCGTGCTCGGTCTCGACGATTCTTTTCCGCCGATGGGTTTCCGCGACAAGGACAACAACATCGTGGGTTTCGATATCGACCTCGCTACCGAAGTTTGTGCGCGCCTGGGCGTGAAACTCAAGACGCAGCCGATTTCGTGGGACGCTAAGGAACAGGAACTGAACACCGGCAAGATTGACTGCATCTGGAACGGCATGAGCGTGGACAGCGCCCGCGCGAAAGCGATGAACTTGAGCGACCCGTACCTCAAGAACCGCATGATTTTCACGGTGAAGGACAAGGCTCTTGCAAATCTCGCGGCCCTCGCCGGCAAGAAGATTGCCGTGCAGAACGGTTCTACCGCCCAGAAGCTTTTGGATGCCTCTGAAGCGGGCAAGGCCGCCAAGGAAATCGTCCCGTTTGACGACAACCAGACGGCGCTCATGGATTTGGACAAGGGCGGTGTCGATGCCGTGTTCCTGGACGAAATCGTGGCCAAGTACTGGATTGTGACGAACGCGAAGGACTACACGGTGCTCGAGGAAGGCCTCTCCGACGAAGTCTACGCCGTGGGTTTCCGCAAGAAGGACCAGGCCCTGCGTGATGCCGTGAATTCCACCCTGGCTGCCATGAAGGCCGACGGCAAGTTCGACGAAATCTCTGCCAAGTGGTTCGGCAAGTAACGGCCGGCGCGCGGTTCCATGTCTGACCTGAGCAATTTACTCCCGATTCTCTGGGGCGGCTTCTGCACGACGCTCGCCATTTTCGGGCTCACGCTCCTGTTCTCGATTCCGCTGGGCCTGCTTATCGCGGTCCTCAAGATGAGCAAGTGGCGCGTGGTGCGTTACCCGGTATCGTTCTACATCTCGGTGATGCGCGGCACTCCCTTGCTGCTCCAGATTGTGGCGATTTACTTTGGCTCCTACTACCTGAGTGAATATGCGGGCGTGGATTTTTCGTTTGACCGCTTCCCGGCGGTAATTGTGGCGTTTTCGATAAACTATGCGGCCTACTTTGCCGAAATTTTCCGCGGCGGTATCCAGTCCATACCCAAGGGGCAGTACGAGGCGGCCTACATGCTGGGCATGACTCGCACGCAGACGTTCTTCCGCATTATCCTCCCGCAGGTGGTAAAGCGCGTGGTGCCCGCGAGCGCGAACGAAGTCATCACGCTCGTGAAGGATACTTCCCTTGCGCAGGTGATTGCGGTGACGGAACTTTTTGCGCTGGCCAAGAAACAGCAGGCCGCTTACGCGAGCATTTACCCGCTGTTCGTGGCGGGCGTATTCTACTATGTGGCGAACCTTTTGCTGAGTGTGCTTTTTGCCTACGTGGAACGCAAGCTCAATTACTATAAGTGAGGCGTGGAATGGAAAACGTGAATGAATCTGCGCCGATTCTCAAGGTAGAACACGTCAAGAAGTCCTTTGGCGACTTGCATGTGCTCAAGGATATCTCGTTTGACTTGAAGGCGGGCGAGGTGCTCTCGATTATCGGGCCCAGCGGTTCCGGCAAGAGCACGCTGTTGCGCTGCCTTACCCAGCTCGAAACGGTTGACGGCGGCCTGGTGCAGGTCGACGGCAAGGAAATGGTGGTGCCTGGCGCTTCGGCGAAGGGACCTTTAGACTCTGGCCCGGCGGTCAAGTACGCGCCGGCGAAAACGCTCCGCGATATTCGACTTTCTACGGGACTCGTGTTCCAGAACTTCAACCTGTTCCCGCACCTGACGGTGCTGCAGAATATCTGCCTCGCTCCGGTGCGCGTGTTGGGGGACGACCGCAAAGATGCCCGCGCGATGGGGCGGTTCTTGCTCAAGCGTATGGGCCTCGAGGGCAAGGAAAAGGCTTATCCCTGTGAACTCAGCGGTGGTCAGCAGCAGCGGGTGTCCATTGCCCGCGCTCTCGCGATGAACCCGAAGATTCTTTTCTTTGACGAACCCACCTCTGCGCTGGACCCGGAACTGACTGGCGAAGTGCTCAAGATTATCAAGAAACTTGCCGAAGACAAGATGACCATGGTCATCGTGACTCACGAGATGGCTTTTGCCCGCGACGTGGCCGACAAAGTCATCTTCATGGACGGTGGGGTCATCGTGGAGCAGGGAACCCCCGACCACGTGTTCCGCAAATCGGGCAACGAGCGCCTGGCGCAGTTCCTGTCCAGGTTTTCAAAGGCTTGATTTACCGCACCGTCAGGTGCCCACGCGAATTTTACTTAGGAATAAGGACTCTGCCGTCTGAACAGTAAAGGGATGTGAATGAACCTTCCATATAGAGGTGGTTCATGTCGCAGGTCTCGGCAATCTCGCTGATTTTCTGGCGCACCTTGTTCCAGGCTTCTATGGTGGCATCCTCGCGCTTGCCCAGGTTGTCCTGCAGGTCTTTTGCGATTAAAGCCTGTTCGACAATCTGTTTTTCGCAGTCGGTATAGCCTTCGTTCGTGAATTTCTCGGTGTCGAATACCGGGTCACAGTCGTCGGAATAGTCATAGGGGTCTTCACCGCCGTATGCGCAGGCGATGGTCTGTATGGCAATGGAAGAAAGGAGCAGCTGCGCCCAGTACTTGCGGATAAACCTGAACGGATTGCCGCTTCTTGCGCCATTCCCCCAGAATATGGAACACGCGAAAACGCTGATTTTCCTGAGTAGCTTTCTCATGACACTTTCCTCGATCTCTATGGGAAAAATACAATAAATACAGAAAAAAAGATGAGTCTTATCGAAAATATTTTATATTTAAAGCAGGAGAAGATATGAAAGCCGTTCGAATTTGCATTTTTGCGCTGCTGTTTGCATCATTCGCCTTCGCAGAAGGTGCTGCTCAAGACAAATCGCATTATTTGGGCGGGCGTTTTGCCTTCGGGTTTGACTATGTGTGGGATAACGCTCCGGTAAGAGGCACGTTCGGCTCGGCAAAAGACGGTGTCGGGGAGGCGGCGTTGGGTAATTTTGGGGGAATGAAAATTGCAATCGGCGCTTCGTACATGTATCGGCTGAACGGCTTTGTCGGGTTTGTAGGTGAGGCGGAATTTAGTATGGCCTGGTTCAGGTTAGATGAAGATGTTTACAGCATCCCGCCCGAAGACCCCTATGGTGACCAGATGAATTTCGGGTTGTATGTGTATAGATTTGCATTTCCGGTTTTGGTTCGGGTCGTACCGATATCAAAGTTCTATCTTGAGGCTGGCGCCCAGTTTAACCTGAATGTTGATGGTGATATCGCTTCAATCGAAGATGATGGTGATGAATCCTTTGACTTCGACGTGGAGCCGTTCGGCTGGTCTCTTGTTGTCGGTGGTGGATTTAATATCGGCTGGGATTGTTTCCTTGGAATGCGCTTTGTCATGGACATGACCCGCATCGAAAAGGAGGGAATTGTCGAAATGACAAAGGGGGCCGCTTACCGAGAAGCGTCCCCCATGAAACTATGGAGCCTACAATTTAGTTTTACGGGCTATTTCCTGTAGGCGTCACCAGGCGTTTGCCGTGGTTACCTGTACTGTGTGCTCCAGCGGCGCTTGAAGCGCGGCTCGTCCAGCACCTTCGCCCAGATGAATCCCTTGCGCACGTCGGCAAGGCTCCTTGTGGAAACGAGCGGGGCACGGCGCGGCTTCGGAGCGGTTCCGTCTTCTGTGTCGCTTGAGGTTTCCGTGGCGGTAAATGCAGCGGCACTTTCCCTTGCAGATTTTGCACGGCCTTCAAGGCTGTTCAGCTTGCGCTGGCGTTCCAGTTCCTGTTGGCGCGCCTGTTCCATTTCGGCATCTGCGGTAGGTTCCTGCAATCCGGTGGGTTCTTCCGCATTTTGCTGCGGCGTCACGTGCCTTTCGTGCGAGAGCAGGTTGTCCAGTTCGTCCATGTCGTGCACGAGCACGTCGTGTTCGCCGTCTTCCATGTCGTGCCCGATGATGCGGTATTTCTGCAGGTCGTTTAACGCAGAGATTGCATCGCCTTCGCTCAAGTTGAATTCGTCCATCAGGAATTCTGCATCGACGACGTCCAGTTCAATTACTGCTTCTGCAATATCGCGGAATGTCACCGGCATGTTCGGGTCGCGATGCCTTTGCACGGGGGGCGTGGGCGGTTCGATATTGCCCTGTGCGGCTTCCCGCTGGGCATTCTCGAACTGCTGGATAAGATCCTGCAGGGAACGCGGGGGCTGAACTTGCGGCTCCTGCGCTTCTTCCTCAGAATCTTCCGCATATTCGTTATCGTAATCGCTGGGCTCGGAAGGCGGCAGTTGCTTCTGCTCTCTGGCCTTCTTGACCTTGTTCTCGAAGATCGCGATGACGGCTGCGATGGCTAGGAATATTAGGGTTTCCATATTGCCCTACGGTTGCTTACTTGGCCTCGGGAGCGTTGCCGATTTCCTTCCTCATCTGGGTGTCGGCTTCGATGTTCTTCAGGTTGTAGTAGTCCATCACGCCGAGCTTGCCGTCGCGGAGTGCGGTTGCCATGGCCATCGGGATCTGGGCTTCGGCTTCCACGAGTTTCGCCTTCATTTCCATCACCTTGGCCTTCATTTCCTGTTCGGCGGCGAAAGCCATGGCGCGGCGTTCTTCTGCCTTTGCCTGTGCAATCTTCTTGTCAGCCTCGGCACGGTCGGTCTCGAGGATGGCGCCGATGTTCTGGCCCACGTCCACGTCGGCGATGTCGATAGAGAGAATTTCGAATGCAGTACCGGCATCGAGGCCGGAGGCGAGCACCTTCTTGGAAATCATGTTCGGGTTTTCCAGCACTTCCTTGTGGCTTACCGCAGAACCGATGGAAGACACGATGCCTTCGCCAACGCGGGCGATAACCGTTTCTTCGCCGGCACCACCGACGAGCTTCTGGATGCTGGCGCGCACGGTAATACGGGTAATGGCGTGCAGCTGGATACCGTCAAGGGCCACTGCGGAAACCTTCGGGGTCGTGATGACCTTCGGGTTCACGGACATCTGCACGGCCTCGAGCACGTTACGGCCGGCGAGGTCGATGGCTGCGGCTTCCTTGAAGTCGAGCTTGATGTTTGCCTTGTTGGCGGCAATGAGCGCCTGAATCACGCGGAGCACGTTACCGCGGCTAAGGTAGTGGGCTTCGAGCAGGTTCGTATCGACCGGGAGGCCGGCCTTGCAGCTGAGGATTCGGGCTTCAACAATCACCTGCGGCGGCACCTTACGCAGGCGCATACCGATGAGCTGGAAAATGCTCACGTTCGCCCTGGAGAACAAGGCCTGGAGCCAGAGGCTGAAGAACTTGCCGATAAAGGCGAGGAGGATGATGACGGCAATCGCCGCGATGATGATTCCAACGATAAGGAGTGTATCCATTGTTTGTCTCCGGTGTTATTTTTTCAAATTCTACTAAAATTTTTAGGCGTTCTCGTCCAGAACGACCCAGATATGGCCTTCCTGCACTGATTCGACCTTCACGCGGGTGTTCGCCTCGATAATTTCGCCGTGGGTCTGCACGTCAAAGAGCTTGGTGCTGCCGTCGGGCATGGTAAAGCTGGCCTGGCCCACGGGGCGCAGGAACGTCTTTGCGGTACCGGTGTCGCCTACATGCACTTCCTGCACGGATTCCGTGGGGGATGCGGCGGTTTCCAGGTCCGTCTTGAGCATGGGGGTCCAGCCTTCGGGCAGGAGCGGAATCAGGTACTTGCTGGCGGCAATCGGGAACACGAGCGCAACGCCCGCACAGCATAGCATGTAGAGCAATCCCAGTAGCCATGGGGTCGCATCGAACGTCGTCTCGACGGCGTCGGGGACGTATTCCGGGAGTTCTGCAGGCGAGAACGACATCGCAAGCGCAATTATCATGCAGATGATACCGCCGATGCCGAACAGGAATGTTCCGGGCATCACGAATATTTCCACGAGGAAGAGGATTACACCCGCGACGAGCAGGATGGCTGGAATGTAGCCGTCGAGCTGCGGGGCGAACTGCCCGAGGAATACGATGCCGATGAGGATGATGCCGATGATACCGAAGAGCCCGAAGCCCGGGGTCTTGAATTCGATATAGAGCGCGCCGAACCCGATGATGAGCAAGATGCCCGAAATGGCGGCGATGGCGGCGGCGATGTCTTCGCCGAGCGTGGTCTCAACTTCGCTAGCCTTCTCGATGGCAAGCGTCGTCTCGAATTCGTTACGGTCCTTGAACGTGCCCTTCGAAAATCCGAGTTCCTCGGCTTCCTTGTCGGTCATGGTCAGGAGTTCGCCCTTCTTCACGAGGATTTTCGGTGCGCCCCAGAACTTCTTGTCGGCGCTGTCGAGTACGGCGTACTTTTGGCCCTCGATGATGAGCGTCGTGTCGCGTTCTGTCTTTTTGCCCTTGTCGAGCTTGGCGTTGAGTTCAAGCACTTCAAGTTCAGGCGTCACGAATGAGGAACTCAGCAGTTCGGGGTAGCCGTTGCGCTGGGCGAGGTTCCTGAACTTGGCACGGAGCGGGGACTGTATTTTTTCGCCGACGATTTGCGGGGTGCCGTCGCCGCCCTGCACAATGGGCGCGCAGTCACCGATGGTCGTGGCTTCGAGCATGTAGAGTTTTTTGCAGGCGAGAGCGATGAGGCTGCCCGCGCTGATGGCCTTCTTCTTCACGAGGGCGATGGTCTCGGGGCCCTTGACCGCCATGATGGTATCGACCAGGTCGAAGGCGGCATCGAGCCTGCCGCCGAAGGTGTTGATTTCGAATACGATGTAGTCCGGGTTTTCCTTGAGGGCGTCGGCGATGGCGCGGGCGCAGAAATCGTACATGGAAGGTTCCACGTCGCCTTCTAGCTTAATCCAGACGGCGCGCTTCTTATTGGCTGTCATTCTGGAGGGAGTAGAGCGACCGATAGAATCCACGGCGCTGGAAACGTCGGTTGCAGCGGTTTTGTTGGCGTCGACTGTCGTGACGGCGGAGTCGCCTGTGGCGGCAAGGTCGTTGAGCTTGTCGAAACGACTGACGGAGGAATCCTGCGATATGCTGGCGAAGGAGAATGCAACAAACAGCAGGAGTGCAGATAAAATTCTAGATAACGTCTTCATGTCCATAATGTATAAAAAGTTAGGCAGAATGAGTTATGCTTTTACCAGAAATGGACGCCTATGCCCACGAAGAACCGGTGGTCCCATTCCTTTTCTTCGGTCCATTCAACTTCTTCAGTTTCGTCACTTGTTGCGGTCTTGGTGTCATGATAGATTCCCATGTACCGGAATTTAAGGGTCATGTATTCTGCACCATGAAATTCGCCGGGCGTTTTTGACATCCAAAAACGGAAATCCGCTTGTAAACCGGCTGTAAAGAAATCCCATCCACCGGCAAAAGGCTGAATTTTTAGCCACTTGTTTTCGTATACGTCAATTCCTGCCGTAACGAAAAACTCGTCAAAATCATTGCGTACTTTTGCTTGGTCCTCTTTTATTGTTATGGAGGATTCTCCATTTATATAAGATGGAGTGAGAATGAACCTGGAAATCTGTATGGGAACGCCCACTACAAAAGTCGAAGAGTTCCCTATAAATAGCTCAAACCCCAGGCCGCCTGTATAAAATTTATCCTTATAATAGGCTCTGAATTCTTTATATCTCTTTAGAGAATCCTCAATATTCCTGGAAACTCTCTTCAGCCACTCCGAATACTCCGATTCCGGATAGTTCTCGCAAAAGGTTTCCATTCTTATAAGCATCATTGTGGCGGCAAGCGTATCAATGTCGTTATGGAAATCAACATGTTCTTCTGATCGAATACTGATAATGTTTGCCATGCTGTCAGGGCTGATGTCCTCAAATATGGAGCCAAGATAAATCCAGTATCCCTTATCGTACAAAATAAAATAAGGGTGCAAATCCACAAAAATGGATGCAAGATCCTTGTATTCCTGCTTTATGTTTGCCTGTGCCGCTTCGGTCATGTACCCCTTCAATTTCAAATGACGTTCTTCTAGGTCGCGCTCCGCAGGACGGTCCGTATATTCGGCTGCAAAGCGGCTCTCGTTTCTTAGATAATGGTATAGGGAATCGTTGGCGAAGGAGTAACGGACTTTTTTACGCTCTTTCATGAGCATATTCGCGAATTGCGGGACAGCCAGGTCGTAACGCCCCCGTATCAGGTTTACCTGGAGAATTTCCAGACTGTCTATCGCCGATTCTGGAACCTTTTCATACGACAACACGAGAAGGGCGCTGTCGACCTTGGTCGTGTTGCCCGTCTTTAGGGCCTGCAGCAGGTCTGCACGCGTGTTCAGCTCGCTCTGCATCTCGGCAGGGTTTACTTTCACCTTGTTGTAATCGACTTGCTCGGGACCGATGCCTTGGGAAAATGCAAACGTTGCGAACAGCAGGAGTGTCGATAAGATTCGTTTATACGGCATCATACTCCCAATATATGAATATTTGGGAGAAGTGGGTGGGCTATGTGCAATATTCCCGATAAAGTACCCTTAAAGGGGTATGGAGGGAACAATTCTCGTCAAGAGAATCGTTCATATAGTGCGTCGCGCTCGACTGGGATGAGGCCTTCGCCTGCAATAAGCGACTTCATGCGCTCGGGGCTCATGCCCACGGGCACGGTGGCTCCGGCGGCGTGCGTAATCTTTTCCTCGATAATCGTGCCGTCCAGGTCGGATGCTCCGGCGTGGAGCGCTTTCATCGCGGTCTCGATGCCCATCTGTATCCAGTAGGCCTTGATATGCGGGAAGTTGTCCAAAAAGAGGCGGGCGACTGCGACCGTGCGCAGGATATCCTCTTCGCTCGTGATGTTCGGGACAATCTTGTGCAGCGCGTTGTGCTCCGGGTGGTACACGAGCGGGATGAACGCGAAGAATCCGGGTGCTTCGTCCTGCAGGTCGCGCAGCATGCGCATGTGGGCGATGCGGTCCTCGGGCTTCTCGATGTGTCCGAACAGCATGGTCGCATTTGTCGGGATGCCAATCCTGTGTGCGGCGCGGTGCACGTCGAGCCATTCCTCGCCGGTTTCCTTGCCGGGGCAAATCTGGTCGCGCACGCTCTGCACCAAGATTTCAGCGCCTCCGCCGGGGAGGGCGTCCAGGCCCGCTTCCTTGAGCGTGGTCATGATCTGCAGGGGCGTCTGGCCCGAGATTTTCGCGAAGTGGCAAATCTCTACCGCGGTAAAAGCCTTCAGGTTCACTTTCGGGAATTCAACGCGCAGTTTGCGCAACATCTCGATGTAGTAATCGAAGGGGTGGTCCGGGTGGAGCCCGCCTACGATGTGCAGTTCCCGCGCGCCTCCGGCAATCGCCTCTGCGGCCTTGTTGCGTATGGTGCCGTAGTCCCAGTCGTATGCGGTGGGGCTATCCTTCTTGATTTTTGAGAAGGCGCAGAACTTGCAGTGCAGAACGCACACGTTGGTGTAGTTGATCTGGCGGTTGTTCACCCAGTACACGGATTTCCCGTGCAGGCGTTCCTTCTCGGTGTTTGCGCGTGCGCAGAGTTCGTCGAGCGGTGCGTTTAAAAACAGGTCTAAAGCTTCGGATTCGCTAAGTCGCGGCATTTTATATAAACTAATTTTATCGCGCGTTGGTTGCGCGTCTTACTTAAACTCTTCGCACCACTTGGGTACGATTTCGGTCGCCTTGCCCTGCACAAATACGTCGGTATCCGGGTCGTGTGCGGGAATTTCGAGGTTAAGGCATGTCACTTTCGCGCCAAAGCGCTTGGCAAAGTTCTTGAAACCGGCGGCGGGGTACACGACGCTGCTCGTGCCGATGTACACGAACTCGTCGCATTCACGCAGCGCGTCCTGGATCATTTCCATGTAGAGCGGGACTTCCTCGAAGAACACGATATCGGGGCGAGTACCTGCGCCGCAGAACGGGCACTTGGTCTCGAGCGTTTCTTCACCCTTGAACATGAATTCGTGGTCGGGGTGGTTCATGCAGCGGAGTTTCATCAGGTCGCCGTGCATGTGCAAAACGCGCTTGCTGCCCGCACGTTCGTGAAGGTCGTCTACGTTCTGGGTCACCAGCAGAAAACGGTCGCCCAGGCGCTTTTCGAGTTCGGCGAGTGCAATGTGGGCTGCGTTCGGCTTGTGTTCGGGGAGCCCCTTGCGCAAGAAGTTGTAGAAGTCCATGACGCGCTTCGGGTCACGCCTGAGTGCACCGGGCGTGCATACGTCCTCGATGTTTTCGTGTTCCCACATCCCGTCGTTTCCGCGGAAGGTGCGGAGTCCGGATTCTGCGCTAATTCCTGCGCCCGTCAGTACAACCAGTTTCTTTTCCATGTTTTTCAATATAGCAAATTCTAAAAAATGGGGTCGCCCTATGCGAGCGACATAAAGAACAGCGTCTCGGCGACAATGCCTGCCTCGAAATCGGGCAGGTAGAGGCTCTCGTTCTCGCCGTGGGCCGCACATTCGGGGTCCTCGAGGCCGGTGAGCAGTATGGGAATGTCGCCGAAGGTCTTGCGGAAGAGTTCTGCACCCGGGATGCTTGCCCCGCAGCCGATGAACTTGGTATCGTTCTTGTAGGCTTGCGCCATTGCTTCGCTCATCTTCCTGAAGAAGGGGTGCTGCGTGTCGGTGACGAACGGGTTTGCTCCGTCCTCGATTTCGGCGGTAAATTCGAGCCCGTTCGGGACCTGAGCCTTCAAAAAGTCCACGAGCATTTGTGAACAGCGGTCCGCGTTCATGCCGGGCGCAAGCCTGATTCCGATGCGGGCGTAGGCGCAGTCCTGGAGCACGTTACCCGCGCTCGATCGGTTGCCCGACTCCATCGCGGTCACCACGATGGAAGGCCTGCGCCAGAGCGATTCGAGAATTTCCCCTTCGGGGACGGTGAGACTTACTTTGTTCAAAACGCCGCTCTCGCTGCGGAACGTCTTTTCGCTGTAGCCGAGACTGCGGTACGATTCCAGTTCTTCGGGCGTAGGCGGTACGAGGCCATCCTCAAAATTCGGGATGGCGATGTTCCCGTGCTCGTCGGTCAGCGATGCTATCATGCGGCAGAGTGCCTGCG
Source organism: Fibrobacter sp. UWCM (assembly GCF_900129735.1). Classification (NCBI taxonomy): domain Bacteria; kingdom Pseudomonadati; phylum Fibrobacterota; class Fibrobacteria; order Fibrobacterales; family Fibrobacteraceae; genus Fibrobacter; species Fibrobacter sp. UWCM. Next base: position 122,347 of record NZ_FQWR01000006.1, on the reverse strand, counting down.
CGGGGTCGGGAATCGGGCCCGACCAGCTGCCGGAATGGAGCGGCGTCTTGGTGCTGCGGAGGGTGATGTTCACGGCGCTCATCCCGCGGAGTGTCGTTGTGATGGAGGGTGTCCCCTTCGCGAAGTTCCCGAGGTCGGCCACAATCACCGCGTCGCACTTCAGGAGTTTCGCGTGCTCGCGCAATATTTCTGCGAAGCCCGCGCTTCCGGATTCCTCTTCGCCCTCGATGATAAACTTGAGGTTCGGTCCCTTGTCGCCGAGCAGTTCGCGGGCTTGCTTGAATGCAGCAAGGTGCGTGATTATGCCCGCCTTGTCGTCGGCGGTGCCGCGCCCGTAGATGCGGTCGCCGCGAATCTCGGGTTCGAACGGAGCGCTGTTCCACAGGGCCTCGCGCATGGTGGGTTGCACGTCGTGGTGCGCGTAGAGCAGAATCGTGGGTTTGTCGGGGCTCGTGAGGCTCTCCGCATATACGGTCGCCCTCCCGCTTGGCGGCAGCAAGAGCTGCACATTCTTGAGCCCCGCCTCCTCGAACATCGCCTTTACGGCTTCTGCGCTCTGTTGCACGAATTTTTGGTCAAAGTTGTCAAAACTGATGGATGGAATGCGCACAAGGCGCTTGAGGGCCTCGATATAGCCGTCGAAATTTGCATGAGTAGTCTTTTCTACGTTCAAAAGCACTTTTGTTACCTCTTTTTTTTGTAATTTAAATAATATGGCGAATGATTGCATCAACCACGAATATTATTTGCGTTTTAGCGACAAGGTTCTTGCGCTTATCCGTAAGATTTTCCACAAGTCTCCGGAGTTCAGGCACGACTCGTTCAAGCACGTCGCACGTTTTGCTCCGTTTATTCCCTTCATGGGCGGCCGCCCAGATCTTTCGAAGCCGCTCCGTCGTGTAATTACGTTTTCGGACCGCAGCAATTCGCTTTACCTCGGGTGCCCCATCATCCTGGCCGCCGGTGCGAACAAGACGGCAGAACGCATCCGCGACTATGCGAACGTGGGCTTTGGCGGCATTACCGTGGGAACGGCGACGCGCCATTTCCGCGAGGGCAACACCCACAGGCCGCGCATTGGCTTTTTGGAAGAAGACCGCGCTATCCACAACAGTATGGGGCTCAACAACGAGGGTGTCGAGGTTATCGCGCGCCGCGTAGATTCTCAGCTCGTGAAGGCGCACAAGGCCGGACTCTGCGTGGGCATTTCCGTTGCGGAGACTCCGGGCCTTTCGGACCCTGAAGAAAAACTGAAGGATATCGTCGAGAGTTTCTCGATTGCCTACCGTGCGGCGGACTACATCGAGATTAACGTGAGTTGCCCCAATACGGGCGAGTCGCGCGTCGACTTGGACATGAGTTTCTCGGAACGCATCTTTACCGAAATCATGAACGTGCGGAATTCCCAGACGCTCAGGAAGGCGGTGTACGCGAAGCTTAGCCCCGACCTTTCGGAACGTCACCTGATTTCCATCATGGATATGCTTGTCCGGACCGGCGTGAACGGTGTGGTCGTTGGCAATACCTACCCGACGGCGAAGATGAGCGAACTCCCGATGAACGCGAAGTACGAGGACTTGACCCCGCTCCGTGCCGATGGTGACTGCGGCGGTATGTCGGGCAGGCCCCTGTTCGATAACATGGTTTGGAACGTGAAGTACATCCGCGAGCATTACCCGCAGATGAGCGTTATTGCGTGCGGCGGCATTGACCACGGCTACAAGATTTACGACCTCATCAAGCTCGGTGTCGACGCGGTGCAGTGCTACTCCGTGGTGGCCTTCCGCTGGATGGCCGCACATGCCATGCGCAACGAACTTTACGATGCCTTGCTGAATGACGGCTACAAGTCGCTTGGCGAATACGATGACCGTAATCCCAAGAAGCCGATGGTCCGCTCTGTTTAGTTTGTCTGGATGATGCTCCGTTCTCTTACTTTGCTGGTGGTTCTGTTTGTCGCGGGCGTGTGCCTGGCCGATGACTTTATGGGGCTACCCATAGAGGACCGTGCAAAGAAGGATGAACGCCCGCTGCCCTCGTTCCTGTTTGGTGGGGGAGCGTCGCTCGACTACTACCTCAAGACATTCGATGGCTCGGTGGGTGTCGATGCCGAATACAGGCTGCACAAGAATCATTCTCTCGGAGTTTTCGGGACGGTTCCGTTTGCTGCCGAATTCCTGGAGGCGGGCATTGACTGGCACTGGTATTTTCTGGGCTCGCTCATGCGCTCCGGTCACGACGACTTTCTCAAGTTTGCGGTATCGGGCTTCTACCTCGATCACGAGGACGGCTCGCATTTTTCGCCGGTGGTGTCGTTCGGGTATGGCCGTGACATTCTCTTTTTTGAAAAGGGCTCGATTGCAGGGAGGCTTGAATTCTTTGGCAGCTACGTGATAGGCGAGCCTGTCGAGAAGGAAAACGAACACTTGCCGATTGTGGAACCGGTAAGGTTCTTCCTTTACCTGAAATTTTCCGTACTGTTCTTTTAGAGGTTAGACTATGCGATTTAGTTTATCTGCACTGTTGCTGATTGTATTTGCTACGGTTCCCTCGTTTGCGGGTCCGTGGCTCGGGCTTATTTTCAAGAAGACTGAATTCGAGAACCACCTGGCACTCGACGTGAAGGGCGTGCATCCCGGTTCGGGCTGTATGGCCGCGGGCATTGTCGCGGGTGACAAGGTTATCGGCTTTGCGGGTAAGCCGCTTGCCGACATGTCGCAGATAACCTCCGTCATTTCCGGTTCCAAGACGGGCGCTACCGTTGCGGTCGAAATCCTGCGCGACGGCAAGAAGAAAAACCTCAAGGTAAAGCTCACCGACCGTCCCGATGACATCAGCAGCCTCACGGGTTCTGCCATCGGGAGCAAGATGGCGGAATTCGGCAAGAACTTCTACCAGAATGCCGACAGGCGGAAAGATAAACCGAAGGCGACATTGCTCGATTTCTGGGCCACATGGTGCGGCCCCTGCAGGCAGACGCTCCCGATTCTCGAGAACCTCTACAACAAGCTCGGCAACCAGGGGCTGGAAGTCATCGGCATTGCAGACGAAGCGCTCCCGACGCTCAACGCCTTCTACGAGAGGCAGCACCGCTCGCCGTACCCGCTCTACCGCGACGCAAAGAAAGAAATGTGGATGCGTTACGGGATTCGCGCCGTACCGACGCTCATGCTGCTCGATAGCGAGGGCTACATCAAGGGCGTGTGGAGTGGCGTGCCCAATGCGAAGGCGCTCGAACAGATTGTTGTCGAGACGATGAGCGGCAAGTAGGCCGCGCGCGATAAACGATAAGCAATAAACAACAAACAATAAAAAAACTGCAAATGAAAAAAGCCGCTTTACAGCGGCTTTAAACTTTTTGCGGGTAATCCGGAATTACTGGATTGCGGGCTTGGAGAGCGTCGCGAAGATCTTGTCGTATTCTTCTTTAGTGATGCGCTTGTAGCCGGTAGTGATGTCCGCGAACAGGTAGTATGCGGAATCGCCCTTTACCGTCATGGAGTAGTCCATATCAACGTTGTTCTTGCCGCGGAGAGCACCATCCACGACCTTTGCGGTGAGGTCGCCGTAGATGTTGCGGATAATGTAGTCTTCGCCGTTTTCGGTAAGCACTTCAAAGATGGTGTTCGCATCGCTCTGCCAGTAGCCGATATAGGATCCAGTATCGGACTTTAGGCCACAGGCGGTGAACATCAGGGGGAGAATGGAAACGGTAATGAGGGCGAGAATCTTTTTCATGCCATTAAAATAGTATTTTTGTGTGCGGAAAAATGCAATTTTTTGTTAAACATTTGTATTTAATTGCGCCCATTCTTGCCATTGCGGCTGTGGTGGGCGGTTATTTCTTTTTGAAATCGAAAATAAAGCCTGTTCCGCATGTCGAAATCAAGCACGAGGAAATCGTTTTTGATGCAGAAGAATACCTGCGCAGCCTGAAGGCGAAAAACAAGCCGTTCAACCAGCAGGGTGTGCACCTGCTTTTGCTTAAGAGAACCCGCCAGAAGGAGGGCGTGTATCTTGAAAGCCTGCTCCCTGCGATGGATAGCGCCGGAATTGAGGTGGTGCATTGCTTCCATAAGGTGATGGGCGATGATTACGTGCCTGTGATTACGAGCGGGAACGACTACCCGTACCATGCGAAGAACTCGAAGCACTACATGAATGCCGCGCTAGATTTTCGGATAGTTAACCTGCCGATGAACAAGCGCCGCGAGCTGGTTGAAATGGTCCAGTTGCGTCTGGGGTACCGCTTCCGCGTGCTGTGGGAAAAGGGAGAAGCCGAACACCTGCATGTAGAACTTTTAGAATAGTGTGGAATGTGGGATGTGGAATGAGAAATGACTTAAACGATACTTGATGCTTTAGCACCTTAGTAGAGTTATCCTCTACGAGAAAAATACACATTACACATTACACACTTCACACTGCGGCGCAGCCGCCTACTTGCAGCACCTAAAGCCGACACTCGGGTACTGGTTCTGCGGATAGAAGCTGAACTTGCTGTCGGTGCACTTGCTTTCGTTGTTCGTGTTCCAGGCACCGCCTGCCACGAGGAACATGTTCGGGTGGTCCTTGCTCTTGGTCGAGGTCCATTCCCAAAGGTTTCCGTTCATGTCGTACATGCCGAACCAGCTGCGGCACTGTTCCTTGCGCCCACTGCGTTTCATGGCCTTGGTGTTCGTGTTGCACTTGTTCTGCTTGTAGCCGTCACCGTACGAGAAGCGTGTCTTGTCCTTGCCGCGGCATGCTGCCTGCCATTCGTCGATGCTGCAGAGGTGCTTGCCTGCCTGCTTGCAGAGTTCTTCCGCCTGTTCCTGGCTCACCATGTCGCGCGGAGTGGCGTCGGCTTCGTTCGGGTATTCGTAGGCGTCCACGCAAACGGTCTTCCCGCCAACGGGCACGGGGTAGGCGTTCTTGCCGCAGATGTTGTCCGATGCCATGTCGTATTTTGCTTCTTCCCACCTGGTGCGGTTCCCGACGGAATCTTCCGCAAAGTAGAACACGCTACCCGTCTTGTTGTATTCCACGGCCTTGCCCGCCTCTACGGGGTTCAGCGTGTCACCGATAGAAAGGAACGTTTTGCACTTGATTTCGTCGCACTTGACCTTCAGCTTGATGGGGTCGTAGTAGCGGCCGCTCGGCGGTACGATTTCGGCGGAGGGCGGAGCCTGGTCTGCGGCGCGGATGCTGTCCTGCACGCGTTTCTTTTCGAGAGAATCGAGGCGGGCCTTCTCAACTTTTGCGAGGCTGTCGGCGACTGCCGCGAGCGAATCGTTGCGGGCCTTGTCGGCGGCTGCGACGCTGTCGCGCACGTGCTTGATGCTGTCACGCACGTGGCGCAGGCTATCCTTGTTTATTTCGGGCTTGAGCGAGGCGAGCGAATCGGCGACGCGCATGGAATCTGCGACTCTAGCACTGTCTGCAAGGCGTAAACTGTCGGCGATGCGTGCGGCTTCTGCATTCGCGAGACTGTCGGCCTTTGCCTGCTCGAGCCTGCGAAGGCTATCGAGAATATGCTTCTGGCGCGCTTCCAGTTCTGTTTCCTGAGCCTTCTGCTGTGCTTCCTGCTTGATCTTGTCAAGCTGGCACTGCACAATGAAAAGGCAGACGAGCAGAAGGAACATGATGACCAGTACGGCGATGTTCTTCTTCTTTCTCTTGCTCGCGTTTTTGCTTTCTTGCGTATTTTCGTTGTTCTCGTTCATATTGCCGTAGTTCTAAAAAAGTTTATTGCTAGTTGTCTTCTACGTCGACCTTCTCCGGTACAACGACCTGTTCGCGGAAGAGTTCTGCCCAGTGGCGCTTGATTTCGGCTTCAAGTTCCTTGATGGAAAGCTTGCGGCGCAGGCTGTTGCGGTAGGCGATGGAAATGCCGCCCGTCTCTTCGGAAACGACAATCACCATGGCATCGCATTCTGCGGCGAGTGCCTTTGCGGCGCGGTGACGCATGCCGTAGCCCGCATCGCCTTCGGCGTTACCCGTGGGCATGGGGAGAATGCAGCCTGCGGCGACGATGCTGTGGCTGTTCAGGAGCACTGCGCCGTCGTGGAGGGCGGAATTTGGGAAGAACAGGGCCCTCAGCAGGCGTGAACTGATTCGGGCGTTCAGGATTTCACCGGTTTCTTCGTAGTTGCGCAGGCCCACGCGCTTTTCGAGCACGATGAGCGCACCCACATGATTCTTGGCGAGGTCCTGCACTGCAGACGTAATGGATTCGGTAACTTCGTCGAGACCGCTGGAATGGAAGAACAGTTGCCGTATGTCCGCGCGGCTTATGGTCTGGCCTATGCGGGTAAGGGCGCTTCGGATTTCGGGCTGGAAAAGAATCACGAGCGCGATGATGCCGATTCCGGTAAGGTTACTGAGAATCCACGAGATGCTCCGCAGTTCCCACCACTGCGCGATGAGCCAGGCGACAATCAGCAAAAGGCCGCCCACGATCATCTGCACGGCGCGTGTACCGCGGAACAGCAGGAACACGTAGTAAAGGAGAATGGAAATCAGGAGGACATCCAGGATATCGGCCATTCTCACGTCGATGACGTCAAAAAGTTTAAACAGTACCATGGGTCTTCAGCGCCTCCAGGTAAAGTATAGATTCTTTTGTCTCCCGCACGTCGTGAACGCGGAGTACGGATGCACCCCCGAGGACAGCGATAATGCCCGCGGTGATGGTGGGGATGAGCCTGTCGCTCTTTTCGAGGCCCGCAATCTTCCCGATATAGGACTTTCGGGATGTGCCCACAAGGATGGGGTAGCCTTCCGCGAGGAATTCCTCGGTAGATTTCATCAGGTCGATATTGTCCTGTGCTGTCTTCCCGAATCCGATGCCGGGGTCGATGCAGATTTTGGACTTCTCGACGCCCGCCTTGATGAGGGCTTCCGCGCGCGATACCAGTTCTTCGCGCACCTCTGCGACCACGTTCGCATAGGGCTTGAAATCCTGCTGCATGTTCCCGAAGGTCCCGCGCATGTGGTTGAGTACCACGCTTGCGCCGGTACTTGCGACGACTCCCGCCATTTCGGGGTCCATCGCGCAGGCGCTGATGTCGTTTATGATGTGCGCTCCGAGTTTCATACATTCGCGCGCGACACGTGACTTTACGGTATCGACCGAGATGTAGAACTCGCGGAAACCCGGATTCTCCAGGTCGCCCGAAATGTTTGCGAGCTGGGCGAGCGCCTCCACTACGGGGCAGACGCGGTCCATTTCTTCCTGCTCGCTTACGGGGGCGCTACCGGGCCTGCTGCTTTCCCCGCCGATATCGAGAATGTCCGCGCCCTGCTGCAGGAGCGATACCGCATGTTCGTATGCCGCCTCGGGCGAGTTGTGCTTGCCGCCGTCAAAGAAACTGTCCGGAGTCACGTTCACGATTCCCATCACGAGAGGTGTAGAACAGGGGATTACCTTGTTCCCGACTTTCCAGGGGAGGGCGCGACTTTGTTCCAGGACAGGCTTCAGCATATACGAGTTTTCCTGTTCGTGCGGTTCGACTGTAGTTGAATGTGCTTCGCCGTCGCTCACTGACGGCGTAACGGTTGGTGAGCCTGCCGAACCACCGCCAGCGGGGGCGGGCTTGATTTCAGCAACGGGCGCATCGGCGACCGGGGCTACCGGCGGCTGCTTGCCCGGGTCGGGCGGGGGAGTCTCTTCGCGCTTCTTCTTTTCGGCCATCTCTTCGAGAGCCTGGTACTGGCGGCTCTTCTTGGTACCGGTGAGCTTTTCGCCCGCCATGACCTTGTCGATTTCTTCGCGGTCGAGAACTTCGAACTCGAACAGCGCTTCGGCGAGGTCCACGAGCTTGTCCTTGTGTTCTTCGATGAGCTTGCGTGCGGCTGCATCCAGACGCTTGATGAGGCTGTTGACCGCGTTGTCGATCTTCTCGGCCATCATCTCGGACATTTCCTTCGGTTTGCTTATTTCGCGGCCCAGGAACACTTCGCCGTCGGTGCGGCTGTAGCATACCGGCCCGATTTCGTCGTCGAAGCCCCATTCTGTGACCATCTTGCGTGCAAGTTCGGTGGCGCGCTGGATGTCGTTGCTTGCACCCGTGCTCTGGTGGTTGAAGAATATGAGTTCTGCAAGGCGGCCCGACATCATAATCATGATGCGTTCTTCGGCGTACTCGCGGCTGTAGCTCACCTGGTCGCGTTCCGGGAGGCTCATCGTGACGCCGAGAGCGCGGCCGCGCGGGATAATCGTAATCTTGTGGAGCGGGTCGCTGTGCTTGCACAGGAGCGTCATGAGGGCGTGGCCCGCTTCGTGGTAGGCGGTGTGGCGCTTCTCTTCGTCGGTCATCAGGAGCGTGCGGCGCTCGGCACCCATGCTGAGCTTGTCGCGTGCTTCCTCGAAGTCGAGCATCGTTACCTTCTTGTTGTTGAACCGTGCGGCCAGGAGGGCCGCTTCGTTCACGAGGTTCTCGAGGTCGGCACCGGCGAGGCCAGGTGTTCCCTTCGCGATGGCACTCACGTCCACATCCTTGTCGAGCGGGACCTTGCGCTTTTTCAAATGCCCCTTCAGGATTTCTTCGCGACCCTTCAGGTCGGGGAGTCCCACCACGATCTGGCGGTCGAAGCGTCCCGGACGGAGCAGCGCCTTGTCGAGCACGTCGGGGCGGTTTGTTGCCGCAATCAAGATGACGCCTTCGTTTGCAGCGAAGCCGTCCATCTCCACGAGAAGCTGGTTCAGAGTCTGTTCGCGTTCATCGTGCCCGCCACCGAGACCTGCGCCACGCTGGCGACCCACTGCATCGATTTCGTCAATAAACAATATACACGGAGCGTTCTTCTTGCCGGTCTCGAACAGGTCGCGCACGCGGCTTGCGCCCACGCCCACGAACATTTCCACGAAGTCCGAACCCGACATGCTGAAGAACGGCACTCCCGCTTCGCCGGCGACAGCGCGTGCGAGGAGCGTCTTGCCGGTACCCGGAGGCCCGACGAGAAGTGCCCCCTTCGGGATTCGTCCACCGAGCGCATCGTATTTTTTCGGGTCCTTCAGGAACTCCACGAGTTCCTGCAAGTCCTGCTTGGCCTCGTCGCAACCCGCCACGTCGTTGAACGTGGTCTTCTTCTTCGGGTCGTTACCGATAATCTTTGCCTGGCTCTTGCCAAAGCTGAACGGGTTCTTGCCGCCACCGCCCATTTGGCGGCTCGTCATTATCCAGAAGAACGCAATGAGGATAATGACCGGGAGGAATGCCATGATGGTGTCTATCCACGTAGTCGATTCGTGGATGACCTTCACCTTCACGCCCTTGAACATTTCCCATGCTGTAATCTGCTCGTTAGAGATTTCGAGCATGTGGCTTGTGAAGTGGCGGGTGTCGCCTGCATTGTCGGAACGCGTAAAGCGCGCGATGGGGCTCTTGTTCTTGGCGGCTTCAGCAATTTCTTCGGGGGTAAGCTTGTAGGCTCCCTCGATGATGATGCCGTCGGGGGTCTTCTGGAGCGAAAGTTCGGTAATGACCTTGGTGGAATCTCCCATCATGGCCAAAAATTCGGTGCGTGTCAGGTTCTGTTCCTTGTCCTGCCCGGTAAGCGGGAACATTACGAACAGCATGACAAGCATAATAAGAACAATGATAAAGTTCCGATTCTTGAACGGGGAGGCGGGCTTCTTGATTTGGCTCATTATAATCCTTTATATATTCACTCGCAAGATACAAATTTCTGGGCTTCTTCGGGGGTGCAAAACTCGCAAATCTTGATGGTATGGCCGATTTTGGCGATGGAACGCTTGCGGTAGGCGGCCCGGTGCGGGATTTTGACGTGAGCGGGCTCTTTCGGGCCGTAGAAGAACCCGATGGGGAAGCGGAAACCCTGCTCGGCGAGCCACAGGCGGAACATCTCCGAAAGGTCGGCGTTGGCATGTTCCCGCAAGATTTTGTTGAGTTTTTTCTTGTCCAGGGTGAGTGCGGGAGTGTCATCCTGAGCGAAGCGTAGCGGAGTCGAAGGATCTTGCTTAACCAAGACCGAGTCGAAAACTGCCTCGCCCTTGGCAATGACCTTAGCGTATGCCCGGTCTGCAATTTCCGCAATCCGGCAGAGTTGTTCTGCCGCGCCGGGGCATTCCCGTTCCAGCTGGGGCAACAGTTCGTGCCGTACCTTGTTGCGGGCAAATTTCACGTCGGTATTGCTCTCGTCCTCGCACCAGGTGAGGTTGTTTTCGCGGGCGTAGGCGAGCAGTTCCTTGCGCGTCACGTTCAGGAAAGGACGGTAGATGAATTTTGATTGATGATGGATGATTGATGATGGATGATGGATGATGAGAAGTGAGGCCTGTTGCGTCACACCGCAGCGCGAAGCGCAAGTGTGTCCAATAGAGTCTAACGCCCGCAGCGATTGAATTCCCCGGAGTCCCGCAAGTGTCGTTCCGCGCTTGAGCCGCATGTACATCGTTTCCGCCTGGTCGCCTGCATGGTGCGCGGTTACGATGACGTCCTTATTGTCATCCCCGCGCAGGCGGGGATCTTCTGTCTCGTTGAATACTTCCACCAGTGCCTTGTACCTGGCATCTCTCGCATTCTCTTCGAGCGAACCTTCGGCGGCCTTGAGCACCTCGCCATCCAATCGTTTCAAGAAAAATGGAACGTTATACTTGCGCGCGAAAGCCTCCACAAAAGCGGCATCGCGGTCCGCCGTTCCTTCGCGCAGCCCGTGATGCACATGTGCAATCCCCAGCCATTCAATGCCCAACGCCTCTTTATTGCAAATGAAATAATGCGCGAGGCAAATGGAATCCAGACCGCCCGAAACTGCAATCAGCAGGCGCTTGAAACCATGACGGCGAATACTATCTGTAATGGAATCTTTCAAAGGAAACCTTGAACCCTTTACTGTCTAAAGATAATAATTTATATTTGCCCCTTAAGGAGGCCCCTATGGCTAAAAACAGAGCGAAAGCGGCGGGCAAGGTTGCCGATGCCGCAACAGAAAGCGCAAGAATGCGAGCGCTACGCATAGACGGCTCCCAGAACGGAGCCACGTTACGGACAAGGGTTGTCCGCGACAAGACAAAGTACTCGAGAACCCTTAAACACAAGAAATCCCTCGCCGACGCGGGGGATTTTCCTTTTGCTGTTCAAGTCGTTTGGGGAAATGCCCTAGAATTCGTTGACGTCTGAATCGTAGCAGGGGTATTGCTTTAGCCACTCTTCCAGTTCTTCGGGGGAATGCTGCAACTTGCATATACCCTTGAGATTTTTCGGAACCTTCACGTCTGCCGCCTTGAAAATAGCCCAGAATGCGGTAGAGCCGACGAGGTCGCCGATAAGGAACGCGTCGAAACTGTGGAGCAGCAAGCCGGACGCCCCGCCAAACAGCAGGCCTTCGAAAATCACGGTTGACCACGGGAATTTCAACACGGCCTCTTCGCAGTAATCGATGTTGTCTATCGGGGTTGCGAAAATGGTGTTGTCTGTGTCTTTTCTGAGCCAAACTTCACGTTCGTATTCGTCGTAGCATATCCCGTTAGAATAAATGCTGTGTTCAATGGGCGAAAGCGGGTAAACCTTGGAGATGACCTTCGAGGTATCCAGGACACTGAACCAGCGGTTGGGTATCTTGTGCATGAGTCTTGAAGGTGACTTGTAGACGGAATCCATTGTCTTCACATTGTAGACGACGGTATCGGAAACAGAACCAATCTTTATGCCTTCGCTCTTTTCGTTATACGCTTCGGCTTGCGTTCTCATGTAGTCGTGAGGCGAGAAGAACGGCTTGCTGAAGCCCCAGACACTCAGGGTGAGCGCAAAGCGGTTGTTGTCGTTATCAATGTCGCGGCCGTAGCGGAATTCGAGCGAGAATGCTGCTTTTTCGCCCTTGTATCGCCCGTAGAGACCTGCGCCCATTTCCTTGTAGAACTTGGGACGGGGCTTGTCAAAAAGGAACCCTTCCCCTTCGTCATCGGAAACGCGGTAGACTTCGCGGCCGTTGCGCGATACATGCTGCGTAAGGCCGAAGGCCCATTTCTGCGTTACGGGAATCTGCTCGATAGTCATCGCGCCGCCGGAATAGTGGCTCCAGAATCCGCGGTCTTCGTCCTTTATCATCGGGATGAACAGCGCATTCATGTTGCTCCACGCGTTAAACCCGAAGTAGGGAGAAACGAAACCTCCTTGCATGAAGGCGGTCAAGCTCTGCATGCCGAGCCCGAGCGTAAAATAGCCTCCGTTGAGGAATCGCGCGAAATGCCCGTCGACCCACCATTCCTCTTCGCTAATCTGGTGGTAGCTGTCGATATCTTCTTTCCGGTTCTGCATATCGCCGCCATAGCCCGATGCGCCAACCATGTTGAGCGACTTTTCGCTCTTGTAGGTGTCCATGAAGGCTGCGGCCGGAGGCGGACGCATTATGGAACTGCAACCCGAAAGGAGCGAGACTACGGCAAGCAATGTGAGCAGTCGGTACATCATAGCATAATGCTCCATTGCAGTGACCAGTACATCAGGCGTTGGTCATCGGTGCGAATGCCCGACTCGATTGTGAAGGAGTATGCCGCGTGTCCCTTGCTGTTTGTCTCCTTCAGCAGGGGGAGGCTCGTGTACCCGATAAAGTCAATCCCGTAATAGAACACCCAGTCCTGGATGTGGTACTGCTTGCCATCGGCGGTGCATTCGGGTGCTCCGACAACGTCTGATTCGGAGTCGGAACAACCCGCACTCACGATGTGGAACTGTCGCAGGCCGCCGTGTAGGCCGAATCCGAGCCCGTGGAATTTCATGAACGTCATCGAACCCGCACCGAAATTGGCGGCTCCGGTAAACAGGTGCCTTGTCTTGTCGAAGTCGGTATCGCCGTCGCTATCCTTGCCGTAGTAGCGCCCGAAGGAAAGTTCGTAAGACGCGCCCACGTAGATGGGGCCAAACCATTGTACAACAGAAGGCGCAACGCCCGCTTCGATGGGGAGGGCATAGTGGAAGTTCAGGAAAAACCCGCCCCCGAAGGTATGCCCGGACCAGTTTTCCGCCCCTTCGGGATTTGCCGTCGAGGGCCACGTGTAACTCACGGGCGTTATATCCATGCGAAAATACGAACTGCCCGAAATGTCGTCGTCGACAAGTACCGGCGGGTCTGTATTCTGCACGGTCCTACCGCTCACGTTGCAGGAATCGCAACCGCCGAACGTGCTCGAGATGGAGAAAATCTTCGATGTTCCCGGAGCGATTTGCTTTGCGATTAGTGCCTGCGGGGTAAATAGCGGCGCCATTATCAGGTCGTCGGCAAAAACGCTTGCGGCAAGCAATAGCGCAATACGTATTGACCTAAGCACTCTCACGATGTAGCTCGGGGGTTAGAATCCGAGGCTGATCTGGCCCATGTAGATACGTTCTTCGTCCTGGCCGGTGTAGTAACCGAGTTCCTCTGCCCAGGTCGCGAATTCGAGGGTCACGACGCGCAACAGTTCGAGGCTCACGCCCGCAGAAGGGTAACCGCCCTTGAAACCGCCGGCAAGTCGCAGGCTCAGTGCGCGGAGCTCGTTGTTGTAGCCGGGCCAGGCAAGGAGCGTCTGTTCCACTTCCAGGCCGAAGTTCAGGTGTGATAGCGCCTTGTAGTTCTTGTCGGCGTTTATCGCATCTACGAAGTCGCAGGCGAAGTTGAACTTGCGGGCATAGGCAGTGTTCTTGTTGAAGAATCTCGGGCTGTAGTTGAAGCCCACGCTCAGGTTCGGGGTAATCTTGTCGCCGGCGAGTTCCTTGAAGTACACGTCGCGCAGCGATGCACCCACGCGGAATTCACGTGTCAGCTGGTAGAGCACGCCGAAATCGAGACCGAAGGAAATCGAGCTGAAGTCAAAGATGTTGTGGGTTGCGTCGTCGTAGCGGTCCTCGAGGGTGTCCTGCAGGGAGCCGTAGTTGAGAATGTCAATCGTAATGACTTCCACCTTGTGGCGCTTTGCAGCCTTCGCGCCGATACCGGCGGAGAACTTGTCTGTAAACCCGTAGGCGAAACCGCCCTGCACCACGCCGTCCACGTAGAACGTGTCAACGCCGAGGAAGGGGAGGATAAGGCCGCCGTCCAGGTACGGGGCAACACTACCGTCGACCCAGACTGCACCGCCGAACCCGTGGATGGCGAGTTCCGCGTCGAACTTGACCTTCATGGTGAGGTACTTGTGGTCGTAGGAGTTAATCTTGTGGATGAGCTCGGGGTGGCTAGAGAGCGTGTCCATGAGGAGCGTGTTCTGGGCTATGCCGGTTTCCGCTGCTGCATCGCTCACGTTCTGGTAGAGCTTCTGGAGGTCCTTCGCCACGTTGTAGGTGGAGAAGTAGGTTTCGAACGGGCCCGCGCCGCCGATGTTCAAGCGGGCATCACCGAGGAAGTTGCGCGGGTAGTAGCCCTGTTCGGGGCGCTTGTCGTAGTTACCGAGGCGGTTAATCTGGCTCAAGCCTGCGTAGTTATAATAGATGGCTTCCTTGTCGTCGACCACTGCCACGTGGGCGTTACCCATGGATTCGCCGCGGAGCGAATGGTGGGTCGGTGCTTTTGCGGCAAAGACCGCCGCTCCCAGTCCGAGGGAAAGAAGTGCTGCAATAACTCGTTTCATTACTTGTTCCTCCCTTCAAACCACTTGAGGAAGGCCTCCTCCGTATAATTGTTCCAGCATCCGCCGATGTTTTCCTTGCGCCACTGGAGAGGATACTGGATGTTGCTCACGTCGGTATCCTTTGCGGCGAGGTCCATGGCGTTCTTGAGCTGTTCGCCCGTTGCGCTCCAGGTAAACCCGGTGACGAATGCGGCTATCCTATGGTCGCCAGCGGCGTCGCGGTCGTTGGAGTTCGGGTTGAAGAACGTCCTTTCGGCATCGTCGTTGGGGGTGCCGTTCCCGTCGATATCCACGTATTCGTAGCCTTCGCCGGTCTTGATGGATGCCACCTGGCCGGGCTTGTGGTGCAAGAAGTTCGTTTCGTAAACGAGAGCCTTGTTCGTGCGCATGTCTTCGTCAACCAGGCCGTCGCCGTCGTTGTCGAAGCCGTCCGTAATTTCTTCGTCGATGCAGCCGTCGCCGTCACTGTCAATCATGTCGCCGATGCTCGTGTAAGCGAGAATGGCGTCTTCGTTGCTCGTAACGGCTTCGCTTGCCGTGACCATGTAGCTGGCCATTGCCTCGGTAGCGACGGTAAGGCCGCTGTCGCTGAGGAGGGCCGCCTCGGGTACGTAAGAGCGGATGACCTCGGTCGCGATGGTCGGGTCGGCCTTGATGGCGCCGCCGATGTCGCCGAGGGTCTCGAACAGTTCAACAGACTTCTCGCCGACATCCTTCAGGGAGGCCCAGTCCACGTTGATTGACGTTCCGGAAACACTGAACAGCTTGGTCAGGTCCTGAGCGTTGCTCCTGAGCAAGAGGGCGGCCTTGGTGAGGTGGAGAACCGTGTAACTGGCCGAGATGGTCTTGAACGTCACCTTGCCGTCGGTACGGCCCGTGGTATCCCTCTCGATAAACGGGATAAGGACCTTCATCACGGAATCGATACCGGACTTGTAGTGGTTGGCGGTGGAATCGTCCATGGTCATAAACGCACTTTGACCGTCCTTGCTGTTTGCGTACTTGAGCATTTCGAACACGTTCAGCTTCTGCTGGTTCAGGACGCTCTTTGCAAGTCCGTACCACGCCTCGGAGATGGTGGAGTCCACGGCAAGCGTGCGTTCGAAGTATTCCCTGGCGAGGGTGTACTCCGCATTGCGGAAGTGGATGTAGCCTTCGTAGGTCAGTGCATCCGTGTCGGTCGAGTCGATGTTCGCCGATTCAGTCGGATTGAACAGGTTGCAGCCAACAATCCCTGTCGAGAGTGCGATGGCCGCGTACAGACAAAGTTTTTTAATACGTTTCATAGATCGGTTCCCTAGGGAATTCAATAAGCAAAAAATAACTTTCTTTGTTCTAAAAAAAACGCGGGGGTGCCTTGGGGTGGCTTTTTTTGGTAGTAAATTCGCTTTTTTCGGTAAAAAATTGCCAAAAAGGGCTCATAGTAGATATATTTGTGCTCAATGGAACTTTGCAGAGACTATTTACCCACGCGCTCCTACAAGATCGCCGAGATGCGGATGGGCTCCCTTTTGGGCTCAGAAATCGACCGTCTCGACAAGGTCGCTGCAAAATTTGGCCGGACGTACGCCATCGGTCCAGACAACTTAAAAGACGAACTGCCGAACATTATCTCGTTTGCAGGGGAGTACCACAGGGCCTACGACCTTTACCTGAAGGCGGTTCTCCCGCAACAGGAAAAGCCTATCCAGTGCAGGCCCGCGTGCGGCAACTGCTGCCATCATTACCCCATGTCGGTAGAACCGTTTGAACTGATTTCGCTCTACACGGAACTGCGCGAACGCGAAGACTTTATTTCTGTAATGGAAATGTGCCAGTCCCGTTCCGACCTGTTTAATAGTTTGTTTGAAAACCGGCTTGAAACGATTGGTTCCGAGGACGATGCGGAAGACCACGCCCTGCACGATTATTTTGAACAGTGGCGCCCGTGCCCGTTTTCGGACAGGAAGGGCGACTGCGGCGTGTATGCTTCGCGCCCGGTTTCGTGCCGCATGTACTTTAGCCAGACGGACCCGTGCTATTGCACTCCGGAACACTTGCAGACGGAAAGGAACGAAAGCTACATCGTCTACTTGCCCGACAACATCGAACAGTCGCTGGTGGACCTCTCGGAACACTATGCGGGGCTGGAACTCCCGGAAAGCTATTTCGGGGGGCTCCTGTCCTTGAATGCGTATGAAGGAGTGCTCGGGTGATAGACGAGAACGGACAGCTCGACCTGTTCGGGCAGATGGACTTGTTCGGGGCTCCCGCTCCGGATATCGCTCCTGCGCCGCCTATCCGCAAGTCGAAGTGCTCTGCGAACGGGCTCGTGCACTTCAAGTACAATTCACGTTTGAAAAGGAGCATCCGGTGCAAGGCGAACTTCCTGTTCGGCCACCCCGAGGTATTGCTCCCTTCGTACATGGAGGCGCCCGAGTTTGCCGATGCGCGCGAGCTTGCCGCCGAATGGGCAGAGCATGCGATTCGCCGCAAGACGCAGAAGAACAAGGCTATTATCAAGGATTTGGTGACGCGCTTCTGGGAAGCGGTGGACCAGGTGCTTGTAGACAAGGGGAAGGCTCCGCTCGAAAGTACGGGAAGGCTCCCGCCCATTAACCCCAGGGGGCGTTACTTCAACCTCAATCAGGTTCTAGAAGCGATAAACCATACGTATTTCGACGAGCAGCTCAAGTGTCGCATTACCTGGAGCAACCGCGTGGGGGGCTTAAGTTTCCATTCCCTGCGCAAGGACCCGATAACGGGCGAGGAGTTCCACCTGATAAGCATCAGCAGGGGCTACGATGCGGCGAACTGCCCGTTGTATGCAGTGGCGGGAGTTGTCTATCACGAATGCCTGCATATTGTTATCCCGGTGGAAGAAAAGAACGGGCGTCGCGTGGTTCACGGAAGAATTTTTAGGCAGCGCGAACGTCAGTATATTTATTATGACGAGTGGATTCGCTGGCACAAGGAAGTGCTCCCGAAAAACATCCGCGCCATGCACCGGCACAAAGATTTGTGACCGCTCGTTCGTCGTTTCGGGTGATAAAACCTCCGGTTTCTCACTCGCTCTCGCCACCGCTCCAGCTTAACGCATGGAGCTTGTGGCTCACAGGTGACCGCTCGTTCGTCGTTTCGGGTGATAAAACCTCCGGTTTCTCACTCGCTCTCGCCACCGCTCCAGCTTAACGCATGGAGCTTGTGGCTCACAGGTGACCGCACGGGCTAAGTTCGGGTATTGAAACCTCCGGTTTGCCCGTGCTCTCGCCACCGCTCCAGCTTAACGCATGGAGCTTGTGGCTCACGGATGAGTAATGTGGGGTGTGTAATGTGTGATGATTAATTTCACACTTCACACTTCACACTTCACATTTTTTCTATCTTTGGCGGCGTAAAAAACGAGATTCTTTATGAACGCAGAAATCGAGAAACGCCGCACTTTCGCCATCGTTAGCCACCCCGACGCGGGTAAGACCACCATCACCGAGAAGTTCCTGTGGTACGGGAACGTCATCCGCGAGGCGGGCCACGTGCGCGCGAAGGCGAACCGCAGTTATACCGTGAGTGACTGGATGAAGATTGAACAGCAGCGCGGTATTTCGGTTTCCTCTTCCGTTTTGAATTTCCCGTTCGAAGGTTGCATGTTCAACCTCGTCGATACCCCGGGGCACCAGGACTTCTGTGAAGATACCTACCGCGCCCTGACTGCCGTGGATGCTGCCCTCGTGCTTATCGATAGCGTGAACGGCGTGGAAAAGCAGACTATAAAGCTCATGGACGTGTGCCGCATGCGCCACACCCCGATTATCACGTTCATCAACAAGATGGACCTCGATGGCCGCCATGTGCTCGACCTGCTCGACCAGATTGAAAACGTGCTCCACATCAAGACTGCCCCGTTTACGCTCCCGATTGGCGTGGGCAAACTTTTCAAGGGTGTATATTCCATCGCCGAGAATACGTTCCATACCTTCAACAAGGAAGAAGGCCGCCAGGAAATCATCCAAATGGAAGGCCCGGATGACCCGCGCCTCGTGGAAATGTGCGGCGAGAACTGGGTGGAACAGTTCAAGGAAGAATACGAGATGGTTACGGGCGGCATGGACCCGTTCGACCACGAGAAATTCCTGAAGGGGGAGATGTGCCCCGTGTTCTTCGGTTCTGCGGTGAACAACTTTGGCGTGCGTCAGCTCTTGAACGCATTTGCCAAGCTTGCGCCGCCTCCGATGGTGCGCGAGACCGACAAGCGTCCGGTGAATCCCGACGAAAACGACTTCAGCGCGTTCGTGTTCAAGATTCAGGCCAACATGGACCCTAAGCACCGAGACCGCACGGCCTTCCTGCGCATCTGCTCGGGCAGCTTTACCCGTGGCGAGAAGGTTTTCC
Organism: Fibrobacter sp. UWCM; assembly: GCF_900129735.1. Taxonomy (NCBI): domain Bacteria; kingdom Pseudomonadati; phylum Fibrobacterota; class Fibrobacteria; order Fibrobacterales; family Fibrobacteraceae; genus Fibrobacter; species Fibrobacter sp. UWCM. The sequence goes on along the minus strand of NZ_FQWR01000006.1, from coordinate 103,431 downwards.
ATGTGCGTACGGGTCGTGAAATTCGCCTGGCCGCCCCGACGGCGTTCCTTGCGAAGGACAAGGAAGTCATTGACCACGCCTGGGCGGGCGACATCGTGGGTATCAATGACCCGGGACTTTTCCGCATCGGCGATACGCTGACTGACGGCGAGAAGATGAACTTCACGGGCATTCCTGACTTCGCTCCGGAACACTTTGCCCGCGTGACGCTTCTGAACCCGCTTAAGAGTAAGCAGATGGCGAAGGGCCTTGCCGAACTTAGCGAAGAAGGCGCAACGCAGCTGTACGAGCCGCTCAAGTCGGCAATTCCGGTGATTGGCGTGGTGGGCGAGTTGCAGTTCGACGTGCTCAAGTTCCGCCTGCAGAGCGAATACGGCGCCGATGTTTCGCTGGACCGTGTTCCTGCCCACGGAATCCGCTGGGTGTCTGGCCCCGAGAAGGACATGGGCAAGTTTGCCGAGGAATACGCGATGGACTGCATGATGGACAAGGAACGAAACCTCGTGTGCCTTTTCCCGAACGAGTACCGCCTGAACCTCGCGATGAAGAACTACGAGAACCTCAAGTTCGCGGAAACGTCGCAGGGCTAGACAAGTCCTTAAGAGCAAGGTGGCGCATCGCTCCATTTGCATATAAGCATTGCTCTATTTGCAAAAAAAAGGCCCCGCTTTCGCGGGGCTATTTGTCATTCAGGAGCGACTATCTTGCTGTCATTCTGGAGCGTGGCATGGCCACGCGATAGAATCTACAGCGGGATGTTCCCGTGCTTCCTCCAGAGCCTTGCCTTCTTCTTGTTCTTGAGGTAGTCGAAGGCGGTGGCCAGGCGGTCGCGCACGTTCGCGGGCGAAATCACCTCGTCGATGTAGCCGTTCTTCGCGGCGATATACGGGTTGAGGTACTTCGCCTCGTATTCGGCAATGAGCTGCTTGCGCGTTTCCTGCGGGGTGGCGGAGGCGGCGATTTCCTTCCTATGAAGAATGTCGACGGCACCTTCAGCGCCCATCACGGCGAGCTGTGCAATCGGGAGTGCGAACACGTAGTCGGCACCCAGGTTCTTGCTGTTCATGGCGATATAGGCGCCACCGTATGCCTTGCGGAGGATAAGCGTCACCTTCGGCACGGTCGCTTCGGCGTAGGCGTACAAGAGCTTTGCGCCGTGACGGATGATGCCGTTGTGTTCCTGCTTGGTGCCCGGCATGTAGCCCGGAACGTCTTCCAGCGTGAGGATAGGAATGTTGAAGCAGTCGCAGAAGCGCACGAAACGGCTTGCCTTGTCGCTAGCATCCACGTCGAGCGAACCCGCGATGAAGTTCGGCTGGTTCGCGACGATGCCCACGACGTTACCGTCCATACGGGCGAAACCGATGACCACGTTGCGGGCGAAGTCCTTCTGGATTTCAAGGAAGCTTTCCTTGTCGGCGAAAGTCGCGATGACTTCGCGAACATCGTAGCCCTTCTTGAAGTTGTCGGGGACGATTTCCTCGATTTCCTTCGACTTGTCGACGGCCTTCGACTTTTCGGCGACGGGAGGCTTCTCGAGGTTCGACTGCGGCAGGTAGCTGAGCAGGTTGCGCACGGCTTCGAGGGTTTCCTTGTCGTCCTTACATACAAAGTGCGAAACACCGGACTTGGTGGAGTGCACGCCTGCACCGCCGAGGCCTTCGGGGGAGACCGTCTCTGCGGTCACGGCCTTCACGACGCCCGGGCCCGTGATGAACATCTGGCTCGTCTTTTCGGTCATGAAGATAAAGTCGGTAATGGCGGGGGAGTAGCAGGCGCCACCGGCACAGGGTCCGAGGATTACGGAAATCTGCGGGATGATGCCCGAGGCGAGCGTGTTGCGGGTAAAGATGCCGCTGTAGCCGTCGAGGGAATTCACGCCTTCTTCGATGCGGGCGCCACCGCCGTCGTTGATGCACACGAACGGGGACATGGATTCGAGAGCGAGGTCCATCGCCTGGCAAATCTTCTTCGCGTGGGCAGAGCCGAGGGAGCCGCCGCTAACGGTAAAGTCCTGCGATGCCACGTAGACGGTCCTGCCGTTCACCTTGCCGTAGCCGGTCACGACGCCGTCGCCAAAAATGCGCTTGGATTCGGGCAAATCGAGGCTCGTAGAAACGCGGAGGGCGCCGATTTCGCGGAACGTGCCCTTGTCAAAGAGAATTTCGAGGCGTTCGCGGGCGGTAAGCTTGCCTTGCGAGTGCTGCTTTTCGACACGTGCGGCTCCGCCGCCCGCAATGGATTTTTCCTTGTATTCGTTGAGTTTCTCGAGATAAGACTTATCCCACATGGTTATTTTGTCCTTTTTTTGATTATTTCGAGCGAAAATGTAGAAAAAATTTTGCATTATTCAAACTTATATCAATGTTTCATAAAAATAAGTCGTAAACATACGTATGGGGACTTCCCTTTAATCTATGTATTTTGCTTTTTATCCGAAAATTTCTTGATTTTTTAAGTAAAAGGCATTTTTTTTCTATCTTTGTGCGGAAAATTCATCTTTTTTTAGAGAGGAAACAATGGCAAACGAAGAAATGAAAAGCAAGCTCAAGGCCTTCTTTATGTCCGATCTCGGCGTAGATGGCGACGTTCTCCAGTTCGACACCCCGCTCTTTGGCGAAGAAATCGGTCTCGATTCCGTCGATTCCCTCGAAATCATTTCCTTCGTGGATTCCAACTTCGGCGTGTCCATGACCGGTGTCGCGAAGGAAAACTTCCAGAGCATCGATACCATCGCCGCTTACATCGAAAGCCACAAGGCTTAATTCGTCGCCTTATCAAGCGCATTCTTCGGTGCTGTTATCCTGGAGCCGTAGGCGATGGGATCACCAGCGCTTGCGTAGATATTAAAGGTGACGTGGCTACCACTAACCTGTTTTTTTTGGAATGGATATGACACCTGATGAACGTCGCTGTGTAGTTACTGGCCTGGGCGTAATTTGCGCCGTCGGTAACAATGTCGAAGAAACCTGGAAGAGTGCTTTGGAATCCGTTTCGGGAATCCACAAGACGACTTCCCTAGATACAAAGAATTGCTACGCGGACTTGGCTGCCGAAGTCAAGTGTGACACGCTCGACCAGATTGACGCACCCGAAGAGAAGGACCGCGTCTCGAAGCTCTGCATCAAGGCCGCGAACGAGGCCCTCGCCGATGCGGGGCTTTCTAATTTTGGTGACGACCAGCGCGTGAGCGTGGTCATTGGCAGTTGCGTGGGTGGCGTGCTTTCCATTGAACAGTATCACCAGCACGGGCGCGATGCCGCAGAAATTGCGAAGATGCCGATTGCATCCATTGCAAGCCAGGTGGCTGAAACCTGTGGCGCGGGCGGCATCGTGACGAACGTGGCGAACGCGTGTGCGGCGGGTACGATTTCCATCGCGGTCGCCTGCGACCTCATCCGCGCGGGCAAGGCCGACGTGGTGATTGCGGGCGGTGCGGATTCCTTCGCTTCCGTGCCGTATTCCGGATTCCTTTCGCTCCATGCGCTCGACGAGAACGGCTGCTCCCCGTTTAACCGCTGCAATGGCATTACGCTCGGTGAAGGTGCGGGTATCGTCATCGTGGAATCCTACGAACATGCCCAGAAGCGCAGCGCGAAGACTTATTGCGAGGTGCTTGGCTCCGGCGTTACGAGCGACGCGAACCACATTACCGCCCCGCGCGAAGATGGCGTGTGCCTGATGGAGGCCATCAACCGCGCCGTCAAGAACTCCGGCATCGACAAGTCCGATATCGGCTACGTGAACGCTCACGGTACGGGTACGGGCAAGAACGACAATGCCGAAATTACGGCTTTCAAGAATTTCTTTGGCGAAGACAACGCGAACGTGAGCGTGAGTTCGACGAAGGTGATGACGGGCCACTGCCTGGGCGCCGCGGGTGCCATCGAGGCGGTTTTCAGCATCAAGGCGCTTACGACCGATACGGTGCTCCCGACGTTCCCCTATACCGAGGAACAGTCCGCCGCCCTCAAGGAGAAGGTGGGCGCTCTCGACTTTGTGCAGAACAAGGCCCGCCACAAGGAACTCAAGTGCGTCTTGAGCAACAACGTGGCATTCGGCGGCACGAACGCCGCCATCGTGTTCTCGAAGGTGCCGGGCGAAGTTTCCGCCCAGTCCGCCAAGGCGAAGAAAATTGCGGTGACCGGTCTTGGAATCGTGTCTCCGCTCGGCAACAGCAAGGCCGCCTACTTGGATGCCGTAAAGGCGGGCAAGAAGCCCGAGAGCGCTTCGGTGCATTCGACCATCGCGCTCGAGGATTACAAGGAACTCGGCATCAAGATGGCGTTCTACCGCAAGCTCGATAACCTGGGCCAGCTCCAGACGGTTTCGGGCATGCGCGCCCTGCAGGATTCCGCATTCCAGGTGACCGACGATAACGCGAAGGATATCGGCATTATCGTGGGGACCAGCGAGGGCGGTCTCGGTGCCACCTACGATTTCGAGGAACTGATTGCCGAGGCGGGCAACGCGGGCGGTTCCGCGTTCAAGTTCCCGCACACGGTTTACAACGCCGCCGGTGGTTACCTCTCGATTTGCTCCGGCATCAAGGGTTACGGCGTCACGATTACGACGGGCCCGCTTTCCGGTCTCGACAGCATCGGCTACTCCATGAACGTCATCCACGACGGCCAGGAAAAGGCGATGATGGCGACCGGTACCGACGAGAATTTGCCGATTATTACCGAATTCGCCCAGAAGCTCGGTGTTGCCGCAGGCGATGTGGTCGCACCCTTTGCCGAAAACGAAGGCTTCGTGGTGGGCGACGGCTCTGTGTCGATAATGCTCGAGGAAGAGGATTACGCGAAGGCCCGCGGTGCGAAGGTCTATTGCTATGCGCTCGGGTTTGGCCATGGCCGCAAGAACGTGAAGTTCGGCAAGCTCGCTGGTTCTGACGAGGCGCTCGACAAGGCTATCAACGACGCCCTCGCCGATGCGGGTCTCTCTGCCGCCGATATCGATGCGGTCTGCGGATTCGCGAACGGCTGCAAGCGTATCGACGATATCGAGAAGGGTGCCCTCCAGCGTGTGTTCGGCGACAAGCTCGCTACGATGCCGCTGTTCGAGGTCAAGGAACGTGTCGGCGAAGGCCGTGCGGGGTCTGCCGCGCTCGCCGCCGCAGAAGCTGCGCTCCTGTTGAACGGCGAACTTGCTTGCGACAACGCCTATTTTATTGCGGGCGATGGTTCCGTGACAAGCAAGTCTGCCGATGCGACGAACCTCAAGAAAATTCTAATCATCTCTTTTGCGGCGGGTGGCTCTTACAGCGCAGTCGTGTTTGGAAAAAATCCTTAAATAGGGAGGCTCAAAAATGAAAGTTGCTCTCGTTACAGGTGCTTCGAAGGGAATCGGCAAGGCTTGTGCTTTGCGCCTTGCCCGTGACGGCTACACGGTCGTGGTGAACTACTCCAGTTCCGACGAGGCCGCGCAGCAGACGCTCGACCAGATTAAGGCCGAGGGTGGTGACGGCATGATTTACAAGGCGAACGTGGCCGACCTCTCGCAGGTGAAGGTCATGGTGCGCGAGGTGTTCAAGGCCTACGGCCGCATCGACGTGCTCGTGAACAATGCGGGCATCGTGCGCGACGAATACCTGATGATGATGAACCCCGAAACGCTCGACAAGTGCTTCGACCTGAACGTGAAGGGCTACTTCTACTGCGCCCAGCAGGTTGCGGTGAAGATGTACAAGCAGAAGTCCGGTGTGATTATCAACATGAGCTCCGTCTCCTCCAAGTTCGCGCTCGCCGGTCAGGCTGTCTATAGCGCCACGAAGGGTGCGGTAAACTCCCTCACGCAGACCCTCGCGAAGGAACTCGGCGGTTTCGGTATCCGCGTGAATGCCGTGGCTCCCGGCTTTATTGCGACCGAGATGATCGAGGCCATTCCCGAAGAGACCCGCAAGGGCTATGTGGAAAAGATTCCTCTCAAGCGCTTCGGTACCGCAGACGAAGTCGCGAACATCGTGTCTGCGCTCGCGTCTGACCAGTTCGCCTACGTGACGGGCCAGGTGTTCGTGCTCGATGGAGGCCTTTCTCTATGATGAACATTTTTGAAATCAGCGAAAAGATTGCACAGCGCCCGCCGTTCCAGATGATTGAGAAGGTCACGGAACTCGTGCCGAACGAATCTGCGACCGGCATCAAGAACGTGAGCGTGAACGAGCCGTACTTCATGGGGCACTTCCCGCAGACGCCCATTATGCCGGGCGTGCTTATTGTGGAAAGTTGCGCGCAGCTCTGCTCCCTCGTTATCGAGAAGCCCGCAGAGGATTTGGAAAAGAACCTCTACGTGCTTTTGAAGATAGACGGGTTCAAGTTTGTGAAGCCGGTAATTCCCGGCGACCAGCTCGAAATTACCGTGAACAAGACGAAGGGCGGTGGCGTTCTCGTCGGTTTTGACTGCATCGTGAAGGTGAACGGCAACGTGCATGCGAAGGGTGCGCTGACGTTTACGAGCATTCCCAAGGAATCTTTGGGTAAGTAGTTTTCCCGCTGTCATTCTGAGCGCAGGGCGAAGCCCGTAGTCGAAGGATCTGTAAGTAAAGTGAAAGTAAAGAAGAAAAATTTTCTGTTTGAACTTTTTATGCAGTTCGTCATGGTGGTCGTGATATACACCGTGCGCGTTTACCTGCTGGTGGCGTACCGCCCGAAGATTACTTTTGCGGGTTCGGTAAAGTCCCCGCGGCTCAAGACGCCCTCGGTTATTATCGCGAACCATACCAGCATGTGGGACCCCCTCATGATGCTTGCCATCTTTTTCCACAAGAAGAGCATCGTGGTGGCGAAGGACCAGGTGGAAGACCCGCATTTTAGCTGGGCTTTGACGCGCGTCAAGTGCGTGATTCCCTGCGACCGTTTTAACCTGGATACCGAATGGGCCTTGCTAGCGAAGCGCGAACTCGAAAAGGGGAACAACGTCATTATTTTCCCCGAGGGCAAGTGCCGTTACGATGGTCTGCTGAACGAATTCAAGACGGGCTTTGCTTTCCTTGCGCGCAGTACGGGCGCTCCCGTGCTTTCGGTGGGCCTTGAAGGTGTGTACAAGATAGGGCGCCGCACCCGCATAGTCGTGGGCGAGCCCGAAAAAATCGAGCGCGTGAAGGGCATACCTTCTTCGAAGCATCTGGCCGAACGCAGTGAGTATTTCCGCCAGAAGGTTTGGACGCTCAAGCAGCGTGCGCTCGGCGTTGCCGAACCGCCGGTTTTGCCCATTGCGGCAGAAACTCCGTCCGAACAGATCCCCACCTTGGTGGCCATGCGCACTAAAGAGCAAAGCTCTAAGTGCTGTCCGCCCGGTCAGGCCGGGGATGACAATAGGGGGAATGCGTGAAGACGGGGTTGGTGCTAGAAGGAGGCTCGCGCCAGACGATGTTCAGCGCAGGAGTGCTGGACACCTGGTTCGACGAGGGTATAGACTTCAATTACGTTGCGGGCGTTTCCGCCGGTGCGCACGCGGCGGTGAACTTCATTACCCGCCAGCAGGGAAGGCTCAAGTTTATCGTTCTCCCGACCCGCCTGCAAGAGGGCAAAAAATGGGCGAGCAAGTTTATCGGAATCCAGAAGGAATTTCACGCATTGAATTACCTCGCGGCCGACGGCAAGATGCCGCTCGATTTCGAGGCCTACCGGAATTCCAAGATTGAATTCGAAATCGGTCTCACCTGCTGTGAGACCGGCCGCGCCGAGTTCAAGTCCGAAAGGCAAGACAAGAAGCGCCTTCTGGACCTGATTAGCGCGAGCTGCGCCCTCCCGATGATTTTCCCGATGGCATCTCTCGACGGCAAGCACTACGCCGACGGCTGCATTACGGTCCCTATCCCGTATGAGCGTGCCTTCGAGAAGGGCTGCGACAAGGTGGTGGCTGTTTCGACGCATTACCCGGGCGAGGCCGTGACGGATTTCCGCAAGTACCGCGCAATCCTCAACCCGATGTACAAGCGCAAGTTCCCCGAACTTTTCCGCGCCCTGATGGTGCGTCTCAAGCGTTACGAGAAGATGTTCGTGCAGATGGAGAAACTCGAGAAGGAGGGGAGGCTGTTCCTGGTTCGCCCCCTCATAGAACTGTGCGACCAGTTCGATACCGACATGGACAAGATGAACGAGTCCTACGAGCACGGAGTCGAGATGGCGAAGCGCCGCATGGACGACCTGAAGGCTTTTCTGGAACTGTAGCTTCTTGTAAAATTTTACTTACAAATGGTAACGAAAAGTGGAAACTTACAAAAATGTAGGTTTTTGTATTTCTATGCCGTGAAATTTAACGAAAATTCAAACTTTTTAAAACTGATAAAAAACTAACTTACAAAAATGTAAGTTTTTGAAGATTTTTGCCCGTTTTTCACTATTTGTCATGCCCCTTTGCTATCTTTACAGACGTTAAAAACTTTAACAATCAAAACTCTCAACGGAGATATATAAAATGGCAATCAAGAATGCTTACCTTCAGAAAGTCTATGACAAGGTCGTCGCCCGCGATCCGGACCAGGCCCTCTTCCATCAGGCTGTCCGTGAATTCCTCGAATCCCTCGACCCCGTCCTCGAACAGGACAAGTCCTGGGAAACCAACGGCGTGATCGACCGCCTCGTCGAACCGGAACGCGTGATTACCTTCCGCGTGCCTTGGCTCGATGACAAGGGTAACGTTCAGGTGAACCGTGGCTACCGCGTGCAGTTCAACTCCGCCATCGGCCCGTACAAGGGCGGTATCCGTCTCCGTAACGAAGTTACGCTTTCCATGCTGAAGTTCCTCGGCTTCGAACAGATCTTCAAGAACAGCCTCACCACGCTCCCCATGGGCGGCGGCAAGGGCGGTTCCGACTTCGACCCCAAGGGCAAGAGCGACAACGAAGTGATGCGTTTCTGCCAGTCCTTCATGACTGAGCTCTGCAAGCACGTCGGTGCCGACACGGACGTTCCGGCTGGTGACCAGGGTACTGGCGCTCGCGAAATCGGTTACATGTTCGGTCAGTACAAGCGCATCCGCAACGAATTTGTGGGCGTTCTCACCGGTAAGGGCCTCTCCTACGGTGGTTCTCTCGCCCGTACCGAAGCTACCGGTTACGGCCTCTGCTACTTCACTCGCGAAATGCTCAAGGACCTCGCTAACGACTCCTTCGAAGGCAAGACCGTCGTGATTTCCGGTTCCGGTAACGTCGCTCAGTTCGCATGCCAGAAGGCTACTCAGCTCGGTGGCAAGGTCGTGACCATGTCCGACTCCAACGGCTACGTCTACGACCCGAACGGCATCAACCTCGACATCGTTCTCGACCTCAAGAATGTGAAGCGCGCCCGCATTAGCGAATACGCCAAGCTCGTTCCGGGTTCTGAATACCACGAAGGTTCTAAGGGTGTTTGGACGGTCAAGTGCGACATCGCTCTTCCGTGCGCTACCCAGAACGAACTCGACCTCGACGGTGCCAAGGCCCTTATCGCTAACGGCGTGAAGGCCGTTGCCGAAGGTGCTAACATGCCTTCTACTCCGGAAGCTATCGAAGCCTTCCAGAAGGCTGGCGTTCTCTTTGGACCTGCCAAGGCTGCTAACGCTGGTGGCGTTGCTACCTCCGGCCTCGAAATGTCTCAGAACTCCGAACGTCTCTCCTGGACCTTCGAAGAAGTGGACAAGAAGCTCGAAGGCATCATGAAGAGCATCTACGCCGCTGCTTCCTCTGCCGCTGTCAAGTACGGCCAGAAGGGCAACCTCGTCATGGGTGCAAACATCGCTGGCTTCCTCAAGGTTGCCGATGCCATGAAGTGGCAGGGCGCAGTGTAATTTTCGAAGAAAATTACCACTTTAAAAAGCGACTGGTTGTACCAGTCGCTTTTTGCATTTCATAACTGCGATGGTTATAAGGGGATAACTAATAAAATTGGGATGTTGTTCCTATGTCGATTATGCCTTTGCTGCGTCGGCCAAGGATGGGGAGGGTGCAGGGAGGGGCCCGTGCGGCCTTCGCAACTCTGAGCTGGGGCCCCTCCCGCATGTCTTTTATACCAGAAATATCTCTTTATGGAATAAAAGAAAGGCTTATTCCAAAGTGGAATACTCGCTTTTGGAGCGGTTTTTTACTTACAAAATTGCTTTAATTCAATTGGGAATAATCTAAATTGCGGTTTTTGAGTTATTTTATGCACATTGGGTGTCATATAGATGAAACTTTTTGACGAACACAAAATCCTCCGTTTTGCGCTCCTGTTCGCGTGCTTTATGTTCGCGGCGTTTGTTCCCGATATTCTGCATTTTTCGGGGCATGTGATGGCGTTTGTCCCCTATTTTGTTGCAATTATCTTTATTGCGTATCTGTCCCTGTTCTACTCGTTCCCGACGGTAGGTAACCGCAAGAAGATGCGTACCGACGTGGAAATCCCGACGAAGGTGGATACCGAGCCCGTTCGCGATTTCCAGAAGGACCTGCACGAGCAGAGCGAACTCCACCAGATGATGATCGACGTGTCGCACGAGGGCTTCTGGACATTTAACGTTTCGACGGGGAAGGTGTACTGGTCCAACCGCGTGGCGGAACTGATTGGCGCGAAGGAACTTCTCGAGGACTCGTTCTCGGCGCTCGAGTCTTACGTGATGGAGAGTGACTGGGTCGCGTTCAGGGAAAAGTTCATGAAGGCGCTCGAGACGGGCGAGGACTTTTCCGAGGTGCTCCGGCTTTCTTCGCCGATGAAGGGCAAGCCCGAAGAGATTATGATTGCGGGGCGCCTGCAGATGGATTCCGAGAACAGGCCCATCCGCGTTATTGGCTCCATAACCGCAAGTGACACCTCTGCTATTGCCCGCGAAAAGTACTACTACGCCTACCAGGATGCGCTTACGGGTGTTTATAATCGCAAGTTCTTCCTTGAAAAGCTCAAGGTCGACGTGGACATGGCCGCCCAGAAAACGGGATACACCTTTGGCGTGGCGCTCCTCGACATCGACAGTTTCGGGGCGATAAACGCATCCTATTCCATCAACTTTGGCGATAACGTGTTGCGCGTGGTTGCCGAGCGCATCAAGGCGACCTGCGGCAAGAACGACGTTCTGGCGCGTATCGGGCCCGATGTTTTCGCGGTCATTTTGCACGATATCCAGGGTAGCGAAGTGCGCGAGGACCTGCTTGCGAAGGTGAAGCAGATTCACACGAAAATCAAGGCGCCTATCCAGCTGGACGGTAGCGAATTGTTTGTGAGTGCGTCGATGGCGGTTGTCTTGAATAGTGATGTGGACTGTGTCGAGGATATACTCGCGAGTGCGAATGCAGTGCTTCGCAACCTGAAGAAGAGCGGGCAGCATGGCGGAATCCAGTTCGTGACGGGCGGCATCCGCGAGAAGGCGATGAAGCTATACAAGCTCGAGTACGAGATTCGCCGAGCCATCCAGGCGCAGGAATTCGTGCTGATGTACCAGCCCATTATAGATATCGCTAGCGGGGACCGGATTGTCGGTTTCGAGGCGCTTGTCCGCTGGAACAATTCCGAGCACGGGATTGTTTCTCCGGCAGAATTCATCCCGCTGGCCGAAGAGACCGGGCTCATTGTGCCGATGGGCGCGCTTATCCTGAAGATGGCGTGCATCCAGACCAAGAAGTGGGTGGACCTGGGGTTCAAGGACATCCGCGTTGCGGTGAACTTCTCCGCGAAGCAGTTTGCGATGGAATCGATGGTCGACGACGTGAAGCGCGTGCTCGCCGAGACGAACCTGAACCCGCGTAACCTGAAACTCGAGATTACCGAGTACACGGCGACCTGCGAGGTGGAGAAGGCGGCGGACATCATGCGCAAACTTTCGTGCATGGGCGTGCAGATTTCTATCGACGACTTCGGCACGGGCTACAGCAGCCTTTCTTACCTCAAGCACTTGCCGGTGCATACGCTCAAGATGGACAAGTCGTTCGTGGACCACGTCGCCGACGACGAGGAAGATGCGGCATTCGCGAAGATGGTTATCGGGATTGCGAAGTCCCTAAATCTGGAACTGATTGCCGAGGGCGTAGAAACTGAGGAACAGCTGGAATTCCTGCGGAGCGAGGGCTGCCGTAACATTCAGGGATTCTACTTTAGCGTTCCGCTTTCGCCCGAAGATGCGCTTAAGTACATGGAGGCGCACTACGCGGGCGGTGCAGTGCCTGCAGGTGCGGCTGCGCAGATAGCCTAGATTCCGTAACAGCAGCGAGTATTTTCGCGGACTTGCCTGTAGATTTCTTCTACGGGCTTTTCTTTTACTTCTGCAAGTTTGTTTGCAATGTAGGGAATGTAGCCTGAATGGCAGGGCTTGCCCCGGTAAGGGATGGGCGCCATGTAGGGGGAGTCCGTTTCGAGGAGCATGCGGCTATCGGGTACGATGGCCGCGGCGTCGCGCACGTTCTGTGCGTTCTTGAACGTGATGATGCCGGTAAACCCGATGTAGATGTTCGCGTCGAGGGCGAGTAGCGCTTCCGCGAATCCGGGTGTGCCGGTAAAGCAGTGCACGTGAATGTTCTTGTTGCGGATGTCGGCGCCGCGCAGTACGGCGAGCGCGTCGTCGTCCGCTTCGCGCAGGTGAAGCACGATGGGTTTTCCGCTTGTGAGCGCCAGTTGCAGGTGGCGCTCGAAGAGGGCTATCTGCCGCGGGCGTGATTCCGGGTCGTAATGGTAGTCGAGCCCGAACTCCCCGCAGGCGACACACTTGGGGTGCTTCAGGTATTCGAGCATGCGTGCTTCGTCATCGGGAGTTTCGGTGTCGACGTATTCCGGGTGGATTCCGTATGCGGCGTAGACGTTCGGGTGTTTTTCGGAGAGCTCGCGTGCACGTTCGAAGTCTGCCGGGTCGCATGCCACGTGGATAAACGCCTCGGGCAGCTCGATATTCGGGTCGCCGTCGTCGCGCAGGCGGGCGAGTAGCGCGTCGAAACTTTCTCCGGCGTGGCGCTCGTAGGAATCTATGTGGCAATGCGTGTCGACGAACATAATGACAAGTGTGGAGTGGTGAGTGAGTGGTGAGTGACTAATCATTTCACATTACACACTCCACATTTCACATTGTTAGTAGGTTACCTCAAGTATCTCGTACGTGATGGTTCCGCGGGGGGCCTGAACCTGCACGGTTTCGCCCTTTTTTTTGCCGACGAGGGCTTCACCGATGGGTGACTTGAGGCTGATTCTGCCCTGCAGCGGGTCGATTTCCTTTTCGCCGACGATGCTGTACGCCTTTTCGCGCTTGGTCTTCTTGTCGAGCAGCTTCACTGTCGCGCCGAACCGGATGGAGCCGTCCTCGGGTGCAGAAATTTCCACGATTTTTGCTCCGTCGAGGATGCGGTCAAGTTCGCGCAGCCTGCGGTCGATTTCGCGTACGCGCATGCGCCCATAGGTATAGGCCGCATTTTCGCTCCGGTCGCCTTCTGCGGCGGCCGCCTGTACCTGATTTATCATGGCGGGGCGCTCCACGTACTTGAGCTGTTCCCATTCTGCCTTGTACTTTTCGAATCCTTCCTTTGAAATAACGTGCTTCATACCATAAAAAATAGAATTTCCGTGATTTTCTTTCGTCTTTCGCCTCGCATCTTTCGTCTAATTTCTATCTTTGTGCGCGCTTATGAAACTTCGTCACCATCAACCTGCGCGCAAGCAGGAATCCAAGTACAAGCGGTTGAGCCGTATTTACTACAATCGCATGTTTCCTCGTCGCCAGGATTCCTTGAAGGTCGCGTGGTCTGTATTTATTGGCGTGTTTATTGGCGTGTGGCCTACCATCGGTTTTGCCATCATCCTTACCGTGGCTATCTGTGCGCTGTTCCGCCTGCCGAAGGTTCCGGGTGTCGTGGCCGACTTCGTGGCAAACCCCGTGACCCAGTTCGGCATATTCTATCCCTCGGGCTATTACATCGGTTGCAAGATTGTCGACCCCGACCCGATCAAGTTCGATTTTCTGGGCGAGTTCGAGCGCATGTCCATCCGCAACTGCCTGGATATTGTCAAGAACCTCTGGGAAAACGCCGCGGGGCACCTGCTTGCGTTCATGATAGGCATTACCATCGTTGCCGCTATCACCGGATTCATTTTCTTCTTCATTGCGTATTTCGTTGTCAGTTACCGCAAGAAGAAGTGGATTGAAGGCAAGACCGGCTATATCCACAACCTCATTTCCGAGGACGAAGTTTTAATCAAGGAATCTCACAAAGGAAAGAAGCCCATGATGCACATCTATCCGTTCAAGGCCCTTCGCCCGGTGAACCCCGCCGAGGCCAAGGACATTTCCGCTCTCCCTTACGACGTGATGAACCGCGCCGAAGCCAAGGCCATGGCCGAAGGGCTCCCGCATTCCTACCTGCGCGTGACCCGTGCCGAAATCGAACTTGACGACAGCGTCGACCCGTACGACCCGAAGGTCTATGCGCATGCCCGTGCGAACCTCGACAAGATGATTGCCGATGGCGTCATTGCGCACGACAAGAAGGACTGCCTGTACGTTTACCGCCAGACGATGAACGGCCGCGAACAGTACGGCCTGGTGTGCACCGTGCCCGCCGCCGACTACTTCAACGGCATTATCAAGAAACACGAACTTACCCGCGCCGACAAGGAAGAAGACCGCCTGCGCCACGTGCTCGACACCAACGCCAATACCGGTCCGGTGTTCCTCACTTATCGCGACAACGGCCAGTTCGACCTTTTCGGTGCCGTTACCAAGCGCAAGCCCGTCTATGACTTCGTGAGCGACGGCGACGGCTTTGGCCACACGGTCTGGATTATCGATGACGATGCCGAGATTGCCGCCATCCGCAAGAGCTTTGAACAGATTCCGGTGAGCTACATTGCCGACGGTCACCACCGCAGTGCCGCCGGAGCCCGCGCTGCAAGCTACCGCGCGGAACAGAACCCGAAGAACACGGGCGAGGAAGAATACAACCGCTACCTGGCCATCCTGTTCCCGAGCACGCAGCTCAAGATTCTGGACTACAACCGCGTGCTGAAGGACCTGAACGGCCGCACGCCGGAGCAGCTCATGGAAGAGCTGAAGCAGGTGTTCGATATCGAGCCGCTCGCTGAGATGCAGCACCCGGCAAAGCAGAACCAGGTGAATATGTACCTGCAGGGCAAATGGTACGCCTGCACGTTCAAGGACAAGTTCCTCAAGAACCTGGGCCCGGTCGACAGCCTCGACGTGGCCTTGCTCCAGAAGCTCGTGCTGAAGCCGATTTTCGACATCGACGACCCGCGTACCTCCAAGCGCATCGACTTCGTCGGTGGCATCCGCGGTCTCGGCGAACTGGTGAAGCGCGTCGACAGCGGTGAATGCGCCTGCGCGTTCGCGATGTACCCGACTACGCTCGACCAGCTCATGAACATCGCCGATGCAGGCGAAATCATGCCGCCGAAGAGCACCTGGTTCGAACCCAAGCTGCGTGACGGCTTGCTGGTCCATACCCTCGACTAGCCCGCTTCGTCACCCTCGCAAAGCCTATTTCGTCACCCTCGCAAAGGCGAGGGTCTTAAAAAGCGAAAAACCCTGCCGCACCGGCAGGGTTTTCTGTATAAATGAATTTCGCGCTTAGTTCACCTTGCGCATCACGCCGATGACGCGGCCCGCGATGGAGAAGTCGCTGCCCTTGTTCACGATGATGGGGCGGTACTTCGGGTTGGCAGGCTTGAGCTCGATGTGGTCGTGCTGCGGCTGGTAGTATTTGACGGTGGCCTCGTTGTTGACCTGCGCCACGATGATTTCGCCGCGTTCGGCAGAGCGCTGCTGGCGGGCGAAGATGAGGTCGCCGTCGAAGATGCCGGCATTGATCATGGAATCGCCCTTGACGCGCAGGGCAAATACGTCGGAACGGCAGGCGAGGAAGTCGCGGTCGATGGTGACCGTTCCTTCGAGGTTTTGTACGGCGAGGATGGGCGTACCCGCGGCCACACGGCCGATAATGGGAATCTCGATGGTGTTGCTCGGTGCGGAATCGGCGGCGGAACCGTCGGTGTCCACAATCTCGATGCCGCGGCTGAGGCGCGGGGAGCGGTTGATGTAGCCCTTCTTGATGAGGGCGGCGAGGATAGAGCGCACGCCGTTTGTCGAGGAAATCTCAAAATGGTTGCCGATTTCGCGGACGGTGGGCGGCATGTGGTTTTCGCGGGAATACTTCTTGATGTATTCGTAGATTTCTTCCTGACGGGTGGTCAGTTCCTTGCGTTTGCTGTTATCCATGATAAACCTCGCATTATGAATTTATATTCCTAAATATAATGCACAATTGGGCAATTGTCAATAGGTTCACTGCACAAAAATGCAACTTTTTACAAATATTTGCCTTTTGGGCTTGTTTTTCGGGTTCTTCGCGCTGTCTGCGCGAGAGTCCGCTGTGTTCAAGACAACTAGCGCTTAGTTATGAAAAACGCCGAGCATCACTCGGCGTTTGATGCTTTTGGATCCTATCGGTCGCGTTGCTCCCTCCAGGATGACAACTAAGGTCGCGGGGATGACGATTTGGGGGTTATCCCAGCAGTTCTTCCTTGCTGTAAATCAGGTTCAGCGAGGGCTTTGCACCGAGGGATTCCTTGAACTTGAACAGGGGCAGGTTCAAAGCGCCCCCGGCCATGCCGTTGGATGTTCCCCACGAAAACTTGCTGATGCCGTCTTGGGCTGCCTCGCGCATTACGTTTATGTACATGGCGGTCGTGGGCTGGAACTCGCGGATTTCCTCGTTCGGGGCGATGTACTGCGCGTGGCGTACGTTAGTTTGTTTAAAGTCAAATAGCATCATGCCAGCAACGAACTTTTCTCCATTTGCATGGTCCTTGTCGCGCATCCACAGGGCTCGGAACTTTACTTCGTCTGCAATGCGGTTGTGGCGCAGGTCAAGCAGTTCCTCAAGCGTGTGCACGGGCTTCGTGCCGAACTTTGATTCCAGGTTGTTCAGGTGCCTGTAGAATTCGGGCAGTTCCGCGTCGGTCATTTCGCGGTATTCGAGATTGAAGTTTTGCGACTTGCGGAATACCGAGCGGCATGTCTTTTCACAGTTCTCGAGCGGGTCCTTGCCTGCCTCCAGCGTGCACACGGCGCTCAGTTCGGAATTGCGCGTGTACCCGCGGTGCTCCAGCACGTATTCTAGGAGTGCTGTCGGTTCCTGCGAGAACAGGCTCGATGTGGGCCGCATCTTCACGCTCCTGCAGAAGCCCTTCAGGTAATTTTCCGCACATTCCATGATGTGCATGACGCGCTCTGCGGTATAGAAGTTCCTGGAAATTACGGGCCCGCCGAAGGTGGAACCCTGGTGCGAAATCCACTGCCCTGCATCGGTAAGAATCCCGGGAAATGCGGCGACAATCGTGCCGCTCGATTCCAGCATGAAGGAGGCGTCCTTGAATCGCCCCTGCGGGTGGTAGTTCAGGAATCGCCTTGTCTGCAAAAAGGTGCCGTTCACCGATTCGCTCATCACGAACCGGTCCCATCGCGCCTCGAGGTGCGAATCGTATGGCAAAACGCTGAACATGCCTTAAAGATACAAATCTACCGCCTCCAAAACACCAAAATTTGTATATTACTTTCGTAATATGCCGAATTTTGAAGAAAAAGCGCAGATAATCCAGTTGCCCAAGTTCCTCGACGAACGCGGGAACTTGAGCTTTTTGGAATCGGGGAAGCATGTCCCGTTCGAAATCCGGCGCACCTACTGGATTTACGATGTGCCAGGTGGCTGCCTGCGCGGGAGCCATGCTTTCAGGACGGAGAAGGAATTCATCGTCGCGCTTTCGGGCAGCTTCGATGTGGTGGTGCACGACGGTGTAGAAGAAAAGCGCTATTCCCTTTCGCGCTCGTACTACGGGCTCTACCTGCCCCCGATGCACTTCAGGACCCTCGATAACTTCTCGACCAATTCGCTTGCGCTGGTCGTCTCTTCGGCGGATTTTTCCGAGGAGGACTACATCCGCGACTTTGACGAGTTTATCCGCGAGGTACGCAAATGAACGAGCAGGATTTGAAGAATGCCCGCATCGACATGTGCTCGCTCATTGAACTCCCGAGGATAAGTGAGCGTTCGGGTAGCCTTACGCCTATCCAGAATTCGAAGGAGATTCCCTTCGATATCAAGCGTGTTTTTTACCTGTACGATATTCCCGGCGGCGTGACGCGCGGTGGGCATGCCCACAAGGAATGCCACCAGCTGCTGGTCGCGGCGAGCGGTGCTTTCGATATCAAGGTTTCTGACGGCGAGAGCGAGAAAGTTTATCGCCTGGACCGCCCGTATTTTGGGCTGCATATTCCGCCCGGAGTGTGGGCCGAGGAACTCGGGTTCTCTTCGGGTTCCATTTGCCTGGTGCTCACTTCGCACGAGTTTGACGAGAGCGACTACTGGCGCGATTACGGCGAATACCTCAAGTTCAAGAAGGAGCGGTAATGAAGATTCCTTTCCTTGACCTGAAACAGGTGAATGCTCCCTACATGGACGCTTTGAAGGACGCTGCCTCGGCGGTCGTGGAATCGGGCTGGTACATCCGCGGTTCCTATTGCGAACGCTTCGAGAAGGAATTTGCCGCCTACTCCGGTTTTGCGCATGGGGTAGGTGTCGGGAACGGGCTCGATGCCCTCACACTGATGCTTCGTGCATCCATTGAACTTGGCCGCCTGGCTCCGGGTAGCGAAATTCTTGTGCCCGCGAATACATACATCGCGACGGTGCTTGCGGTAAATGCGGCGGGGCTCGTGCCCGTGCTCGTGGAACCTGACGAAAGGACTTTTAATATCGACCCGCAACGGCTTGCGGATGCCTGCACGGAAAAGACGCGCGGGATTCTTGCGGTGCACCTGTATGGGCGCCTGGCTGACATGAAGGCTATTGGCGAGTTTGCCAAGACGCGCGACCTCCTTGTTTTCGAGGATGCTGCGCAGTCGCACGGTGCGCGGTTTAATGCCTGCGTGGAGATGCCCGCCGGTTCGAAAAGCGCTGAAGCGGGTATGAAAAGCGCTGCGGTCGCTTACAGTTTCTATCCGACGAAAAACCTCGGGGCGCTCGGCGATGCGGGCATGGTCCTGACTGACGATGCCGAACTTGCCCGCGTGGTGCGGATGCTCGGCAACTACGGTTCTGAACAGAAGTACGTGAACCGTTACCGCGGTGTGAATTCCCGCCTGGACGAAATTCAGGCGGCCTTCTTGCTTGCGAAACTCCCGCATCTCGATGCGTGGAATGAGCGCCGCAGAGCGATTGCTGCCCGCTACGTGCGCGAGGTGCATAACCCGCTGGTGCGATTGCCCGAAATCCCGGCAGACCCGCGGGAGCACGTGTGGCACGTGTTTACGGTGCGCACGCCTGACCGGCGGGTGCGCGATGCTCTGCAAAAGTATCTCGAGGCACGCGGTATCGGGACGCTCATCTTTTACCCGATTCCTCCGCATTTGCAGCAGGCCTATGCGGCAGGGCCGGAGGGCGGCGCAATAAACGGCGCAATGGACGTTCTTTTGCCCGCGAATCCCAAGTTCCCGATTGCAGAGGCGATGGCCGAGACCGTGTTGAGCATCCCCGTGTCGCAGGTGCTTACGGATGAGGAAGTCACCGAAATTATAGGAGCGCTGAATGAGTTTGTTTGCTAGAATCATCCGCAAGCTGGTGCGAACCTCGCGCGTGAGCTTCTATAAGTGCATCTCGACCGCGAAACCCGAAGGAAAGTTCCGTTCCGTTGCGCCTGTGCTCTGCGAAGGCAAGGGCCGTGTGTCTGTGGGCGAGGGCACGGTATTCGGCTTTATGGAAGATGCTGGTTTCTGGACATCGTACGAGTTTTTGAACCCGCGCAACGCAGATTCGAGAATTTCTATCGGCAAGAACTGCCAGATTTGCAACCGGTTCACCGCCGTATCTGAAGGCGAGGGAATCGAGATTGGCGACAACGTGCTTGTAGGTTCCTCGGTGACTGTCCTCGATAGCGATTTCCACGAGATTGACCCGTCGAGACGCATCGATGGAAACCCGAAAACGGGGAAGGTCGTTATTGGAGATAATGCCTGGATTGGTGACCGCGTGATGATTCTGAAGGGTACTGCCATCGGCAAGAATTCCGTTGTCGCGGCTGGTGCCGTGGTATCGGGCGAGTTCCCGGCGAATGTCGTCATTGGCGGTGTGCCCGCGCGCGTAATACGTGAGATAGGTGGCTGACGGTGGATCGCTCCTCTAAAATTTGGCGGCTGTTTTTCGGCTCGGGTTCGGTGACGCTCTTCAACACGCTCCGTGCCTTCGTTATCAACAAGTTGCTTGCCGTTTTCTTGCCGCCTACTGCATTCGCGTGCGTGGGCCAGTTCATGAACTGGATGAGCATCGGGCAGGCGACATCGAGCCTTGCCATGCAGAACGGTTGGGTAAGCCTTACCGCACAGAACAAGGATAATCTCAAAAACTTGCACGGCATTTGGCGTGGCGGTTTTCGACTCACGACTTTCGCTACCGTGATAACCTGCGCTCTGGCGGCAATATTTTGTTTCGCCGCCCCGCTCGAGAAGCTACTGCCGGGGGTACATCCGCGCCTGGCCCAAGCGGCCATACTCTTTGCGCTCCCGGGAATGCTTGCCGCCAACATCGTCACTATCTGCTCTGCGGTAATGAACGGCCTCGGACTAGTGAAACGCTGGGCTTTAATCCAGATTGCCGCCTCGCTTTTCCAGATGCTGTGGGTCGCGTTCTTCTTGTACACGGGTCGCCTTTCGGTGCTGAGCATCATCGCGACGCAGTCGATTGTTGCGGGAGTCTTTGCCGCCCGCGTGGCGTCGCATGCAGGCTTTAGCCTGGCAAAGTTCCGGCAGTCCGTTCTCGATACGCGCGGGCCGTGGATGTCTTATGCTGTGATGGGCCTCGTGCCGATGATAATTGCCCCGCTGGTACTCATGTTCGTGCGTTCGCTCGTTGGGGCGGAACTCGGCTGGAACGCTGCGGGCATTTGGCAGGGCGTCTACAAGATTTCGGACTTCTTTGCCTCCATTTTTTCGGCTATCCTCGGGGTGCTCATACTGCCGCGCATCAGCCGGGAAATGACGCGCGAAGCGTTCCGCAAGGAATTCTACCCGATATTTGCCCGCATGGTGGGCTTTACGCTGTTGTTCTGCATTGCGCTCTACTTCGGGCGCGGCCTCGTGGTGGCGATTCTCCTTTCGGGCACGTACGCCCCTGCGGCCGACTACATGCCGGTGCAGTTGCTGGGCGATTTCTTCCGCTCGGGCGCGTGGTGCCTCGGGATGGTTCTGATTGCCCGCCGCGAAACAAAACTGTTTCTTGTAATTGAAGTTGGCGCGAACCTGCTGTTTGCGGGCGGTACCTTTGTGGGTATTCGCCTGTTCGAAATGCACGGCCCGATGTTTGCCTACGCGTTCGAAAACTTCGTGACCTTTGTCGCGCTTGCCGTATCTGTCAGGAGGCTCAAGTGGAATACTCCATAACGAACATGTTTGCCGAAAAGATAGACGAGAACGTGTACGTGAAGGCCTTTGTGCAGGGCTCCGAAACAGAACAGCGCGAACTCCCGCCGCTCGTGTCGGTGCTGATGGCTAGTTACAATCACGAGAAGTTCGTGGAAGCGGCCGTGCGTTCGGTGATGGCGCAGAAGGGTGTCGCTTTTGAACTCATCGTGGTCGATGACGGCAGTACGGACAGTTCTCCCGAGATTCTGGAACGCCTGCGCGATGAACTGCATTTTACCTACGTGCACCGCCCCAACAAGGGCGTGGTGGCAACGATGAACGAACTTGTCTCGATGGCGCGGGGCAAGTATTTCTGCTCGTTTGCCTCCGACGACATGATGCCCGCAGGCAGGCTCGAGAAACAGAGCGCCTACCTGGAATCGCACCCCGAAGACCCGCTGTGCTTTGGCCAGATTGTGCTGATGGACAAAGACGGCAATCACGGAGAGGAATGCGACCCGCGGTACACGCGCTCCATTCCGCGGGTGACCTTCGACGAATTTTTTATGGGCAAGAAAGAGGTGCACGGCTGTTCCGAGATGATTCGGCTCGACTTTTTCCGCGAGCACGGGGCTTACGATGCGGAATTCCCGTTCGAGGACTTTCCGCAGTGGTTAAAATTCTTCAAGATTTGCGGTTTGCTGCCCGTCTTGCCCGTAAAGTGCTGCTATTATCGCCAGCACGGCAACAACATGTCGCTCGACAACACGCTCATGTACGGAACCTTCTTGAAGGTGCTGGCCCGCTATAGCGACCACCCGCGCTACAAGGAGGCGGTGAACATCTGGAAATCGCACTGGTTCTCGATGCTAGCCTATCGCGACAAGAAGGATGCCCTCCGCAAGCTCCCGCAGCTATGGTCGTTCTCGTTGCCGTTCCTGAAGCGGTTCCCCAAACTGTTTATCCCGCGCTTTTTGCTTAAGCGCTAGCGCCTAAAAATTTTTTTCAGGGTTCCTGCTAACCCGAGTGTCGTGAGGTTCGTCCACAGCGAAAGTGGGTACGCGAGTGCTTTTGCCAGCGGGCGGGGGAAGGTGGCGAATAGCCATTGCCTGCGGCGGATTCCCTTGCGCACGGATTCAGGTCGCCAGGCGCTATCGAAGTGGTGGATGCAGTAGGTTTCTTCTGTCGCGCTCACCTTCCCGTCGATGTAGCTCTTGGGCGAGAACGCGCTCTCGGGCAGAATCTCGATTCCGGTAAACGGCGCGAAAGCGTCTGCAAGGATTTTCGGGAGCACCATGTCATCTACGTCGCTCTCCGAGTACGTGAATTCGCGTGACCTGTAGTAATCCAGCGCCGCCTTTACGGGTGCAAAACCTGCCTCGCATCCCATGACGGCGGCTTCAATCCTGCGGGAACCGTTCTCGTACCCGAATGCGTTCGGGCGGTTCAACAGCGGTTCAATCGGGCGCAGGACTTCTACGTCGGTATCGAGGTAGAACCCGCCTTCCGTGTAGAGCGCGTGCAGTCGTACCGCATCGGCGGCAAATGCCCAGCGCTTTTGCTCGAGCGCTCCGGTAACCCACGGGATTCCCGTGGCGCGAGCCTTCTCTGCATCCCAGTGGACAAGCTCAAAGTCGGGAAGGTACTTGCGCCAGCTGTCTATACAACGTTGTATGTTCTCCGGGAAGGGCTCTCCCGAAAACCAGCAGAAGTGTATCTTCTTCGGGATCATCCGTGCCTCCGTAGCGCCTTCACGAGCGTTGCCCTGCCGGCAAAAGAAATTAGGGCGGCCGCCTTGTTCCGGCAGCGTGTCCGCGGGTTGAGCAATGCACCCAGTCGTAATTCCCGGATGTGCTTCCACGCGCGGTCGCGGTAGTCTGCGAATTCGGGCGTATCGCCCGTGCGCATCAAGATGCTGCAGCTTGCGCTGAAGAGGTTGCTCCGTGCCGCCCTTTCGAGCAGAGCGCCCTTGCCTGCGACCAGGCTGCATACCGCTTCTGCAATGTCCAAAAGTTCTGCCTTCTTGCGGCTGTATGCGGTTGCGAGAATGCTTGCGGAATGCCTGCGGTTCATGTAGAGCGGCTCGGGCACGAATGCGATGCGCCCCGCATCCAGGAATACCTGCGGGATGGTTGCCATATCCTCGAAATACTTGCCTGCGGGGAATCGGCGCGTTTTCCAGAGGCGTGTCGCATAGAGCTTGTTCCATGCAGAATAGTCTGGCCTGTCGTTCTGGTACAGCGCGTTCGCGAGCGCTTCGGCGGGGGAGAGCGTCGCGCACCGTTTAATACCGGCGGACATCTCGCTTCCGGCGGGCATCTTGCTTCCGGCGGGCATCCCGATACCGGAATCCGCGAACTTCCCGTTGCCTGCGACTAGATTGCCTTCTCCAAAGAAATGCTTGGCACAGCATACGATGTCTGCGCCTGTTGACCTTGCGGCATCGAGCAATGCCTGCAGAAAATTCGGGGCGAGCATGTCGTCGCTGTCCACGAAAGTAATCCAGTCGCCCTGGGCGACATCGATTCCTGCGTTCCTTGCTTCCGAAAGGCCCTTGTTCTCCTGGCTTACGATGCGGAAACGAGAATCATCCCTGGCGAATTCCTTGGCAATGCCTGCACTCCCGTCCGTAGAGCCGTCATCGACAATGATGGCCTCGAAATCCCGGCAGGTCTGCCCGTGAATGCTCGCAAGGCAGTCCGCGATATACGACTCCGTGTTATAGACCGGGATGACTACACTGATTGCGGGCATATGGCCTTAGACCTTACTGGCAATTTCCATCCAGCCGGCCTGCACGAACGCTCCGGCCCGGACCAAGTCCGCTTGTTCTTTCTCGTAGGTTTTCAAAAGTTCGTTGTAGCCCTTCGAATCGCGCACCAGTTTTGCCTCGTGGTGGATTTTCTTGTAGAGCATGTCCTGCTTCCACTGCGCGATGTCTGCAAGCCCTACGCAGCTCTTGTCCAGCGCCTCGAGGTAGGCGGGTACTGCATCCAGGAAAGATTTCTCGAAACTTTCGGCCTTTTCCTTTGCCACTATAACCAGGTTCTGCTGCGCGATGATGTTCTTGCGGATTTCGCTCATCAGGCGCACGATGCGTTCGTAGTCGACCTGCGGCCAAATGCGGTTGAACGGCCACATCTTTTTCCAGTGAAACTTGAAAATGGATTCGTGCGCGGCGTTCTTTGCCCGCAGGAATTCCTTCAGGTTTTCGAAAATAATCTGCGATGGCAGCTTTTTTTGTTCGTTTGTATCACTCATTCTGCAAAAAATATACAAAAAACCGCGTTCTTTGCCTTTTTTTGCCGTTTTAGGTGCAAATTTTTCTATAAATTTGCTTGCTTTTTTCAAATTAAGTATTATTTTCTTGTTAAAACCATTCCATTCGAAGGATTTTATATGAACATGAAAAAATTCAAGATTTTGGCCATTGTCGATGCTGTGCTCATCGTGGCTCTTGTCGTCTTGATGTTTACGCTCAAGGGTAAGTACAACGACCAGGCGCAGGCATCCGTCAAGGAACAGGTCGGTAACTACAAGGCTACTGTGAACGCTGCCCTGCAGGACCAGTGGAAGTCCATGGACCAGTACGGCATGGCGTGGAAGCTCGTTTATGCGACGCTCACCGGCCCCAAGACCGAAGCCGCTTTCGATGCCAACGTCCAGAAGATTTTTGACGACAAGGATGCCCGCTTCAAGCAGATTTCGTACATGTACACCGCCGCAAGCATTCCGGCCCAGGTGCAGAACGATATCGCCGCTGTCGGCCTTGCCGAACAGTTCCTCCTCAAGAACGAGGGTGGCGTGAAGGAAATTGCCTGCGGCAAGAACTGCGTGGCGACCTTCAAGTTCGTGAAGGGCAAGCTCAAGGATTCCGACTACAAGGCTCTTGTCGAATACAAGTTTGCCGAAAACTTCAGCATCGAAGCCCCCAAGGCGTTCAAGTTTGAATAAGGAGAAGTGAAAATGAATATCAAGAACATTTCGATTGTCCTCACCATTCTCCTTGTGGCTATCGCCGCGACTGTCCTTATGCAGAAGGGCAACTACGTAAGCCAGGCGACGGAACACTACACCAAGACTACCGAAGCCTCGTTCAACGGTGGCAAGAAGATTCTCGAGTACGTGAACAACTCGGCCGACGTGAACAAGCTCGTGTGGGCGATGGCCTGCGAGGCAAGCCAGACGGCCAAAACTTCGCCGGACTTGGCCAAGCTCGAAGCCAAGTACTTCCCGACGACGAAGGGCTCGAACAGCATCGCGAACAAGACCCGCCGTTTCGAGGCTACCAGCGCCTACTTCATTGTCTCTTCCTTCGACAAGGTGGATGTGGACAAGAAGACTGACCTCAAGACTCTTTCGGGCCTCAAGTCTATTGACGTGAGTGCGCTCCTCGGTGAAGCTGTCGCTGCCGAAGAAATGCCCGAAGGCGAAGAAGAGGAAGAAGTCGAGGAATAACCTTAACTCTTTGACTTTCAACGAGTTAGAAAAAAGCTTAAAACGACCCGCTCTCCGGGCCGTTTTTTTCTTGTTGTCATTGCACTAAGCGCAAGACAGCTGCGGTTACGAAATATCAAAACGAGTTTTGCTGCTTCGTAACCTTGCGTGTCATTCTGGAGGGCGAAGCCGTCCTGGAGCGAAGCGATAGGATAGAATCACGGGGTTCGTCCCGCATGAAATTTCTATCTTTACGGCGTAAAAATTTAAACCGAGGTTTATAATGCTCATTCTTCGTGGTACGCCGGCTCTGTCGGATTTCCGTCTCCAGAAACTTTCTTCCGATTTCAAGAGCGCAGGCCTTTTTGTCGCTTCCGTTTACGCTGAATTCCTGCATGTGGTGGACCTGTCCGCCGACCTGACCGATGCAGAAACTGAAACGCTCAAGAAGGTGCTTCACTACGGTCCGGCCCGCGAACCCAAGGCTCTCGAAGGCGAACTCTTTGTGGTGTGCCCGCGTCCGGGTACCATCAGCCCGTGGAGCTCCAAGGCGACCGATATCGCTCACATCTGCGGCCTCCCGGCCATCAAGCGCATCGAACGCGCTATTGCCTACTATGTAAAGTTTGAAGGTGCTGCTCCGGCTGGCGCCCGTGAGAAAATCTCCGCCAAGATTCACGACCGCATGACCCAGGCCGTGTTTGCCGACACCGCCTCCTTGGAAGTCCTCTTTAGCAAGGAAGAACCGCGTCCGCTGAACGTGATTCCGGTGCTCGACCAGGGCCGCGACGCCCTCGTGAAGGCCGACAAGGAAATGGGCCTCGCTCTCTCTCCGGATGAAATCGATTACCTGGTGAAGAACTTCACCGAGCTCAAGCGCAACCCGACCGACGTGGAACTCTACATGTTCGCGCAGGCCAACTCGGAGCACTGCCGCCACAAGGTGTTTGGTGCCGAATGGACCATCGACGGCGTGAAGCAGGACAAGTCCCTGTTCCAGATGATCAAGAACACCTACCAGCTCCACAACTCGAACATTTTTAGCGCGTACAAGGACAACGCCGCCGTGATGAAGGGCGCTGTCGCTGGCCGCTACTACGCCGACCCGCGTACGAACAAGTACGACTTCCACAATGAAGAAGTCGATATCCTGATGAAGGTCGAGACCCACAACCACCCGACGGCGATTTCTCCGTTCCCGGGAGCCGCTACTGGTAGTGGTGGCGAAATCCGCGACGAAGGTGCCACGGGTAAGGGTAGTAAGCCGAAGGCCGGCCTCACGGGCTTTAGCGTTTCGAACTTGAAACTGCCGGGTGCAGTCCAACCTTGGGAAAAGGACTTCGGAAGCCCGTCCCGCATTGCGTCTGCCCTCGACATCATGATCGAAGGCCCGCTCGGTGGCGCTGCGTTCAACAACGAATACGGCCGTCCGAACATCCTCGGTTACTTCCGCACTTTCGAACAGGAAGTCGATGCCCAGAACGGCAAGGAAGTCCGCGGTTACCATAAGCCGATTATGTTGGCTGGCGGTCTCGGCAACATCAAGCATGAACATATCGAAAAGGGCCACATCGATCCGGGTGACCACCTGATTGTGCTCGGCGGTCCGGCGATGCTCATTGGTCTCGGTGGCGGTGCAGCCAGCTCCGTGCAGAATGGTGCCGGTAATGAATCTTTGGACTTCGCGTCTGTGCAGCGCGAAAACCCCGAAATGGAACGCCGCTGCCAGGAAGTCATCGACCGCTGCTGGGCGATGGACGAAGAAAACCCGATTACCTTTATTCACGACGTGGGTGCAGGTGGACTTTCCAATGCCTTCCCGGAACTGGTGAACGATGGCGGCCTCGGCGGTAAGTTTGAACTGCGCAATGTTCCCAACGACGAACCGGGCATGAGCCCGTTCGAAATCTGGAGTAACGAATCTCAGGAACGCTATGTGATTGCAATCGCCGGCGACAAGCTCGATGTGTTCGATGCAATCTGTAAGCGTGAACGCTGCCCGTACGCTGTGGTGGGCGAGGCTATCCCTGAAAAGCACCTGACCCTTACCGACAAGCACTTCGGTACGACTCCGATTGACATGCCGCTCGGCGTGCTCCTCGGCAAGCCGCCCCGCATGATCCGTAACGAAAAGAGCCAGAAGCGTCCGCTCAATTCCACGGTGGTTCCGGCCGATGCAACTATCAAGGACGTGGCTCACCGCGTGCTTGCGAACCCGACCGTCGCCGACAAGACGTTCCTCATTTCTATCGGTGACCGTAGCGTGACGGGTATGATTTGCCGCGACCAGATGGTTGGCCCGTGGCAGGTGCCTGTCGCCGACTGCGCCGTGACCAGTGCAACGCTCGATACTTACGAAGGTGAAGTCATGAGCATGGGCGAACGCGCTCCGGTTGCCTTGATTTCTCCGGCTGCCGCTGCCCGCATGACGGTGGCTGAATCCCTCACCAACATGGCTGCCGCTTGCGTGCCTGATATGGGTCGCGTGAACTTGTCTGCTAACTGGATGGCTACGCCGAACTACGAAGGCGACGGCGCTGACCTTTACGAAGCCGTGAAGTCTATCGGTATGGAACTCTGCCCGGATCTCGGCATTACGATTCCGGTGGGCAAGGACTCTATGAGCATGAGCACCGTGTGGTCAGATGCTCAGGGTAGCCACCGCGTGACCGCTCCGATTTCTCTGGTGATTAGTGCATTTGCTCCGTGCGCTGACGTGCGCAAGACGCTCACCCCGCAGCTCTTGCAATGCAAGGATTCGACCCTCGTTCTCGTGGACCTCGCTCGCGGTAAGAACCGCATGGGTGCTTCCATTGCCGCTCAGGTTTACTGCAACCTCGGTGAGAAGGCTCCGGATGTTGATTCCGCTAAGGAACTCCGCGCCTTCTTCGAAACAATCCAGAAGCTCAATGCGGCAGGCAAGATTATGGCCTACCACGACAAGAGCGATGGCGGTCTCTACACGACGCTTGCCGAAATGGCATTTGCAGGCCACGTGGGCGTGACGGTGAAGGCCGACGCCCTCAAGGGCAACCTCATCGACGCCCTCTTCAACGAAGAACTCGGTGCCGTGCTCCAGGTGAAGAATGCCGACCTCGCTGCTGTTAAGGCTGCTTTCGAAGCCGTCGGCCTGGGCGACATGATTTCTGAAATTGCAACGCTCAACGATACTTACAACCTGGTCATCGGCGACTACGCCGAAGGCCTCTCGGATCTCCGCGCCATCTGGAGCGACACGACCCGCCGCATCGCGGCCCTCCGCGATAACCCGGATTGCGCCGAAAGCGAATACAAGCTCAAGCTGGAACAGGACAATCCGGGTATCACGCCGAAGGTCACCTTCGACGTGGCGGCGTCCGCCAAGATTGTGAAGGACTACGCAAGCCGCCCGAAGATGGCAATCCTCCGTGAACAGGGCGTCAACGGCGAACTTGAAATGGCTGCTGCCTTCCAGAAGGCCGGCTTCGAATCCATCGACGTCCACATGACCGACATTCTCGAAGGTCGTGTAAGCCTCAAGGACTTCAACGGTCTCGTGGCTTGCGGTGGCTTCAGCTACGGTGACGTTCTCGGTGCCGGCGAAGGCTGGGCCAAGAGCATCCTCTTCAACCCGAAGGCCCGTGCCGAATTCGAGGCTTACTTCAACCGCAAGGACACCTTCACGCTCGGCGTCTGCAACGGTTGCCAGATGGTCTCTAACCTCAAGGACTTGATTCCGGGCGCCAAGCACTGGCCGCGCTTTGTGCAGAACCTCTCCGAACGCTTCGAGGCCCGCTTCTGCACGCTCAAGGTCGAAGACACTCCGGCCGTGCTCCTCAAGGGCATGGCAGGCTCCGTGCTCCCGATTGCGGTCGCACACGGCGAAGGCCGCGCGGAATTCGCTAGCCGCGAAGCCGCCGAAGCCTGCCTGAAGACCGGTCTCGTGGCGCTCCGTTACGTGGACGGCAAGCACGAATACACCGAACGCTATCCGCTGAACCCCAACGGCTCTCCGTTCGGCATCAACGGCCTCTGCTCCGAAGACGGCCGCGCCCTCGTGATGATGCCGCACCCCGAACGCGTGTTCCGTACCTGCCAGTACTCCTGGCACCCGGCAGAATGGGGCGAAGACGGCCCGTGGATGCAGTTGTTCCGCAATGGACGCATTTTTGTCGGCTAATTTGTCCCAAAGCGCCCTTTTCGGATAATTTGTGCTTATATTTGTGACGTTATGAGAGCGATAGTATCATTTGTCCTGTTGTTGAGCATTCATTCGTTTGCGGCGTTTGTCGCCGTCCTCGAGACGGTATCTATCGACAAGGCGATTACGCCCGCGGAATGCCGCTTCTTGACCGATGAATTGCGCGCTCAGGCGGGTGCTGCCCTGCCGTCGTACATGAACTACACCATCATGACGCGCGAGAACATCAACGTGATGTTGCCTCCGGGCAAGTCCATCGAGGATTGCGAAGGGAGCTGCATTGCGGAGACGGGCAGGAACATCGCTGCAGACTATGTGGCTCAGGCACGCGTGGGGAGGTTCGAGGACCGCCTTACGCTCACGGTGGAACTCTACGCGACGGGTACGGGCAACCTCATCGGCAGTTTTACCGCCATGCAGACTACCGCAGTTGACCTGTGGAACAGCATCAAGGCTGATGCAAAGTCGATGTTTGCCAAGGTGCAGAACGTTATGCCTGCGCCGGCTGCTGCCGCCGAAAAGCCCCAGTCGGAATGGGAAACGTCCCCGCTGAAGAACGGCGACGTTGAACCGCGCGACCCTTCGAAACCTTTCGTCAAGAAGTACATCAAGGATCCTCGCGACGGGAGAACGTACAAAGTTGTCGTTATCGGTAAGAAGGCGTGGATGGCCGAAAACCTCCGCTACGATGCTCCCGGGAGCGAATGTCACAGTTCCGACGATGCAGCCTGCAGGCTGTATGGCCGCTATTACACGTGGGCCCAGGCGCTCAATATTGATCCGAATTGCAATTCCAAGACGTGCGCTGTAAAGAAGAGCATGTTTATCAAAGGCATTTGCCCGGCAGGGTGGCACATTCCCTCGATTATCGAATGGCAGAACCTTTCCAAGTATGTACAGGGTAAGGCGAAGGGCAACGCTTCGCTGGTGCTCAAGTCTGATTACGGCTGGAAAAAGAATAACGGCACGAACGAATCCAGGTTCAATGCCGTTCCTGCCGGCTATCGTTTCGGTAGTGGCAACTTCATGGATCTGGGTAAAACTGCTCGCTTCTGGTCCACTGCCGACCTGGGCGCAGTCGAGGCCGTCAGCTGGGAAGTGACGGACGATTTCAACAACGCCGGCATGACCTATCACGAAGATTACAAGGTGAACGAACTCAGCGTCCGCTGCGTCTCCGACGAGTAATTGTCATCCCCGGTTTAGTCGGGGATCCTTATAGTCATTTTGAAATCTGTCACCCTGGAGCCTCGAAGAGGCGATAGGGTCCACTCTGTATGTCATCCCCGGCGCCTGTCCTCGCTTGACGGGGATGACCGGGGATCTTTTAAAATTTCGGATACCCGTCTTTTAGGCTCTCATCGTAATGCGCGCGTTCGCCGCCGATAAATTTCGGGCGCGTGCGTGCTGCAATCAGGATTGCCTTGCCGATATGCGTCTGCTGCATGTGTACAGGAACGGCGACTTCCTTCAGGTGCATACCGATGAGCGTTCCGCCGATATCGAGGCCAGCGTCGGCCTTGATATGCTCGATGGCGACCGGATGCTCGAATGCGCTGTAGCAGGCCGTAGCAAAAGAACCGCCCGCCTTGGGTTGCGGAACAACGTTCACGATTTCGGCAAACGGGACAGCTGCGTGCTCGACGATGATGGCGCGGTTCAGGTGTTCGCAGCACTGCGCCGCGATGAAGATGCCCTGCGGCTTGAAAACGGACTGTAAACCTTCGAAAATCGCCTTGCCGACTTCGG
This sequence comes from Fibrobacter sp. UWCM, assembly GCF_900129735.1. Lineage (NCBI taxonomy): Bacteria > Pseudomonadati > Fibrobacterota > Fibrobacteria > Fibrobacterales > Fibrobacteraceae > Fibrobacter > Fibrobacter sp. UWCM. The sequence goes on along the minus strand of NZ_FQWR01000006.1, from coordinate 71,726 downwards.
GCACGGAATGGCTACCGATGTCGTTTCCGAGCGTGGAACTCGTGCTGCAACCGATAACCACAATATTGCCCGCCGTGAGGTGAGCCTTTTCTACAAGTTCCTTGGCGGCGTTCATCGCGTCGTTACGAATCTGTTCGACAACGTTCTTGTCGTCTATCTCGTATGTAATGCCTGCCATATCTTACCTCATTGTCATTACCATCTGTCATTCTGGAGCGCGTAGCGCGATAGAATCCATGGACCCTATCGCATCGGCCTGCAGCCTCGCTCCAGGGTGACTGTTGGGCTTACTCCCACGGCGCTTTCACGTTGTTCAAGCGCGTGTTCACGCGGCTCGGTCATGACAAAAAGCAAGCTTTTTGTCGCGACTCTCGCCTTATTCCCACTCAATAGTTCCAGGAGGCTTGTGGGTCACGTCGTACCACAGCGAGCCGGCGCCTTCTGCTTCGAACTTGCGCCAGAGTCCGGCCAGCATTCCCTGGTCGATTTCGGCGAAGTTTGCCGTCATGGCTTCGGTGGAATTCACCGGGCGCATCACGATGCAGGGCTTGCCCGCCGTGCGGAGCGGAACGAGCACCACGGGCATCTGCCAAATCTTTTCGTACAGGTCGTTTGCCTGCAGGAATTCGGTGCAGATGTTGTCGAACTTGCGGAGCGTATCGAAGTTTTCGCGAGTGGCGAACTGCTCGACGAGCTTCGGATCATCGTCGGCCACGCTACCAATCTGGTAAATCACGCGGTTGATGGCCTTGAAGCGGTTCGCAAGTTCGGTGGAGAACTTTTCGCAGTCCTTCCAGGAGAGACCCGGAGTGGTAATGAGGAACGGCTGCGCGTAGGTACGGCCGTCGCCCTGCACGCCCACGCTCTTGATGGGGAGCAGGCGGCCAGCGATGTTGTTCGCCTTCAGGTAGTCGGCGAGGGACTGGCCTGATGTGTCGCGAACATCATCGAACTTCACCATATCGTCGGTGAGCTTGCCTTCGCTGCAGAGCAGGCGAACGCCGAGGCCCGGACCCGGGAACGGGTGACGCCACACTAAGTTGTGGGGAATGCCCAGTTCTTCGCCGAGGGCGCGGACTTCGTCCTTGTACAGGTCGGCGAGGGGTTCCAAGACGAGGCCCTTTTCCATGAGGTCCAAAACTTCTTGCACGCGGTTGTGGTGCGTCTTGATCTTGTCAGCGTTCTTGGTGCCGCCGCTTTCGATGGTGTCGGGGTAGATGGTGCCCTGAGCCATCATCCACTGGTTCGGATCGAGGTTGAGCTTCGCCATTTCCTCGTCCTTCACCGTCAAGAATTCCTTACCGATGATTCCGCGCTTGGTTTCGGGCGCGGTCACGCCCTTGAGCTTAGCGAGGAAGTGTTCGCTGGCGTCGCGGACCTTGAGGTTGTTCATCCCCTCGGCCTTCAAGAATTCCATAATCTTCTGGGATTCGCCGAGGCGCATCATGCCGTTATCCACGTGCAGGCCCAAGACCTTTTCCGGTCCGAGCACGCGGTTCAAGAGCACGAATGCGACGGTGGAATCCACGCCGCCAGACACGAGCAAGAAGACCTTGCGGTCCTTGACCTGGTCTTTGATTCTCTGCGTGATGAGCGGCAAATAGCTCTTCATGTTCCAAGTCTTCTTTGCGCCGGTGAAGTCCACGAAGTTTTCGAGCAACTTCATGCCGAACTTGCTGTGCGTGACTTCGGGGTGGAACTGGATGCCGAAAATCTGGCGTTCGGGCTTGTCGCTGTCGAAGGCGACGGCGGCTATTTCGCAGTCCTTGGTGCTGGCCACAATCTTGTAACCTTCGGGGAGCTTGGTGACCTGGTCGCCGTGGCTCATCCACATGGGGCTGGCCTTCGGGAGACCCTTCAGAATCGGGCAGTTCTCGTCGCCCACGATGAGGTCGGCGATGCCGTATTCCTTCACCTTGCCCGGTTCCACGTGACCGCCCAGCTGCTGGGCGATGAGCTGGTGACCGTAGCAGATGCCGAGCTTCGGTACCGGGAGGTTCAAGATTTCGGGATTGTATTCCGGTGCGTCGGCAGCGTACACGCTACTGGGGCCGCCACTGTAGATGATTCCCTTCACGCCTTCGAGTTCGCTGACGGGAGCGGCGGGGGAATGGATTTCGGTAAACACGCCCAGGCGGCGCACGCGGTTAGCAATCAGGTGGGCGTACTGCCCGCCAAAGTCCAAAACTGCAATAGTATCGACGTTCTTCATACACCGCAAAGATAGAAAAATGCAGGGGGGTATTGTTTTTGATGTAAAAAAAAGTTATTTATATGCTTATATTATCCGTGTCGCCTTTTGCCAGGAGCCTAACATCGTGAACCGGGTCTTAAAAATTTTGTTTCTCGCTCTGTTGCTGACGGGCGTTTCTTTTGCGAAGTTTGTCGCTGTTCTTGAGACCGTGGCCGACAGCAAGGATATCCTGACCCTTTCGGAGCGCCAGTACCTCACCAACATGCTTCGCGAGCAGGCGGTGCAGGAACTCCCTGCCGAACTCAACTTTACCATCATGACCCGCGAGAACATCATGATGATGCTCCCTCCGGGCAAGTCCATCGAGGATTGTGAGGGCAGTTGCCTTGCCGAAACGGGCAAGAACATTGCCGCCGACTATGTGGCGCAGGCACGCATCGGCAAGGTGGGCTCGAATATTTCCATCAGCGCAGAACTGTACGAGACTGCGGGCAGCAAGTTGGTCGCGAGTTTCAACGGGCTCGGTGCCGACGTGAATGCGCTTATGGAAGTTATCAAGACGAAGTCTCCGGAATTTTTCCGCAAGGCGCGCGGCGGCGCGACAGGTATTGTGCGTACGGGTTTTGACGGCGCGGGCAACCAGACGTTTGTCGTGAACGTAACGACGAACCCGCAAGGCGCGGCTTTGAGTATAGACGGCCGTCCGGTGCGGCAGTGCACGGCGACTCCGTGCCAGGTCATGGTAGATGCGGGCGAACACCGCTTTGTTGCGGTCTTGGACCATCACGAAGATGCGGAAGGCTTGTTCTCGATTAGCGGGGACGGTCAGGAAGTTTCGCTCGACCTCGTGCCGCGTTATGGTACGCTCACGCTTGACCTCGCGTTCCCGGCGGGCGGTACCTACGAAGAACTGAAAATCAAGGTCGACGGTGAACTGGTGCCTGCGGCAAATAAGGTTTTGATGGACCCGGGAACACGCTCGGTGGAAATTGCGCACCGCTGCTACAATCCGGTGTCTTTCAAGGTAGGCGTGTTCCGTGACAAGGAAGAGGTGTTCAAGGAATCGCTGAAGCCCTTGATGGGCGGGCTTTCGCTCAAGGCGCGTTCTGCCTCGGGCGAGGGACATAGTTTGTCTGTACTCGTGAACGGCGAGAAGGTCGGCATGACTCCGTTTACGGGGAGCGTCCCGGTCTGCGCGAAGATTGCGGTCGTTGACGATGCGGGCGAACATCCCCTTGATGTGAAAATCGAGCAGGGGCAGGTAGCTCAGTTTGAATATGTGGAACCCGCAAAGGAAACTGCGGTCGCGGATGCCGTTGCGACCCAGCCGGAAGTAGACTCTCCGCAGCCGGGTGAAAGCGTTCCCACGAACGTGGAACAGCCCGAGAAGAGTTCGCATCTGGGGCTCAAGATTACGTTCGGTGTAGCCTCGCTGTTGGGGTTCGGCGCCGCTATCGCTGGTGAAATCGGCGCGAAACATTTCAGGGACAAGGAACCCGATGGCGAGACATCGTATAAAAATCGCCTTGATACCATTGATGGGTTTGAAAAAATGCGTGGTGCTGGTTTGATTCTCGGTGGTGTTGGACTTGTCGCCTTTGGCCTCACGTTCGTGTTCTAGGGGAGGGATATATGATGTTTGATAGAAGAAACTTCGCATCGTCATCCTCGCGACTTGTGCTGCCTGCACTGAGCTATGTCGAAGTGAGCTTTGCCGAAGCAAGGCGAGGATTTACCCCTGCATCGTCATCCTGGAGGAACGTCGCGACGATAGGATCCATCCCCGCGTCGTCATCCTCGCGTAGGCGAGGATCTATGCCTTTCGTATTCGCTCTCGTCGCATTCCTCCTCTCGGCCTGTACCAGTTACTACGAGGAATTCGAGGATGAATATGGCTACGGCAAGAGCAGCAAGGGCTATGAATTCAACGGCACGACGTTGACGGATCTACGCGATGAACATACCTACAATGTTGTCAAGGTAGGGAACCTCTACTGGATGTTAGACAACGTTGCCTACAAGTTCTACCGCAACCATGACGAAGAGGACAAGGCGGATTGCCCGAGACCTAGCGAGAGGACTTGCGTTGAAACGGGATTCCTTTACCCTGGCACAAAACTGGATTACGTGTGCCCGAACGGCTGGCGTTTGCCTAGCTACGAAGAATGGGAAGAGTTCTACAATTCCTCGGCTTTTAGGAACTATTCGCTTGTCAATGACGTGTATAAGGGGTATATGAGTGGAGACCGGTCCTTGAACAAGGATGGAGAAGCAGCCTATTTCTGGACCAATGACGAGGAAGACGGCAATCATTATAGGAAATGCGTTTCGTTCACTCCGGAGAGTGGCTCGTTCCAAATTGCAGGACCTTGCCACGAACAGTGGAAACTCGCCGTGCGCTGTGTGCTGGATGCAGATGAAGCGAATGTGGTGCCTTCCAGTTCGGAGCAAAATGCTGTAGAAAAAGACTTTGATTGTTCCGTGACCGACGGCGTAAAGGTTGTTTACCCCGAAGGCGGCGAGACGTTTGCATTAGGCGAAGTTGTCTCGGTTGTTTTCGGCTCCGATTTGAAAGGAGGTTTCGGTATTGAACTTCGTTCTTCAGATGGCTTAAAGAAGGTCGACTTGCTTGATGGGAATGTTGCATCCGCTGTTACTGATGGTAAAACGTGCAATGTTTATGATGTTGTTCTTGATGCTTCATATGGTGTTTGGACTACTGAAGCAACGAGTGCTGATAAACCTTTCATAAATGTCTATTCGTATCTTAATCCTTCAAAAATGGATAGAACGGGCTCGTTTGATATTAAATTCTTTGAATCAGAAAGTTCAGAAAACACAGAAACTGTGTTGATTGACCCATGCAAAACGGGTACAGAAGATTCGTGCTTATATGATTCGTTTACTGATGAACGCGATGGACAAACGTATAAAATGGTTCTTGTTGGCAAAACTCTTTGGATGGCAGAAAACCTCAGGTACGAAAAAACGGGGGGATGCTACGGTGAAAACGCTTCAATGTGTGATGAGTACGGCAGTCTTTATTCGTGGAAAAATGCAGTAACGAGTTGCCCCACCGGATGGCGTCTTCCGACAAAGGAAGATTTTGAATCTCTTATGTCATCAATCGGGGGAATTGATGTTGCGGGAGCAAAATTGATGGCCCAAGAGGGCTGGAAAAACGGCAATGGTACCGATGAATATGGCTTAACTATGTTACCTGGCGGTTTATTTGATGGTGGCGCATTTTCTTTTGCAGGCGAGAGGGCTTACTTTTGGACTTCTACAGAATACAATTCTTCTGTTGCCTACTCGATGGCATTGTTAGGGGAAGAAAATGCGTACTTGAATTTGAGTGATAAAAATTCAGGATTCTCGGTTCGTTGTGTTTTTGATAGATGATTTTGGGAAAAACATTTCCTAATTTTGAGCCATGTACATTATCGTCGGTCTCGGAAGCATTTGATGAATACTCAATGTGAAAACAAATCTCTAAACAATGTAGCGTTTCTCTATAACGAGGGCGCTTATACCTTGTTTAGTTTCGGTTCTGAGACAATCAAGTTTATTGCGCCTTATTCGCTTGTAAAATATGAAAAGGTTACCACCTGGGATAATGGCTACATAGTTGTTATGACTAGGTATAAACATAGCGAAGATCTGATAGAGGAATACATTGACCTTGTCCCTGTGTTAAAAGATTTGTATATTGACCCTGATAAGTTTCTTGCGCCAATAAAGAAAGTGGAGGTGAAGTATGGTTGATGTCGAATCTATTGCCAATGATGCTGAAGTGATAATTTGTGGATTCGCCTTTTTAAAGAAGGATGAGTTTATTAAAATTGTTGATTTGAATAATGCTCATGGAGTTGCCGTATTAAAAAAGGATGGCTCCTTGATTGAAACGAATATGGATGCGATTGAACTTAATATTGCGCGTGGCTATCTGTCAAATGCTCTTGAGTATATGAATGAGGCGGCTTATGCCTAAATTCTTTAACTTTAAGGTAGCCGGATATTTTCTTTATTTTACATCGATGTGTATTGTTGAGTGCATGCATGCACATGCTAGTGACGGTAAGCTCACTGAAGCGGGCTCTGCAAAATTTTTTGTTAGAGAGAACGGAGATACTATCGTTCAGAATAAAGGTGTTTTGAATGATCGAGACGTTTTGAAAATACAGAAGTTTATCAAAGAACATTACAAAGAGATGTATTTACTTTGGAAACAGTTTGGCGGGGAAGATTTTTATAAAGGCAATTAGCCATGTACATTATCGTAGGTCTCGGAAATCCTGGTACTCAGTACTCTAATACGCATCACAACGCGGGCTTTATGGCGGTCGAAAAGCTTGCTGACCCGAACAAGGACTGGAAGAGCGAACACAAGGCGCTCACCATGAAGGTGAACATTGCGGGCGAGGAATGCCTGCTTGCTAAACCGCAGACCTACATGAACCTCTCTGGCGAGGCCGTGCAGGCCCTGATGACCTGGTACAAGGTAAAAGTGGACCACCTGCTGGTTTTCAGCGACGACATTAATTTGGACGTAGGCCGCATCCGTTGCCGCAAGGATGGCAGTCACGGAGGCCAGAACGGGCTTAGGAACATCATCGAGCACGTGGGCGACAAGTTCCCGCGCATCCGCTTTGGCGTGGGCAAGTGCCCCCCGAAATTTGACCTCTCCAACTGGGTCTTGGCGAAGTTCTCGCCCGAGGACCGCCCGGTCTTTGAAGAGGCTATCGCGAAAGTTCCGGCTCTCGTGGAATGCTACTTCAAGTTCGGCATCGAAAAGTGCATGGAACGCTACAATGGGAAATGACTCGTAGAGTCATCCTGAGGCTGAAAGCCGAGGGATCCAATGGCGTTTTCTTGCTACAAAATGCGTCTTTTTTTTGTCGGACCCGTGACATTTTTGCTATATTCTATGCGCAAAAGAGGTAATTTATGAAACTTTTGCCAGAAGCTTTGACGTTTGACGACGTCCTCCTTGTTCCCGCTGAATCTTCTGTCTTGCCGGCCCAGACCGACGTGAGCACACAGCTCGCTCCGAATATCAAGCTGAACATTCCTATCATCAGTGCCGCCATGGATACCGTGACGACGGCTCCCTTGGCTATTTCGCTCGCCCTGCAGGGTGGTCTTGGCATCATCCACAAGAACATGTCTATTGAAGACCAGGCCGAAGAAGTTCGCAAGGTCAAGCGGTGGCAGTCCGGTATCGTTGTGAACCCGGTGACGCTCGATGCCGACCAGCCGGTCTCCGCTGCTTTTGAACTCCGCGCCCGCAACAAGGTGAGCGGCTTCCCGATTCTTTCGAAGGGCAAGCTTGTGGGCATGCTCACGAGCCGCGACCTCCGTACCGTGAGCGACATGAACGTGAAGATCAGTTCCGTGATGACGAAGAACCCGGTGACGGCTAGCCCGAAGGTGAGCCTTGCCAAGGCGAAGGAAATCCTCGCCGAAAAGCGTATCGAAAAGCTCCCGCTGGTGGACGCTTCCGGTGCCTTGAAGGGCCTCATTACGATGACGGACATCTTGAAGCGCGAAAACAACCCGAACGCTAGCCTTGACAAGAACGGCCAGTTGCTCGTCGGTGCCGCTGTCAGCACTTCCGCCAATACGCTTGAACGCGTCGCCGCCCTCGTGGATGCCGGCGTTGACCTGTTGATTATCGATACGGCTCACGGCCACCACATCGGTGTGCGCAACATGGTAAAGACCGTTCGCAAGAAATATCCGAAGCTCACGATTTGCGCCGGTAACGTTTGTACGCCGGAAGCTGTCGAAGAACTCGCCAAGTGCGGTGCGAACATCGTCAAGGTGGGTATCGGTCCTGGTTCTATTTGCACGACTCGTATCGTGGCCGGTGTCGGTTACCCGCAGTTCTCCGCTGTCGTGGAATGCGGCAAGATGGCCCGCAAGGTCGGCGTGAAGATTATCGCTGACGGTGGCCTCAAGTTCTCTGGCGACATCGTGAAGGCTCTCGCTGCTGGCGGTCACGCTGTGATGGTGGGCTCTCTCTTTGCCGGTACCGAAGAAGCTCCGGGCGAAGTCATCCTCGCTGATGGCCGTAGCTACAAGAGCTACCGTGGCATGGGCTCTCTCGGCGCCATGAAGGCTGGCTCTGCTGACCGTTACTTCCAGGGTGGCGTCCAGGAACCGCGCAAGTTCGTTCCGGAAGGCATCGAAGGCCGTGTTCCGTACAAGGGACCGCTCCGCGACACCGTTTACCAGCTGATTGGCGGTATCCACTCTGCCATGGGTTATGCCGGTGCTGCTAACCTCGAAGAACTCTACAAGAAGGCAACGTTTGTCCGTATTACGGGCGCAGGTCTCCGCGAATCTCATCCGCACGATGTGACCATCACGAAGGAAGCCCCGAACTACCATACGGGCGACTAAATTGTCTTGTGTCATCCTGAACGGAGGCGTAAGCCGAAGTGAATGGATCTCCTTTAAAAATGGCCTCCAGAAAATATCCGGGGGCATTACTTTTGTAGACAAACTATAGTTCGAATTTTATATTGAGGATAAACGAAAAGGAGATTTTTATGGGGTTTATTAAGCTTGCTTTCTTGTCTATACTTGCGGGGGTACTCTTTACGGCGTGTGCTGCCCCGCGCTATTACATTGATGCGGAGTGGAAAAGCATGCCGAAAGCCACTACGGCAAAGGTTGTATTTGCAAAGCCTACGGTTGCCAATCCCGACGACTTGAAAGACGATTTGCCCGAATACGTGGATAACTTTGCCAAGTGGTTCGGCCCGCAGATGAAAGATTACCTGAATGCGGAAACACGAAATCAAATCAAGTTCTCCATGAAGCAGGTGCAGCCGGGGGATATCTCTTACACAAAGCAAAAATTGGGTAACGAGGACTTCGATACGCCTGCGTTCGCGAATATGGAGGACAATGTCGATTTGTACATCGTCGTGTCCGATATCTGGCTTGGTCGCGATACCGAGGTACACCGCTACGAGGCGGGTACTGTGCAGGCGAGGTCGATGGACCCCTTGGGAATGAATCCAATGGGAGGCTCGTATTCCACCAACGTGTTTATGTCAAAATGTAAGTATGCCTTCTACGATGCCAAGACGAAGAAACTTCTGGGCTATGGCCATGCCGAAGGCTCTATGGGGTATACGTTTGCCGTTTCTAAGGGTGATTGGGAAGGTGCGGTGCGCAGTATGGTTGTGAACCTTGCCTGGAATACTCCGATTGTAAGTTGGTAAAAAGGGCGCTCCGGGATTAACAAAAAAAGGCCTGTCCATTCGGACGGGCCTTTTTGCAAATACACGGGAAGGTGCGGGTTACATGTCCCAGCAGTCCTCGAATTCTTCCTTGAAGATTCCTGCGTCCTTCGCCTGCTGCACCTTGACTTCGGTAACTTCCTTGTCGAGGTCGCAATGCCTCTGGGTGTCTTCTGTCGTCCTATAGCAGTAGGCGGGTTTCTGGCAGGCCTTGGCGGAATTGCTGTCACCGCATGCGGCGAGCATGAGCGCTGCGATGGCGAGTGCGGGTATCATAAGTCTCTTCATAAACATCCTCTTTTTTCTCTAATTTACATTTTATTGTGACGTAGCGTACATTTTTTCCTGAAAAAATTTACTTTATTCTTCAAAAAGCGTCTTTTAGGAGCATATAATGCGAGAAATTCCTTTTTTCTGAGGTTTTCGGCGCGTTTCTTGGCGTGCTTTTGGGGCTCATCAAGCGCATTTTGCTAAATTCATATACGATGAAACAGTATTTTTCAAGACTGCTCCTGCTTTTTGCGTTCTGTATTTTGGCGGTGTCGTGTTCCGACGAGGATGAAGGGACCGAATTCCTGTTTGACCGCGAAATCATGGAACTGAGCGTAATCCAGGGGTGTGCCGACGAAAACGACACTTCTGCGTGTTTTAGCGTCCGTTACCGTTTGCCCATCGACAGGGAAGACTTTGCCTACATTCATGTTTGGATAGATACGACCGTCGTGGACGATACCTCGAAGGCGGTTTCTTCGAAGCAGATTGACAAGGCGACCAAGTCCATAGACTATTCTTCGGGTACCGAGCGTGTTTACGATACGCTTGACTTGACTGAGCTGGTCAAGGACTATGTGGACCAGGGGTACGATAGCGTGCAGGTGGCCCTGTTCTGCGAGTACACCGATGGCGACCCCGGTTCCGTACAGCGCGTGTTCCTGCATTTTGGTGACGACATTCCGCCTTCGCGGGTGACGGTGTACGATTCCGTGTGGACGACAGGCGCTCTTTTTGAATGGTACCGCCCGACTGACCAGACCAACTTCTACAAGCCGATGTTCCTTTCGGGGATGATTGTCGGTTACAACGTGGTTATCTGGTCTTCGGACAAGGACGAGGACCTGCGCGACCTGAAGATTACGCTGACCGGCCCCGACGGGGTGGATTCTACCGGTTCGACCTACTACACGCGGCATTCCAGGATTCGTGCAAGCTCTGATTCCGTGTGGTTCGATTCCGTTTCGCACGGCGATAACGTGAAGAACTACCTGCGCATTTCCATTACCGACGGGAAGGGCTTTGATTTCGATGCCGATTCGCTGAACCGGTTCCGCATGGTGATCGAGGGGCTCAAGTCCATGTCGGAATACACGATTGGCATTTCGGCCTGGGATTCCGTGGGCAATTCCTCGGGAACGGAAGGCCTTTCTACGGTCGAGACGAACCAGCTGTTCCTGACTACGGATTCCGTTGCGCCCGTAATGCCTACGCGCCTCTACTTTATGGAGGATTCTCTGTTCCCGGGAATGGCACGGCTCGATAGCAACAACCGCCTGCGTATTTTCTGGAGCAGGGGAGTGGACCCCTACAAGGTGGACCACCCGATTGAATCCGATACGGTCGTGCTGATTCCGGATACGTGCCTGTTCACGCTGTGTTACGATACGGTCGCGGTCTATGTCGTGGAACATTACGACGTGAACTTGAAGGAGTGGAAGGAATATGGCTATGCGGGTGGTTCGGGCCGCTTCAACAAGCTTTACGCGGTCGATGGCGATACCATGACGGTGTCCGCGACGGGAACTTTCGTGACCGATACTATCCGCTGGGTTTCCCCGGGCGATACGATTATTTTCCGCATCCGTGCGAAGGACAAGTCCGGGTATTACTCGACGGCGCTTATCGACACCATTGCGGTTTCTCCCGGCAAGCTTGCATCCGAGATGGAATGCCCCGAAGGCTTTGTGCCTGTTTCTACGGGCGATTCGGCCAGCTTCTGCATGGAGAAGTTTGAACACAGGAACGATTCGGGCGAGTTCGTCTACAACGTGCTCCATTCCGAGGCAGTTGCCGCGTGCGAGGGCGTTTCGGCAAGCGGGTTCACCGTCAGCCTGTGCAAGGAACGCGACTGGGAACTGGTTTGCCTTTCGGGCGGTTCGCTTTCGTACGGCGTGCTGAACGAACTCGACATAGATGCGAGCGAATACCTGTTCAGCTACTGCAACGTGGGCACGAACGATTCTGCTTCTGCGGCGGATGTCTCGAAGCGCGATTACCGGTGCGTAAACCCGATGGGTGTACGCGACATGCCGGGCCAGTACCAGGAATGGGTCATTGGCAGGTCCGAAGATACGGTTGCCGTAGCGAAGGGTTCTAGCTACAAGATTTATAGTGGGCTTGACCGAGAATCGCTTGCGCTGTGCACGAACCGTTCGTACCCGTATTTCACGAGGCCCGCCTTCACTACCGATTCCGTGTACCTGTACCGCGAGGGCTCGAAGGTCGATACCGTGTTTGCTGCCGATACATCGCGCACGCTCTACAAGGTGCTTTCGCAGAAGGATTTCACGGACAGCCTGCAGTTCTTTACCGTGCAGGATTCTTCGGGCAATACCATCGGCGAGGACTACGCGCTGTACTCCGAGTACAAGAAGGGTGGCGACGCGTGGCTCGACACGCTGGGCAACGGCCTGAAGTATGTTCCCTCCGAAGTCAAGGTGGTGTTCCTCACGGGCGAGAAGGTGCGTTACCGCGAGGCCGCTGCATTCTACAAGTCCCCGACTATCGGCTTCCGCTGCTGCGCCTACCCGGAGTAGAGCGCCTGCCGACAGCCAACTAAGTTTTGCCCACTAAAATGCAAGAATCCCAAAATTTCCTTTCCGTTGCCGAAACGCTTGCCAGGCGCGCCGGCGACCTCTGCCTTGAAATCCAGCAGGATTTGGGCGAAATTCACTACAAGTCCAAGAAAGATGTTGTTACCCGCGCCGATATTGCAAGCGAAAAGCTGATTGTCGAGGGAATCCGGAAGGCTTTCCCCACGCATTCTATTCGCACGGAAGAGGCGGGCGTCATCGAGGGCTCGGACCCGCGCTACCTGTGGATTATCGACCCGGTGGACGGCACTGTGAATTTTAGCCGCGGGATTCCGCTCTGGGGTATCTCCATCGCGCTCCATTTTGAGGGCAAGCCTCTGGTGGCGGCGGTAAACCTCCCCAAGCTGGGCGAGCTCTATACGGCCAGCAAGGGCGGGGGTGCCTTCATGAACGGGAAGGCGATTCACGTGAGTCGCGAGAGCGATTCCGTTCACGCAATCGTGAGCAACGGCGATTTCAATGTGGGCGATGTGCAAAAGATAAACGAGCAGAATTCCCGCAACTTTGCCCGCGAGGCGGTTGCCTTCGAGCGCGTCAAGTGCCTGGGTTCTGCCGTCATCGAGGGCTGTTTTACGGCCTGCGGGCGCATAGACTGCTTCGTGATGACCATGAGTTACCCGTGGGATATCGGGGCGATTGCCCTGCTGGTAGAGGAAGCGGGCGGGAAATCTACCCGCATTGACGGCAAACCGCTTGAATTCGTGGATGCCGAGCAGGCGATTTTCACGAATGGCCTGCTTCATGAGACGCTGGTCACGACTTTGGCCGTGTAAACAATCTTTTCGTGTGATTTTTCGCTAAAAAATCTTATATTGTTGCCCGGTGGGTGTGGGTGTACCTTACCGGAGAACACATGAATTGTAGAAAAGTTATTGTTTCGGCCCTCTCCCTGATGGCCTTTATACCCTCTGCCGGTCTTGCGGCGCTCAGCACAGACGATTACATCGAAGCGGCCTGGATGACTACGCGTTTCTTTGGCGCACAGCGTTCTGGTGAGGGCCCGAACTGGATCCTCGACGGCACCAATTATACGAAGAGTTTCACGAAGGACAGCTACAACGGCAAGGATGTTTCGGGTGGCTGGTTCGACTGTGGCGACCACGTGATGTATGGCCAGTCGCAGGGCTATGCCTCCTACATTCTGGCACTCAGCTATGCCGAATTCACCAAGGGCTTTTACGACCTTTATACAGGCGACTATTCCGACTACAAGGAAAGCAAGGACTACACGCGCAAGGGCGGCAAGCCCAACGAGGTCCGTGACCTGCTCGAGGAACTCCGCTACGAGGCTGACTTCTGGGTGAAGGCCGCTATCAGCAGCTCTGCTTTTGTTACGGTGAAGGGCGACGGCAATGCCGACCACACCAAGTGGGTCACTGCGGGCAAGATGAGCACGCTTGGCCAGGGCGAGGGCGGTGAACCCCGCTATGTCAAGGGCGATGCCAACGACGGCTTTACTCCGGGTATGGCGGCAGCAATGCTTGCCGTGATGGCGCGCGTCGACCCCGACGAAGCCAACAAGAAAAAGTATCTTGAGGCGGCAAAGACAGCCTATTCCTACGCCAAGTCGCACAAGGGTGTCACGAACTCCGGCGGATTCTATGAATCCAGCTGGTGGGATGGTCGCTGGAAGGATGGTCCGTTCCTCGCCGCGCTCGAACTGTACCGCACGACGGAAGATGAGAAATACAAGACCGAAGCCGACGAATGGTTCTTCGACCTCGATTTTAGTTCGGGCAGCTACACGCGCCTCAACTACTCGAACGCCGTCCCGCTTTCCGTGGTGATGGGTGAGGGCGTGTTCCACTGGGCGCCTTCCTCGGGTTCCTTCTACGATGCGGAACAGTTCCTCGACAACATCTACAAGAAGAAGGCGAAGAACGATATCTTCATGGGCGAAACCGGCGGTGGCGGCTCTTTCTCCGTGCGTTCTCCGGCGGGTGGCGCTTTCCTGTATGCGCTCATGTCCAATTTCTACGGCGAAACCAAGTTCGATGACATTATCGAGAAGAACGTCGCTTACCTGCTTGGTGACAACAGCAACAAGAAGTCCTATGTGGTCGGGTTTACCAAGAACGGCGCGAATGCCCCGAAGTCCCCGCACCATCGCGGGTACTACGGCAACGAGGATACGGGCCGCGAGGTGGATTCCGGACTCCAGCCGCCCGAAAAGAACAAGCTGCTAGGTGGCCTTATCGCGGGAGACTTTAACAGCGGGAGCCACAACGGGACTGTTTCTGCCTGGAACGTGAACGAGGTCTGCGTCGATATGAACGCGCCTCTCGTGGGTGCGCTCGGGTACATCCTCAGCAAGAAGGCGCCCGTCACTATGCCTGGCGAGGAAGAAAAGCCGGATACGGTAGACGTGGTGCCGGTGGTGGCGAAGGCTCCCGATTTTTCGCTTGTCCAGAACGGCTCTACCATCACGCTTTCGGGTATGGACGCTTCTGCATTTGACGTGCAGGTGTTCGACCTCGCCGGCAAGATGGTTGAACAGTTCAAGGGCCTGCAGGGCACGGCGACGCTTTCGCTCCGCGCGAAGGGTGTGCTCCAGGTTCGCGTAATTTCTGCAAAATCGCGCCATACCTTCATGGTGAAGTCTTTGTAAAATTTCAGTAAGGTTTTTTGGATTGCGGGGCGTATTTTTTACCCCCGCTTTTTTTGTAAATACAAACAGCCTTCTACCTGCTAAGATCAGCCAATTAAGTTCTGCCTTCTGCCAACTATTTTATATATTTCAATCAAAATGCGGGCGGACTTCGCCCGTTGGATGGTTTATTCAACTAAAAGGAAAAACATGAAACGTATCTCTATCGTCGCTATGGCAGTTCTTGCCGCTAGTTTCGTCGCCTGCAACCAGGCCTCTGCCGGTGGTTCTTTCAACCAGCAGGCCCGCATCGACTCCCTCGAAAAGAAGGTGACCGAAATGGAGGCAAACATGGAAGTTGTTGCCTACATTCTCGAAAAGCGTGCAGGCATGTCTCTCGAGGATGCCAAGAAAGAAATGGAAGAGGCCAACAAGGTCTGGGATATCCCCGTTGACGACAGCCCGGTTTTCGGCAACACCAAGGATCCGAAGCTCACGATTGTTGAATTCACCGAATTCCAGTGCCCGTACTGCTCCCGCATCGCTCCTGTGATGAAGGAACTCAACGAGAAGTACCCGGACAAGATCAAGTTCGTCTACAAGCATTTCCCGCTCAGCTTCCACAGCAACGCCAAGGCCGCTGCCGCGTCCTCCATCGCTGCCCAGAAGCAGGGCAAGTTCTGGGAATACCGCTACGCCCTCGCTCCGCATAGCCGCGAACTCTCCGATTCCGTCTATATCGCAGTTGCTACCGAAATCGGCCTCGATATCGAGAAGTTCAAGAAGGACATGGTCCTCGACTCTGCCATGGAAGCACGCATTGACAAGGACTTCCAGTTGGGCGTGAAGGTCGGCGTGCAGGGTACCCCGAACTTCTACATCAACGGCAAGCGTCAGGACCGCTTCAGCCCGGACCTCGTGGAAAAACTCCTCAAGGAAGCCAAGTAGTGTTTTCAGGTGTACACGCTTAAACGTCTAGGCGTGTGCCCTTTTTCGCATTAAGAGTTTAAATTTAAAGCAAAAAATCAAACAACAAACAAGGAACGACATATGATTAAGCAAACATTGAAAGTCGCGTCTGTCATCCTCCTGGGTGTAAGCGTGGCTGCAATGGCTCAGCCGAAGAAGCCGAAGACGGTCGTCTACAAGTTCTTCGACGAGCAGTACCGTCCGGGTGGTTTCGACTACGCCTACGGTGGCTCTAGCAAGGGCATCACCATCACGAAGGATGGCGGTTACAAGTCCAAGGCTGCCCTGAACATCAAGCTGGACCCGAAGGAATACTCCGGTGCTTCCGTCTGCTTGTACAACGAATTCTTCGACCTGAACAAGTACATGCTTGATTCCAAGGTCGAATTCATGATCAAGGGCAAGAAGGGCGGCGAAGCCGTGAAGATTGGCCTCCTTGACGAAGAAGTTTCTGACGGCAAGAAAACTCAGGTCGTGCTCCCGATGAACAAGTACATCGAGGGCGGTGCCGTTACGACGGATTGGAAGAAGGTTTCCATTCCTCTCGTGGACTTCCCGGACCGCGGTCTCTACTGGGACAACACCCGCAAGTCTGAATTCCCGGCCCGTATCGACTGGGACAAGATTGCAGAAATCCGCTTCTCCATCGACAAGAGCGGCGCATCTGATTTCGAAATCTGGGTGGACAACATCGAAATCGTGAAGGGCAACAAGAAGGCTGCCCCGAAGAAGCAGATTGTTTACTGGGATGAAAACAACGACGTCATCGACGGCCCGAAGAACCCCGAAAAGCTCGACGGCAAGGTCAAGCCGGTGGCTAACGGTACGTTCTACTCCGACGGCCTCAAGGGCTTCAGCTACAGCTATGGTGGCCTTTCTGCCCAGCGTGAAGCTCAGTCCAAGACCCCGGGCAACAAGAACGTGCTCGCCCTCTACATCGATAACAACGACTGGTCCGGCGTGACCTACTCGCTCGGTGAAGGTAAGTACATCGACCTTTCCAAGGTCCGCAACAAGGGCGGTCTCTACTTCTGGATTAAGGGTAAGCTCGGCGGCGAAAAGGTGTACGTCGGTATCCTCGACAACCAGGGCAACGACATCAAGAGCCAGACCAAGGTCAGCCTGAACGACTGGATTGCTGGCGCGAAGGTCGGCACCGACTGGAAGCTCGTGAAGATTCCTCTGAAGAAGTTCGTCGACAAGGGTAAGGCTTGGGATGCTAACAAGCAGGCCGAAGTCGCCAAGGACGTGCAGTGGAACAAGATTCAGGAAATCCGCTTCTCTGTTGGCAAGGGTGAAAATCAGGGCGAACCGGGCAAGCCGGCTCCTGTGACCATCTTTGTGGACCAGATCACCTTCACCGAAACCATCGACTGGGTTGACCCGGATATCAAGTGGGACAACTGGAAGTCCAAGGCTCCGGACCTGGTTATCTCCGACTTCGAAGGCAAGTTTGCCAAGGACAAGTGGGAACCGTCTTTCGGCCCGAAGTCCAAGGCCGAAATCGAGATGCCGTACAAGAGCTCCAAGCTCGATGGCAACTCCCTCTTCATCAAGCACTTCGAAATGTCTGACTGGGTGGACTTCGTTCTCGACTTCACCAAGAACACTGCTGCTCACGACGCCAAGCTCCGCGACTGGACCAACCACTGGGGCATTATGTTCGACGTCTACTCTGAACGTGCATGGCAGTCCATCACGGTCCAGATCGGTGACGCCGGCAACGAGCTCTTCGTGTCCAACACCGGTGTGCCGCGCGGCCGTACCACTGTGATTGTTCCGTTCCGCACCTTCAGCAAGTTCCCGTACTACCAGCCGCCTAACGCCAAGGAAAACGGCGTGTTCGACCTCAAGAACGTCGTTTCTCTTGACTTCAAACCGGGTGGAGAAGGTTCTAACGGCTCCTTCGAAATCGACAACATCAAGCTCACCAACCAGCGCGAAGTCAAGGCTGCCGCTCGTCCGGCTGTCGTGAAGGTCGACGTGAAGGGTACTGGCGACGTTATCAACCCGAACATCTCGGGCGGCCTCTTCGGTATCAACGCTGCCCTCTGGGATGGCGACATGCTTGACAATCCGAAGTTCAAGGTCCAGACCCGCGACTTCGTGAAGCGCATCAACCACGGCATCATCCGTTACCCGGGTGGTCTCCGTGCCGATGACGACCACTGGAAGGAAATTCTCGACAACCACGACTGGATGGTCGATACCGACGAATTCCTCGAATGGCTCAAGAAGACTGGCTCCAACGCCATGTTCACTGTCAACTTCGGTTCCGGCACCGAACAGGAAGCCGCTGCCTGGGTGAAGCACACCAACATCGACAAGAAGGCCGGCATCAAGTACTGGGAAATCGGTAACGAAGTCTACGGTAACTGGCACCCGTACTACGAAAAGTACGGTAAGGACGGCGGTACCATCTATGGTAAGCGCGCTCGCAAGTTTATCGAGGCCATGAAGAAGGTTGACCCGACCATCAAGGTGGCGGTGCTCGGCGTTCTCGACGGTCAGTGGAACGACAACGTGCTCAAGGAAACTGGTGACATTGCCGATGGTATCATCGTTCACCACTACCCGCAGCACTTCGGTGAAGAAAACGACTTCGCCATGCTCAGCGCCCCGCAGGACCTCGTGCCTATCTACAGCCGCCTGCACAAGCTCGTGGACAAGTGGACCAAGCACTTCAATAAGGACAAGAAGTTCGAACTCTGGCTCACCGAATGGAACTCCGTGGACTTCAACCCGGGTCCGCAGACCATCGCTCTCGAAAACGGCCTGTTCGTTGCTGACTACCTCGCTATGCTTGCCACCGAAAACGTGGACAACGCACAGTACTGGGATATCCACAACGACATCACTCCGGAAGGCGGTGACTACGGTTACCTGACCCGTTCTGCAGAAGACTGCATGAACTGCCCGCGCCCGAGTTACTGGGCATTCCAGATGGCTTCTGACGCTCTCCGCGGCAAGCTCCTCAAGACCGTGATTACCGGTGACAAGGAATCGCTCATCACGACCTACTACACCGAAAACGGCAAGAAGAAGAGCCTCCTCGTGATCAACAAGAGCCCGTACAGCGACTACGAACTCAAGCTCGACATTCCGGGCTTCAAGGGCAAGGCCACTGTCCAGACGCTTGACAAGAGCTCCGAAAAGCTCAAGGAAGGCTGGGCGAACGATCCGTCCAAGAAGGCCAAGAAGGGTGTTGACGTGAGCAAGCCGATCAAGGTCGGCAAGCGCACCATCACGCTCATCACGATTGAGTAAGATGTCATCCTGGAGGCCAACGGCCGATAGGATCCATTAAGAAAAGAAACTCGCCTCGCCGGAAATCCCGGCGGGGCTCTTTTTTTGTATGTAATTCTTTTTTCTATTTTCGCGGCAAGGACTTGAGTGATTTATGCGTCAAAAGAAAGAATCCCAGTGGAGTAACCGCGATTTACTTGAAGTGAAATGTGTCGTCGACGAGCAGGTGGGCGAGTTCCATTGTCGTCTTTGTGGCGAAGACCACCCGTATCCATACGATAAAAATTCATTGATGTTCGGGAGCCCCATTATTGTTTGCCCGCATTGCAAGGGAGAACAGCTTATATACGGCCGGCTGGAGCCCGCCTTGGATAAACGGTTTATAGCTCGCTGCGATTGGAAATTCCGCGTGATTATTTTGCTTGTTTTGTTGGCTGTTATGGTGTTGAGTTATGTGTTCTTTTGTCGATTCCCTTCATCCCAAGATAAGTTTGCTTATGCCTTTGCATGTGCGTTATCTTATTCTTGCATCTCTATTTATGGGCTTCTGGATGTGTTGCGGAACGAAAAGAAATACGGAACCTTGAACATCCTGAAAAAGTCCAGGATGCGCATGAAGAACGAAGATTATGTCCGAATGCTTTTAAAACTCGGCTACGATGTCCCGAAAAAATACAGGCCAAAACATTATACGACCCCGCCTTTGTTTAAGCCGAAGAAGTAATTTCTATCTTTTTTGCATGCAGAACGAACGCATTGAAGATAAAATCAAGGGTAACCCGATTGCCCTTTTGCCGGTCGCCGTGTTCCTGGTACTTTATCTGGGGCTTGGCATTACGTTTGAATACGTTCTCCATATTTCTATGGGGTTCTACAACATTCCTATCGTGGCGGCGTTCTTGATTGCGATTTTTGTGGCGTGCATGCAGAACCGCAAGCTGAATTTCGACAAGAAGATGAACATCATGGCGGGGGCGCTGGGCGACCGCAATATTTTCTTGATGATTCTCATCTTCCTTTGCGCAGGCATTTTCGCGGGGATTTTGGGGCGCTCGAGTGCGTCGGCTGCGGCTTACTTGCTCCTAGACTTTATCCCGGCGCAGTTCGCGGTGGTGGTGCTGTTCGTGGTGGCGGCGTTCGTCTCTACGGCGATGGGAACTTCGGTCGGGACGATTGCTGTGGTTTCTCCGATTGCGGTAGAGGTGGCCCAGATGGCGGGCTTTGGCGTTCCGTTCTGCGTGGCGACGGTGATTGGCGGCGCTATGTTCGGCGACAATTTGAGTTTTATTTCGGATACGACGATTGCGGCGACTTCGACGCAGGGCTGCAAGATGAAGGACAAGTTCCATGTGAACTTTATTATTGCGCTACCGGCGGCACTTCTTGCGGTGGCGATTATCACGGCGATTTCGTTCGCGACGGAGGCTCGTGCGGTTGCCGAGAATTCTTACAGCTTGGTGCAACTGATTCCCTACGTTTTGGTGCTGGCGTTGGCTCTCACGGGGATTAACGTGTTCACTGTGCTTTTGGTGGGAATTGTCGCTGCTTCAATCATTATGGTTGCTTTCGGACCGCTCGATATGATTGGCTTGTTGCAGAATATCGGGAAAGGTATTTCGGGCATGTACGAGACGATTCTCGTGGCGGTGCTAGTGAGCGCCTTGTGCGGGCTTATCCGCATTCATGGCGGGTTTGCGGCTCTGCTCGACTTTATCCACAAGGTGTTCAAGGGGCATCGCAGCGGACAAGTGGGTGTCGGTCTTTTGGTGAGTGCTTTGGATATCGCAACGGCGAACAATACGGTGGCGATTGTGATGGCGGGCCCGATTGCAAAGCAGATGGGCGACGAATACCGCATCTCTCCCAAGAAGACGGCTTCGCTTTTGGATATTTTCAGTTGCGTGGTGCAGGGCGTTTTGCCTTACGGTGCGCAGATGCTGGTGGCTCTTGCTGCGATTGCTTCTGCTTTGCCGGATGCTCGCGTGAGTGCGTTCGACTTGATTCCCTACATGTTCTATCCGTTCTTGTTGCTTATAAGCGTGCTCGTGTTCATCGCGATTTCTCCGCGAAAGAACAAGAACTTGGAAGTTTAAGTTGTTTATTGTTTTTGGAAAAGTAAAGAAGGCAGGCGTTTGTGCCTGCCGTTTCTAATGCTTTTCGAGAATCTTGTGCAAGATTGTCTTTCCTGCCTGGAATAAACGGCGCCGAGCGGCGGGGCTTTTTGTATATTGGGGCTATGCAAGTTTGTATAAATTGCAGAAAGGTGTTCTGCCTTTTGCTCCTGGTGCTCTGTGCCGAAGGATTCTGTTCCTGCTATGCGGGCAAGTGCATTTGCAGGTTTGCGCCCTCGACCGGGTATGGAACGGTCCCTTCTGGAAAGCATGAATTGTACTTTGGCGAGCCGATAGGCATGTCGAAACCGGGGTATTACATTGTCCTCGGAAATTACATGTACGATGACAAGGTGCGCGGAACCTTCTTTGCGTATTTGCCGTTGTCCGGGAATGAAGGGGAGGTGAGTTTCATGCAGGCGCTGGTTTCGGGATATTATATGGACCAGTGGAAGGCGGATACTCTCCAGGCTAGGGAAAAATCGATTGAAAAGATGCGCCCGCAACTGCAAAAGGCCTGCAAGAAGAAGACTGAATTTCCCGAGGAACTCGTAGCCCTGATGAAAACGTTCTTCGAAAGGAACAGCATGTCTATTGTGGATGGCTGGGGCGGTACCGAAGAAGGCGGACTCCACATTGTACGCGTAGACGAAAATCAGAACCGCACGTTCCTAGATGTATTGCACCTGTTTTATCTTGAACGGTGGTTCGAACCGAAGGAACTCATCAAGGATTATTTTACGCTGTACAAGGGCGTGAAGGCAACCTTGGAAAGAATTTCGGGCGTGTGCAAGGTTGTGTGTAGCGGATACGAATGTTCGCTTGAGGGGTTTTAATATGCGCAGGCTTGTGGCTATAATGTTTCTGATGGCAGGGCTAGCCTGTGCCGAGACTTCGTGGTTCTTTGCGCCGGAGGGCCAGAAGAATGCTCCGGTTAGCGTGAACTTCAGGAAGAACGCCCTAGACGGAATTTTCTCGCAGGCAAAAATCGATTGGGACGGCGACGGGCTTTATATTTTCCGCGAGAGGGGAGATTCGCTCCGGCTGATTTTTGTCGCGAAAGGCGGGGACGCTACGCTGTACCAGAAGCCTGGCCAGAAAGAATCGCGCTGGCGTAACCCCGAGGCGTACCTCCGGGAGCGCGAAGGCCTGAAGGGCTACAGGGATTTTGAAAAATGCGTGGAGCGCTTTACGCTTGTTTCTGCATCGTATAATGAAATCGAGGGCTTGCCGCTGGCAGAATTCCCGGTAGTAATCCCCACGAAGGCGGATTCCGCAAAAGCTTTCCATTACGAGGTCAATACTTTGCAGATGCCTCTCTATCTCGGCTACAAGAAGGAGGGGGAGCGGGTGCAGTATTTTGCCTTCAGGGATTTCCGGGTCGACTCGCAAAAGTTGACGTACCCCCTGGATACTATTGAGCAGGGCCTGAAAAAGCTGGATGCATTGCTTTTCAACAGGAGGGCCGCGAGATGCGAATGAGAATCCTCCTGCTGTTGATAACGCTCTCGCTTGCCTCGTGCTATGTGCTGTTGCCGCGCACGAATATCCGTGACGGCTTTACGCCGGCTCGGGGCTTGCTGACATCGGAAAACGTGAAGTTGCAGTTCTACTGGGAACTCGGTGTGGTGGTACGTACAAACGAGAACCTGTACCTGCGGGATGGCTACGGGAACAAGGACCTGCTTGTCGGCGCTGTCAACGGGATGAACGCAAAGAAACGGGTCCTTCCGATGGAATTGTGCGGAGATGTCGGCGTATCGATTGAACCCTCGAAGGAAGGAACTTTCGATGCGAAATGCGTCTGGAGAATAGACGGCTGGCACGATGTCAATAAGATAGACTACCTTGTTGACGAAGCCTTCTTCAGGGCGGTTTTCACGAAGGTGATTGGCAAGGAACTGCACGTCTATTATTCCGGCGATTCGCTTTTGGAAACACCGGACCCTGCTGTCGTTCATCGGAAACTGACGCCGGAGGAATCGAAGAAAATCCATGCGGAGTTCGAAGAAAGGAGCGTTGGTACGCCTGCACATGGGACCTTTATTAACGAGATGATATTCCCGCTGGATATGCCGGTCTATACCATCACGTACCACAGGAATGTCAAGGATTTCAAGGGCTATGAGCCCCTGGAGTTGGATGCTTCTGAATTGCCGCTAGAGCATTTCGACTTGCCGTAAATACGAAACAGCTGCAGCTTTGACCCGCGGCTGTTTCATATGAGATCCCCGCTCGGTGGCGGGGATGACAAACTAGCGCTCCAGCCTGAAGTACAGTGCGCCGAACATGGCCGCATCCGTGTTGAAGATTTCTTTCCAGGCTCCGCGGGCGGGGCTTTTTGTGTGGCTTCTTGAGGTTTTTGTATATTTCCTTTATGCGCGTTTGTCAGAAAAGAAAAGCCTTCTTGTTTTGTGCTCTTGTAGCGCTGTTCTTGTGCTATTCGCATGCAGCAGAAGGTCTCTCGCGCGACTCGGTGATGTTCCTGTTCGTGCAAGACAACGTGGAGCTGACGTATTCCCGCGGGCACGGTTCTCCTGGCGCAACGTACTCGGATTCTGCCATCGCAGAATTGCAAAGGAAAATCCAGCGGGAAAACGATTCTGCGGAATATTTGCAGAAGGCGCTTACTTCTGCCTTGGCCGAAGATCGCATGGACGACTTCAAGGCGATTTGGGATACAGTTCGGGAATTCGAAAGTACGGCGACGTATAAGAAGATTGTATTTCGGGACAGGTTTCTCGTAAAATACTTTCTCGGGGATTACGAGTTCCTGTGCAATCTGGATTCCGTGAAGACGTACAATCCGTCTAAGTATGTTGATGGAGTATTCGGGGCAACTGCCCTAGAAAAAATCGCGACGCAGAGGACTTCGGGCGAACTCGAGAAAAAACTCGGGCGAATCGCAGATGAAGCTGACCGCGCCTTTGTCCGCATATTGCTGCTTTCACTTTTCGAGAGTCGAGAACAGGTGTCCGCACTTATCGAAAAATACAAGCCGCAGTTAAAGAAGAGCGAACAGCTGGAATATCTTGTCGAGCGGTTCTGGACTAAGTTTGGCTATGACTTGAAAAACTATTTTGGAGCGACTTTCGTGGCGCCGGTTGCTGTGCCGCTCGGGGATATTTCAGATAAGGTCCGGATAAACTTTGGTGGCGGTATGGAATTAGATTTGTTCAGAAACCGCCTTGCCTATGGTTTTTATTTGGGCATTCAGACGGGAGAATGCAGGGAACAGGATAGCCTGGAACTTCAAACACTTGCGGCGGACTTCAATCTGGGCTATACTTTCCTCGATTTGAAATACGTAAACTTGAGGGCGTTTGTTTCGGGCGGAGTGGGCTACAGTTCTTTGAAGTATGTCGATTCGGACAATAATGACAATAGCCTTTCCTCGCAGGTCTTCCCGGCTTTTGGCGCTGGTGCGATGGTGGATGTTTTCTTTATGGATTACAAGAAGGTCCGCGTGGGACTGAGAATCAGGGGTGGTATCAAGAACATGTGGGCAGACGATGTCGTCGATGCTTCGGGCTACACTCTGTACGCCTCGCTGGAATTGGCTCTGTTTGAATACAAGCAAAAAAACTTTGAATTCGATTACAGCGATAGGGAGGGTGCGAAATGATTCTGAAGCGCTTTTTCTTATTCTTGCTTGCTGTAGTTTCGCTTGCCTTTGCCAATGCCGACTTCGTGATTATCCGGGACATTGTCAAGCAGGAATCTGTTGTCAAGAAACTTGAAACAGCTCCTGCCGCATTTTACGGGACGATTACGGGAATGCGTATCGTTCCTGAAGAAGAACTCGGAAAATATACGCTTGAAGGCGATAGCGCCCGCCTGTTCAATTTCTTTCACGGATGGGCAGAAACGAAAAGGAATCGACAGGAAAAGGACCTTTCCCGCGCTCCCGAAATATTCCGCAAAACGTTTGAACTGCGTAACCTGACGGGATGGGATACAGGCTTTTACCTGGTGAATTACTCCTTGCTTGTCGAGAAGGTTTATGACAGGGCTACCGGTGCGTGGGTCGCTCCGAGCGGGGAAGCGAAAAAGTCCATATTCACTTTTGCGTATGTAGGGACGGATATTACCGGGGATTCTACGGGCTGGTCGCTTGTCCAGCGGCTCGCGCTTATTCCTTTCCCGGAGCATTCGCTACAAACTAATTCGCAGAATAAATACATCTTCTTTTTGGACGGATTCTCCGATCCGGTGCCGTCGCTGGATTCGTCTCTTGAAAATGTCCGGTACTTTCCATTCCGCGTGAAGTACGATATTAAACCGCATTATGCGATAGACGTGCGCAAACGCCTGCTTGACTTAGTGAATGCGGGTGAATATTCTGCCGCGCTCGCCTTGGCCGATTCAGCGGACCTATCGCTCCGATCCCGCGTTCTGCTTAAGGTCTTGAACCGGGATTATGAATTTATTCTAAATGAAGATTCCGTAATGTATTATCGTGACGGCTACAACAACATTCAGTACGGGGAAGGGCTGGACCCGCGCCTGAACGCCTTGTTAAAGTATTTCGTGGAAGACGGTTCGTATTGTGCATCGGTGAAGGGCCTGTCGGGAAAAAATCGTGAGCGCGTCTGCGAGACGGTTAAGCGAATTGCCGCAAATAAGCCTCCAGAACGCTTGTACGTTTCCGAAGATAAATTCGCTTTCGATTTTGCAACAAATTTCGGACGTCCCTTCCTGTGGGGAGATTTTTCTGGGGTAAGCCCTTCACTGTATATGAATTTCGAGACGAACGTTCTCATGAATCGGTGGATATTTGGCATGAATTCGTCAATTGTCGTGCTTGATACCGAATGCGATTCCTGCTCGGCTAACGATTTTTCTGCAAATGTACAGTTCGGATTCTTGTGGCTGAAAACTGGGTACGTGGAGTCTGCTGCATTCGCATCTATCGGGGTGTCCACGTTTGAGTATAACTATGGAGACGCTGACGATTATTCACGCGAATCGTACTTCCGCTACGGGGTGGGAATGTATTTCGACCTGCTGTTCCCCAATTACATTGGCAAGCCCGTTGAAGGTTCACGCATACATAGCCGCTTTGGCTTGCGGCTCAAATTCGGGCTTAACAATATGGATGTATCCGATATTGCTCAAGCTGACGGTTACTCGCCCTACGTTTCCCTTGGATTAACGTGGCGTCTTGTCTCGATGAATCCGGGACAGGTAAAGAGCGAGAAACCGAGAAAGAGGCAACTACGGTATATGAATTTAGAATGCTGGTGGTAGTTAGCGCTCCAGTCTGAAGTACAGCGCGCCGAGCGGCGGGAGCTGAATGTTCAGACTCCACTGCCTGTTCTGCCACGGGATATCCTGCGTCCAGACTTCGCCGAAGTTCCCAACGTTAGAGCCGCCGAACATGGCCGCATCCGTGTTGAAGATTTCCTTCCAGGCTCCGCGTGCGGGCGCTCCCAGGCGGTAGTCGTTGCGCACCACCGGCGTGAAGTTGAACACGCACAGAATCTGGTTCCCGTGGTCGTCCTTGCGCACGAAACTCACGATGGAATTGTCGGCGTCGTCGCACCAGATCCACTCGAAACCGGTGTGGTAGTGGTCGATTTCCCAGAAGGGTGCGTTTTCCTTGTACAGGTGGTTGAGCGTCTTCATCATCTGCAGGAGCTTTCCGTGGCTGTCCCAGCTGATGAGGTGCCAGTCGAGCGACTGCTTCTCGTTCCATTCGCGCCACTGCCCGAACTCGTTGCCCATGAAGTTGAGTTTTTTGCCCGGGTGCGCGTACTGGAAGGCGTAGGTGAGTCGCAGGTTCGCAAACTGCTGCCAGTTGTCACCCGGCATCTTGCGGAGCATGGAGCCCTTGCCGTGGACCACCTCGTCGTGGCTGAACACCTGGATGAAGTTCTCGCTGTAGGCGTACATCATGCTGAATGTCAGCTGGTTGTGGTGGTACTTGCGGTGGATGGGCTCGTGCTCGATGTAGCTCAAAAAGTCGTTCATCCAGCCCATGTTCCACTTGTAGTGGAATCCGAGGCCACCCTGCTCTGGCGGGCGCGTGATGGAGGGGAAACTCGTGGATTCTTCGGCAATCAGGATGGCGTGCGGCGTGAGACGGCCCATGATGCTGTTCAGGTGCTTCAGGAACTCGATGGTATCGTAGTTGATGTTGCCGCCGTCCTTGTTCGGCACCCACTGGCCGGGGCCCTTGCCGTAGTCGAGGTAGAGCATCGATGCTACGGCGTCTACGCGCAGGCCGTCGCAGTGGAATTCCTTGAGCCAGTACATCGCGTTCGCGATAAGGAAGTTCTTGACTTCGTTGCGGCCGAGGTTAAAGATGTAGGTGCCCCAGTGCGGGTGTTCGCCCTGGCGCGGGTCGGCGTGCTCGTAGCAGGCTGTGCCGTCAAAGCGGCCGAGTGCGTGCGCGTCCTTCGGGAAGTGCGCCGGCACCCAGTCGAGAATCACGCCGATTTCGTTCTGGTGGCAAAGGTCCACAAAGTGGCGGAACTGGTCGGGCGTACCGTAGCGGCTCGTGGGGGAGTAGTAACCGGTCACCTGGTAGCCCCAAGATTCATCGAGCGGGTGTTCCGCGAGCGGCAGGAATTCCACGTGCGTGTAGCCCATCTCCTTCAGGTAGGGAATAAGGCGTTCGGAAAGTTCGTCCCAGTTGAGGAAGCGGTCGGGGTTCGCGGGGTCGCGCCTCCAGGAACCGGCGTGCACCTCGTAGATGTTCATGGGGCTTCCGAAAACCTTGGTGGCCCAGTGAGTTTTCATGTAGAGTTCGTCGCCCCATTCGTAGCCGTCGAGGTGCGTCGTGATGGAGGCTGTTGCCGGGCGGACTTCCGCGAGTTTCGCGAGCGGGTCAATCTTTACGTGAAGGTTTCCGTCCGCGCCGTGGATTTCGAAGCGGTAGAGTTCGTTCTCGCCGAGGTTCGGGATGAATATTTCCCAAATGCCGGAACTGCCGAGCATGCGCATCTGGTGGCGGCGGCCATCCCAGCTGTTGAAGTTGCCCACGACGGAAACTGCGTGTGCGTTCGGGGCCCAGACGGCGAACTGCACGCCCTTGAATCCTTGGTGCTCCACGAGGTTCGCGCCCAGTTTGCGGTAGAGTTCGTAGTGCGTGCCGGTCGAAATCAGGTGGCGGTCGAATTCGGTAAGTACGGGCTGGAAGGCGTACGGGTCGGTGAGCGTGTACTCGATGCCGTCGCCCTGCTTGATAATCAGGTTGTAGAAGAACGGCTCGTAGTCCATGTCGAGGATGGCCTCGAAGAACCCGGTGTCGCCGAGCTTCATGAAGTCGAATTCCACTTCGCCATCGCAGGATTCACCGCGGATGTAGGCAGCCTGCGGTTGGTATGTGCGGATGACCGTCTTGATACCCTTGTCCGTCTCGAGCGGGTGGATGCCCAAGATAGAGAACGGGTCCTTCGTCTTGAAGTCCCAGATAGCCTGCATGTCTTCTGCAGAAAGGCTCGTGAAGTCGTTCCAATCCATAAATACTCCTTTAGACAACCCGCGAAAAAACGGGCTGTAGCACTTTTCGTTGTAAATATAACATAAAGAAAAGGTTTTTGGTCAATAGTTTTTAGTCATTAGTCATTGGTTCTTGGTTATTAGTCGCTAGTTGTTAAAGTTTCTTTGTTCGCTGAAGGTCATGTTTTTTATCTTTCCCCCAAACGGAGGTTTTTATGGCTATTGCAATGGAAGATACGGTGAACCCGATGCAGTTCACGCAGGTGTTCAAGGTGACACCTGAGATGATTGACGACAACCACCATTTTAACAACGTATGGTCGGTCAAGTGGATTCAGGATATTGCGATTGCCCATTCCGATTCCGTCGGCGGTACGGCCCTCATGAAGAACCTTGGCGCCGGCTGGATGATCCATGTGCAGCACGTGGAGTACAAGAACCAGGCTTTTCTGGGCGATGAAATCCGCGGGACTACTTGGGTGGCGGCGTATGGCCGCGTGGCGAGCCTGCGCAAGTGCAGGTTCGAGCGTGTGTCCGACGGCAAGGTGATTTTTGAATCCGAGACGCAGTGGGTGCTCGTGGACCTGAACCGCGGCCGCCCTATGGCCCTGACCGACGAGATGAAGAAGTTGTACGTCGAAGGGGCGTAGACCGGGCTACACCCCGATGGTACAAATATGGGGTGATTTTTTTGATTGTGTCGTTTTTTTGCTTTTTTTGCTAAAAAATGGTGATAGACAAATTAGTATTTTTTTGTTATCTTTTACCTTTGTATATGTTTTTTGCCCGAAGGCAAAAAAATGGAATAGAAGGAAATTCTGAATGAAAATTGTATTGCCTGTCGCCGGAAATGGTCTGAGACTCCGTCCTTACACCGAGGATCGCCCTAAGTGCCTGCTGCCTTTGGCTGGCAAGACAATTATCGACTGGATTGTCGAGGATGCTTCGTGCCTCAAGCCTTCCGAGACGATTTTCATTACCGGCTACAAGGCCGAAAAGATGGACGAGTACCTCAAGACGAAGCCCGAATGGGGCGCCGTGCGTACCGTGGTGCAGTCCAACCCGCAGGGGCTGGGCGAGGCGGTAAGCCTTGCGCTCCCGTACGTGAACGACGACGAGCCTCTCCTGATTATCCTGGGCGATACGCTTTTCGAGGCGGACCTGAATATCCTGAACGATGCCCAGGAAAATATCCTGTACACCTACAAGGTCGAGGACCCGAAGCGCTTTGGCGTTGCCGTGGTGGGCAAGGAAGGCCTTATTGATCGCCTTGTGGAAAAGCCGCAGGAGTTCGTGAGCGATGAGGCCATCGTGGGCATTTACTACATCAAGGACGTGAAGGCGCTGAAGGCAGCCCTCAAGTACCTGATGGATAACGATATTCGCACCAAGGGTGAGTTCCAGCTCACCGACGCGCTCGAGATGATGATTGAGCAGGGGTGCAAGTTCAAGACGGCTCCGGTTTCCCGCTGGCTCGACTGCGGGCTCGTGGAAACGCTGCTCGATACGAACGCGCATATCCTGAAGCGCAACGACAACTCCAAGGACGTGAATGTTCCGGGCGTGGAAATCATTCCGCCGTGCTACATCGGCAAGAACGCGAAGATTCACGGCTGCAAGATTGGCCCGTTTGTCGCCATCGGTGACGATTGTGAACTTTCCGGTGTCGAGATTCGCGATGCGATTGTCTGGAACGGCGTGAAGATTTCTAGCGGTGTCGTGAAGAACGCCGTGGTTCACAAGTAAGGCTATCTAGATACGTGTTTTCGCTCCGCCTTGTGCGGGGCTTTCTTTTTGGGATAAAATGCCCCGTGCGGGGTGTTTGCATATTCTCCTATGTGTTGAAGAAAACCCGCATCAACCGATGCGGGTTTTTACTTGCTTGCGACATACATGGACACGCTTGTCGCTTCCGCGACTTCGGTGTGACGTTTTTATGCCTTTATAATCGTGTCCTTCGCGAGGACGACGATGCCAGATTCTGTCACGTGGAAGAGCTTCTTGTCGCGTTCCAGGTCGTAGCCGATCTGGAATCCGGCCGGAATGTGCAGGCCCTTCTCGACGATGGCGCGGCGCACCTTTGCGCCCGGCCCGATGGTCACGTTCGGGAAGAGGATGGATTCTTCCACGAGGGCGTCCTTCTGGATGGTGACGCCGGGGGAGAGAATGCTCTTTACCACGGTGCCCCCGCCGATAATGCAACCCGAAGAAACGATGGAATCGATGGCCGCTCCCTGGTGGGCGTTGCCGTCACCGGCAAAGAAGCGGGCGGGCGGCTGGTTCCAGTTGAATGTGCGGATAGGCCAGTAATTGTTGTACAAATCGAACGGCGGGTTTTCGGAACACAGGTCCATGTTCGCCTCGAAGAAGGCGTCGAGTGTTCCCACGTCGCGCCAGTAACCCTTGGTGCTGGCCTGCTCGCCGCGCACGATGTTCGTGTTGAAGTCGTAGACGTACACCGGGTATTCTTTGTACAAACTAGGAATGATGTGCTTGCCGAAGTCCGTGGCGCCGTTCTCTGCACCCTTCAAAAGTTCGCGCACCAGGAACTTGCTCGTGAAGATGTAGTTGCCCATGCTCGCGAGGCACCAGCCGGGGTTGCCGGGCATTTCCTTCGGGTTCTTTGGCTTTTCCTCGAAACCGATCATGCGGTTGTCCTGGTCCACTTCGATGATACCGAATTCGCTCGCTTTCGATACGGGTACGGGAATGGCGGCGATGGTCAGGAGCGCGGCGCGGCTCAGGTGAAAATCAATCATCTGGTTGATGTCCATCTTGTAGATGTGGTCGCCGCCGAAGATTGCCACGAGGTCCGGGCGCTCGTCGGTAATCAGGTTGATGTTCTGGAAAATCGCGTCTGCGGTACCGCGGTACCATTCGTCGCCGGTACGCATCTGTGCGGGCACCAGGTCCACGTACTGGTCGAGGCTCGCATTCAGGTTCCACGCAGCGGAGATGTGCTTGTTCAGGGAATCGCTCTTGAACTGCGTAAGCACCTTGATCTTGAAGATGCCTGAGTTGATGAAGTTGTTCAGGACGAAGTCGATAATGCGGTAAGTTCCACCAAAGTGCACGGCCGGCTTCGCGCGGTCGCGGGTGAGGGGCTGGAGGCGGCTACCCTGGCCGCCTGCCATAATCATGCAAAGGATGTTTTTCTGGTGTTCCCTGGAATAAGACCAACTCATATAAGCGATAACCTCTATTTACGCGGGCTTTTACGCCCTTTTTGTGTATACAAGCCTAATCTATGTAATTTTTTGCCAAAATGTAATGTTTTTATTGAAAAATTGAATTTTTTCGTAAAAAACAGGGCCTTGTACCCTTTTGACAAAAAAATGCCCGAACCGCGAGTGGTGGATGGCGGATTTTTTTTGTAAATTTTACCGCGTTCGAAATTATCGAAACTTAACGTTAAACCAAACAGGAGCTCATAATGAGTCTTACCCTTAACGATATCAAGCACCCGAAGATCAGTACTTGGGTGAATGAAATGATTGCCATGTGCGAACCGGACAACGTCGTTGTCGTTGACGGCTCCAAGGAAGAATACGATGCCCTTATGCAGAAGTGCGTCAAGGCTGGCCTCGCCACGAAGCTCGCCAAGAAGGAAAACTGCTACCTGTTCCGTTCTCTCCCGTCTGACGTGGCCCGCGTCGAATCCCGTACCTTCATTTCCTCTGTGAAGGAAGAAGATGCAGGTCCGACCAACCACTGGATCGACCCGTCTGAACTCAAGCAGACGATGCGTAAGCTCTATAAGGGTTGTATGCACGGCCGTACCATGTACGTGATTCCGTTCTGCATGGGCCCGCTCGGTTCCCCGATCTCCAAGAACGGTATCGAAGTCACGGACTCCGAATACGTTGTTCTCAATATGGACATCATGACTCGCGCCGGTAAGAAGGTTCTCGACATCTTCAATGCAGACGTGAACGCTGAATTCGTTCCGTGCCTCCACTCCGTTGGTAAGCCGCTCCGCGAATGCGAAAGCGACAACGGCATCTGGCCCTGCGCTGACGTTGAATACAAGTACATCACTCAGTTCCCCGAAGAACGCCTCATCTGGTCGTACGGTTCGGGCTACGGTGGAAACGCTCTTCTCGGTAAGAAGTGCTTCGCTCTCCGTATCGCTACCGTTCTCGCTCGCGACGAAGGCTGGCTCGCTGAACACATGCTCATCCTCAAGCTCACCAACCCGAAGGGCGAAGTCAAGTACGTGACTGGCGCATTCCCGTCTGCTTGCGGTAAGACGAACCTCGCCATGCTCATCCCGACTATCCCGGGCTGGAAGGTCGAAACCATCGGTGACGACATTGCATGGATGAAGTTTGGTAAGGATGGCCGTCTCTACGCTATCAACCCGGAAGCCGGCTTCTTCGGCGTTGCCCCGGGTACTTCTGCAGAATCCAACAAGAACGCTCTTATCTCTGCTGAAAAGAACACGATCTACACGAACTGCGCTCTCACTGAAGACGGCGACGTGTGGTGGGAAGGCATCGGCTACCCGGCTAAGGGCAAGCTCGTTGACTGGAAGGGCAAGACCCGTGACGCTCTCCCGAAGGACAAGGCTCCTAAGGGCGAAGAAATGGCTCACCCGAACGCTCGCTTCACCGCTCCGGCCAAGCAGTGCCCGTGCATTGCCAAGGAATGGGAAGATCCGGCAGGCGTGCCTATCTCTGCAATCCTCTTCGGTGGCCGTCGTCCGTCCACCATTCCTCTGGTTCACCAGTCCCTCAGCTGGAACCACGGCGTGTTCCTCGGCTCCATCGTGGGTTCCGAAATCACGGCTGCCTCTACGATTGACGCCTCTCAGGTCGGTAAGATCCGTCGCGACCCGTTCGCAATCCTCCCGTTCTGCGGCTACAACATGGGTGACTACTTCAAGCACTGGATCGAAATCGGTAAGAAGTCTACCGAAGACAAGCTCCCGAAGAT
Source organism: Fibrobacter sp. UWCM (assembly GCF_900129735.1). Classification (NCBI taxonomy): domain Bacteria; kingdom Pseudomonadati; phylum Fibrobacterota; class Fibrobacteria; order Fibrobacterales; family Fibrobacteraceae; genus Fibrobacter; species Fibrobacter sp. UWCM. The sequence continues at coordinate 38,118 of NZ_FQWR01000006.1, read as the reverse complement.
CTTCTACGTGAACTGGTTCCGCAAGGATGCCAACAACGAAAAGCTTCCGGGTGGCTTCATGTGGCCGGGTTACGGCGACAACAGCCGCGTGCTCGCTTGGATCTTCGACCGCTGCAACGGTGTTGACAACGCTGTCGAAACTCCGATCGGTTACATGCCGAAGGAAGGCGCCATCAATACTGATGGTCTCGCTGACTACTATAAGGAAACTCTCCCGCAGATCACGAAGGTTGACGTGGAAGGCTGGAAGAAGGAACTCGCTGACGTTAAGGAAAACCACTATCCGAAGTTCGGCAAGCACCTCCCGAAGGAACTCTCTGAAATCATCGACATGATCCAGGATCGTCTCAATAAGGCATAGTGCCTTATTAGGAAAAGTCTCCTCCTAACAAAAGTCCTCGTGGCCGCAAGGCCGCGGGGATTTTTGTTTATGAGATGTGGGCGGGCACTGGGGGAGATTAGGGCGGACTCCAAGCCGTCCCTTGCTGCCCCTTCCTTGTTGTTTGTGAGTAAACTTTTCTAAACATAATGTAAAAATTGCAAATTTTTTTGTAACGAGTACACTTTTTCGCAAAAATGATAATATATTCCAAGTTGGAATAGGGGTGCCTTTGGCATTCTGAAATTTGGAATAGAAGGTATAAAATGAATCGATACGACCTGGTCCTCCTGGGCCTGATCCTGGAGAAGGAGCGTAGCGGCTACGACATTATCACGGAAATCAGTTCCCGTGAACTTGACCGCTGGGCCAACCTGAGCACATCTACCGTTTACAACCGCCTGACGACGCTCGAGAAGAACGAGTGCATTCTGGGCCGTACCGAACGCGAAGGGAACCGCCCCGAACGCATGATGTACAGCATCACCGAGAAGGGTAAGGACGTGCTCCGCAAGGAGGTCCTGAAGCACCTGACCGGGTTCAACGACGACCCGCGCACCTTGGGCTTCGCCTTCCTTTACGGTGCCGAGAACAAGGAACTCATCCGCACCCTCGAGGCGCACGAACGCCGTCTGGTGCAGGAAATCGAGCGCCTGGAGAAGATGATTGCCGAAGAACCGCGCCCGACGCTTTACCCCGAGGGCCCGTTCCTCAACTGCATGAGCCGTGACCACATTCTTGTGGAGCTCAAGTACGTGCGAGCCGCCATCGGCATCCTGCGCGACCCCATCCGCAACAAGAAGCTCGACGGCTACTTCTACATCAACTTCGGTAACCGCGACTTCGAGAACTTCAACCAGAAGAAAGACCAATAACAATGTGTAGTGTGAAATGTGTAATGTGTAATGAATAATTGCACATCTCACATTTCACACCTCACATTTTTTTATATTTACCGCGTTAAATTTAACAACCCCCTCTTACGGAGATACAATGGCTACAAAACAGAAGAAGAGTGTCAAGAAGGTCGCCTCCAAGAAGGCTCCGGCCGCCCAGTACGGCTACTTCGATGACGCTGCAAAAGAATACGTGCTCACCACGCCGGCAACCCCGATCAAGTGGTGCAACTACGTCGGTACCTTGAATTTCGGCGGTATCGTGGATACTACCGGCGGTACCCTGGTTTGCAAGGGCGACCCGGCCCTGAACCGTATCACCAAGTACATCGCCCAGATGCCGTGCTCTGACTTCAAGGCCAGCACCATCTATATCCGTATCAAGGAAGCCAAGGGCTACACGGTGTTCTCTCCGTTTGTCGTTCCCACCCTCACCAAGATGGACAAGTGGGAATGCCACGTGGGCCTTTCTTACATGCGCTGGATCGCCGAATGCTGCGGACTCCGCACCCAGGTCACGATTTTCGTGCCGACGGGCTCCAACACTCTCCTCCAGGACATCCAGGTGACGAACCTCGGTGGTGCCGCCAAGGAAGTGGACATTATCCCGGTCTATGAATTCAGCCACTTCGAAGCTGAAAAGCAGCTCACGAACGCCGACTGGGTCCCGCAGACCATGACCCTCAAGGGCCACTGGGAAAAGGACGGCCACGTCGTTCTCGAACAGTATGCCTACATGAAGCGCGACTACGCCGTGAACTACGTGACCGCTAACTGCAAGGTCGGTAGCTTCGACGGTGACCGCCGCGTGTTCCTCGGCGCGAACGAAATGGGCTCCTGGGCCGCTCCGCTTTCCTTGGGCAACAAGGAACTTTCCAACAGCGAATGCGACCGTGGCGACAACATCGCCGCCCTCATGATTCACGGTGGCAAGATTGCCGCCAAGAAGACTTTCCGTTGCTGCACCCAGCTCGGTCAGGAACAGAGCCTCAAGGTTGCTGCCAAGGCCATCGCCAAGTACCGCGACCTGAAGAACGTCGACAAGGCTTTCGACGAACTTGCCAAGTTCTGGGAGAACTACCTCTCCACGATCCAGGTGAAGACTCCGGACGCATCGTTCAACACGATGGTGAACGTCCACAACCCGCGCCAGTGCCACACCACCAAGAACTGGAGCCGCTACCTCTCTCTGTACCAGCTGGGCTACGGCACCAGCCGCGGTATCGGTTACCGTGACTCCACGCAGGACTTGATGGGTGTGATGAGCCACATGCCGGAAGAAGCCCTGGTCCTCACCAAGAACCTCATCTCCGTGCAGCGCCCCGAAGGTAACGCCATGCACCAGTACGCCCCGCTCGCCCTCGCCGAAGACAACGGCAACGAAGCGAACGCCGGTGACTCCCGCGAAAAGGCTGGCGTCAAGGATGCCAAGGGCAATCCGATGTATGCCGACTGGTACGGCGACGACCACCTCTGGATCATCCTCACTGTAGCTTCTTACCTCAAGGAAACCGGCAAGATGGATTTCCTCAAGGAAGAGATTCCGTTCTACGTCGCCGGCAAGAAGCGCAAGGACCGTCCGAAGGGTACTGTCCTCGAACATTTGAAGCGCGCCCTGAAGTTCACCCGTGAACACCTCGGCAAGCACAACCTCCCGCTCCTCGGCTTTGCTGACTGGAACGACTGCATGAACTTGCCCCTCGGTGCAGAATCCACGTTCAACACCGCCTTGTACGCCAAGGCCCTGCTCGAAATGATGGACATCGAAGAAGCCCTCGGCGACAAGAAGGCCGTCGAAATGTACAAGGGCTGGTACGAAGACGTCAAGGCCGCCTTCAACAAGAGCGCCTGGGACGGCAAGTGGTGGACCCGCTGGTTCGACAAGGACGGCAACGGCTACGGTGTCGCCAAGGCCAAGTACGGCAAGATCTACTGCAACGGCCAGTCCTGGCCGGTTATCGCCGGCATCGCTTACGGCGACCGCGCCAAGCAGGGCATGGACAGCCTGAACAAGCTCCTCAACACCAAGTACGGCGTGAAGAGCTCCACTCCGGGTTACCGCGGCTTTGAACCGGCCGTGGGTGGCATCTCCACCTATCCTCCCGGAGCCAAGGAAAACGGCGGTATCTTCCTCCACACCAACCCGTGGGTGATGATTGCCGAAACCATCCTCGGCCGTGGCGACAATGCCTTCCAGTACTACAACCAAATTAACCCGGCTTCCAAGAACGACATCCTCGACGTGTTCGAGTCCGAACCGTACTGCTATCCGCAGAACATCCTCGGTGACGAACACAAGCAGTTCGGTATGGGCCGTAACGCATGGCTCTCCGGTACTTCCACCTGGACGTACCAGGCTGCCACGCAGTTCATCATCGGTATCCGTGCCAACTACAAGGGCCTCGTGGTTGATCCTTGCATCCCCTCCAAGTGGGATGGCTTCGAAGCAACCCGTAAGTTCCGTGGTGCAACCTACCAGATTACGGTGAAGAACCCGAAGCACATTTGCAAGGGTGTCGCCAAGATGGTGGTTGACGGCAAGGAGATTGACTCGAACATTGCCCCGATCTTTACGAAGGGTGTGCACAAGGTCGAAGTCACCATGGGCTAAGAAACGTATATAGCCGTCGCGATAGTGCGTTGCCTTGACTCTCGTCGTACGTTTGTACGCCTTCGGTCAAGGCGCTACTGAGACTCCGCACTTCAGTGCGGGAAATGGGCGTAGCCCATTGTTCGTCGAAGGATGTCGTAATCCAATCTTGTCGGAAACTTGTTTCCGTTACAAGAATGAGATTAGGACCTGCTCTCGCTAGGCTCTCTGCGTTTTTCGGAAGAGGTTTGTCATCCCCGCGTAGGCGGGGATCTCCTCCTAGAAACATTTATGTCCGCCTCTCACGGGGCGGATTTTTCTATATATAAAATATGGCGAGTTTATTTGGAAAATGCTGGAATAATTTTGTGCTCTTGGCTGCGGCGGTGCTGTGGGCGGGTTGTTCTGATGGCGATAAGAATGCGGATAAATCCCTAGAGCAGGAAAAAGGCGAGGCGGAACAGCCCTTGGACGTGAAAAAGGAAGATGCCGAAAAACTGCGCAGGGATAGCGTATTTAAAGCATCCATAGACAGTGTTTTAAAGTCGGTGGGGAATCTTTCAACGCATGGGACGACTATGCTGTATGGTGTCGTCAGAAGTAGTTCCAAAGGTCTAGAAAGGGACAAAGATGGAAAGTTTATAATTGAAAAGGCAAAGGGATTCGCAAAAACCCCTACTTTTGAGGAATTGAGTCTGGAAAGAGGCGTCTATGATGATAGAGTTTCGTTTTTACGGCCTATTCGTCAGCGGACTCCTGGACTGCGCCATATTTACAATAAACATTTAAAGAAGAGTCCCAGTTTTAGCGGGACGATTGTTTTTCGGTTGAATATCAATGCTGACGGTACCGTTCAAAATGTCCAAATCGATTCAACGACTACCGGCAATAGGGCTTTTGACGAAGAAATCCGGAAAGCGGTAAGTCGCTGGAATTTTCCGAAAAAGAATTCGGAAGATGTAGCGACTTTCCCGATAAGATTTTATGAAAATGAGCCGACGAAGCAGGGCGATTAAGGGCGATACCTAACGAGCCGGATTTTTGCTTTTTTGTGGAAATTGGGGATTAAACTGCTGAAAAAACGCCTGTTTGGTACCCAATTTGTTAGCTTGTTTGTACTAAAAAGTCAAATTTTGCTTTTAGTGGGGATGAAATACTCAAAAAATGTCGCTTTAATCCCCATTTTTTTTGCAATATCAGTGTTTGAACGCTGTGAATGTATCATTTTGTGTTAGTTTGTGTGTGAAAATGGGTACCAAAGTGCGTCAAAATAAGTCGTTTGGTACCCTTTTTTTTGTTTTTTGTGTTATTTTTAGTGAGGTATGAATATGTTTTCTAGACTTTTTCGCGTGATTTCCCTGCTTGCGGTGCTTTGCGTGTGCGGCCATGCAGCCGAGGACAAGTTGTTCAACATGAACGCCGATATTGAAAAACTCATTGCCCCGTATATCGAAAAGGCTAGGGCGACGTTCCCTGCGGTCAAGAAGAAATACATCGCGGGCGACTATGTGCGCGAAAAACGTGTGCTGGATGTACAGATTAATCTTGTCGACAAGGACGGGACGAAGGAGATGGTTTTCGTTTTTGTCACCCAATGCCTGGGAAATCGGTTCCAGGGAATTGTGACTAACGATATTCAGCTACTGAAGGGATACAAGAAGGGCGATGAAGTTTCGTTCACGCAGGACCAGATAAGGAACTGGGTCGTCGTGGATTCCTTGGGCAACGAGGAAGGTAATTTCGTGGGGAAGGCCATCGAGGCGTTTGATTCGGGAATTGTCGGTGTCTTTTTCGAGGGGGTGTTCAAGAAGGGCAAGTTTGAGTTCAAGTACCAGGATGCCAAATCGGCGAAATACCAGAACAGCATAGACGGGATTGTATCGCAGGAAACCATTGCGGAAATAGCAAAGCGCTTGAAGGCTTCGTACGAAAAGAAACGACGCGAAGGGCAGAAGTTCGAGGAAGGGAAGCCGTTTTTCACATACGGGATTTATGACTTCCGAACCGGTGAGGTCAAACCCTGACGTTTTAAGGAAAGCAGGAAATTTGAAGTCCGCTCCGTTTGGGGCGGATTTTTTGTGCTTTTTTTTTCTTTTTGTGGCTCGCAAGACATTTGGGCGACCTTCGTGAAGGGGATTGTTCTATATGCGTGCGATGTTTGTTGCATATAGAGTAAAATGATATGAAATGATAAAAAATGTAGCGATTTTGATGAAATTATTTAAATTTTGTTCTATGAATCTATTGACTTTTGCGAAAAAAGTTATATATTTGAGATAGATAAAAACGATTGTCGAATGGACAAACTAGATTTGATAAAAGGAGAAACGTATGAAAACGAAAATGCTTAAGCCTGCTTGCGGGATTGCCTCCGTGGCGCTTGCCGCATTCATCTTTGCCGCCTGCGATAGCGACAGCCCGAGCGCCCCGACCGGCGGAGACGAGAAGTCCTCTGCCATCGAGAGCACGGATGCAAGTTCCTCGAGCAACGGGGACGTTCCGCCCGAATCTAGCAACGGCGAGCCCGCCTCCAGCGAGACTGTTCCCGAAAGCAGCTCCGACATTGCGGAAAACTCCAGTTCCAGCTCCTTGCTGCAAAAGCAGTGTGAAGCATTCATGCCCGAATGCGGATACACCGAGGAGGAACTCTGCAAGATGGGCTATACGCAATATTGTGTTGCCGGAAAATGCATCGACATGGATCAGATGTGCCCGCCTTGTGAAGGCGACCTGTGCCCGGTGACGAACGAGGCCTGCAACCATTGCAGTGAAGAAGGCGCTGTGGTTCCTGACTGCAAGGGTGGCCCTGACTATGTATGCAGCGACAGACTCTGGACGCAAATAAAGCCTACCTGCGAACACATTACCGATTTCGACGGGATGAGCGCAGAAGGGAACTGCGTCGGAAGAAACGGTGAGGCCGCTACCGACTGCGCAACCGGTGAAGATTACAGATGTGTCGCGAATTATTGGACACGCACAAATGCCTGCCCTCCGGGTAGCGACTGCGATGGCGACGGCATCCCCGACGGAATCCGCAGGCCTGACCTGGAGCCCTGCGACACGGACACCCTGCTGGAGTTCTATGGCCGCGCTTACCAGTGCGTAAACAACAAGTGGGTGTACTTGCCGCCTCCGACCACGTACATTAATGAAAAGGCGACCGACGTCTCGGCCATGCTTCGCGGCGGTCCGGCGGTTGCTCCGCGCGTCGTGAAAGTGGAAAGCGCTAGCGGGTCCGTTACCTTCCGTGACGATGGCGTGCTTGTGGACGACCGTTGCACTTTCAACGGGCTCAACGCCGAACTCAGGGGCGATACCCTGATTGCCTCCGTCCTGTATCCGGGATGCACGACGACCGGCGGCTCCATGGGCGTCATCACGTTCACTCTCGGCGGGTCATTTGCCGACGTGAAGTACATCAAGTATTCGGGCGAAACGAAGACCAAGCCGGTTTACGAAGCCGAGGAACTGCTGCCCTGCGGAAACACTTCCTCTTGCAATACTTGCAGCGGTGACCGCGACGGCGACGTCGCGGGCTGCTAGGGGCTTGTGCGAGGGGTGCAAGCGCCTGTTTAACTGCAAAATAAACCTACGAAGCTGATTTTATACGGCGTCCCGATTTTTGGGGGCGCTTTTTGACGCCTTTGGCGTCCGTGGCTGCGGCTCGGAAATAGGCCTGCGAGCAGTCCTGCTTCACTCGCCTTGCTCACTTTTGCTATATGGCACTCCTTCGGAGTGCATATAGCTAGGCTCGGTCATGCCAAAACCCTTCGGGCTTTGGCGCGACTCTCGCCATTTTGACGCCTTCGGCGTCCGTGGCTGCGGCTCGGAAATAGGCCTGCAAGCAGTCCTGCTTCACTCGCCTTGCACACTTTTGCTATATTATAGCGCGGAATTTTTTAACAAGGATAGATAATGTCTCTTAAACTTATTTCTCGTGGTGTCCTTACCGTGGCGCTTGCCGCGGGCATTGCTTCGGCGCAACTCCTCAACAGCAAGAGCATCGACGTCATTCGTGTGGAAAAGGTCGGTTTTTCTGCGGGTCGTATTGATAGCTTGACCCAGGCGCTTGCCTTGCAGCAGTTCCAGGGCAAGAAGGTGAACGACGAGACCATGACTCAGGTCCGCTATGCGGTTATTGACAACCTCGTGGGCCAGGAACTCGTGAAGCTCGAATGCAAGAAGCTCGGCATCAAGGTGCCCGCTAACCGCGTGGATAGCCTTGCGACGCTCTTCAAGAAGCAGTTCCCGAGCGAAGATGCCTTCCAGAAGCAGCTGAAGCAGAGCGGCCAGACCATGGCCCAGTTCCGCGAGAAGATTGAAGACCAGCTGAAGAGCGAGGAACTCCTTGCGAAGAAGGTCCCGTTCCCGAAGGACCCGACCGAAGAGAAGAAGAAGGCTTTCTGGGAACTCAACAAGGAAAAGGCTGTCATTAACGACTCTATCAGCGGTGCCCGAATCTGGATTTCTACGAAGGGCAAGAAGGCTCAGGAAATCAACGACGCGAAGGACATGCTGAAGGGCCTTGCCGCCCAGGTGCGTACCAAGAAGGCTCCGTTTGCCCAGCTTGCCGCCATCTACAGCGAAGACAAGGATGCGAAGAAGACCGGCGGCGTGATGCCGAAGTTTGTCGCGAAGTCCAAGGGTGATGCTTTCGTGAAGGCCGTGAACAAGATCAAGGTGGGCGAGATTACCGACGTGATTACCGACAAGGACGGCGTGTATATCTTTATGCTTGCCGAACGTAATGACGGCAAGTATGAAAGCTACAAGGCCCAGATTGAATACTACCTGCGACTCCAGGCCGAACAGGAACGCCAGATGAAGCTCAAGGGCTACCTGGACGAACTTGCGAAGGTCTACAAGGTTCAGTACCTCGACAAGAAGTACACCCCGCCGCAGGCCATCGGGGGCAAGTAATGGCCTTCCAGACTACTCATACCGGGCTTATCGAACTGCGCAGCCGCATCGACAAGCTCTGGGGGTATCTTTGACTTAGAGGCGAAGACCGAAGAGCTCTACGTCCTCGAAAAGGACTCTGCCGACCCGAACCTGTGGAACGACCAGGAGAAGGCGCAGTCCATGATGAAGAAAATCGGCAACCTGCGTGGCCTCCTCGATTCCTGGAAGGAGGTCTCCCAGACTTGCGATGACCTTGCCGAACTCTACGAGATGAGCAAGGACGAGGAATGTGCCGACCTGACCAAGACCATCGAGAACGATGTCGCCGACTTGCGCGCGCGTGTCGAGAAGATGGAATTCAAGAAGATGTTGAACGGCCCGGACGACGCCTGCAGTTGCCTGATGTCGATTCACCCGGGCGCGGGCGGTACCGAGTCGCAGGACTGGGCATTGATGCTCTTCCGCATGTACACGCACTTCTTCGAGCGCGAGAACATGGAATTCAAGGTGGTGGACTTCCAGGAGGCGGAAGACGCAGGCCTCAAGAGTGCCACCATCGAGGTGACCTGCGAGAACGCGTACGGCCTGTTGCGTTCGGAGATTGGCGTGCACCGCCTGGTGCGCATCAGCCCGTTCGACGCGAATGCCCGCCGCCACACGAGCTTTACCGCCGTGTACCTGTACCCCGAGCACGAGGACGTGGAATTCGACCTGGACATGGCTGACGTGCGTGTGGATACCTACCGTTCTTCGGGCGCAGGTGGTCAGTACATCAACAAGACGGACTCTGCGGTACGCATGACGCACTTGCCCACGGGTATCATGGCGAGCTGCCAGACGGAACGCAGCCAGATTCAGAACCGCGAGACCTGCTACAAGATGCTCAAGACCATGGTGGCCGAGCACTACCGCCTGGAAGAAGAGGCGAAGCGCGATGCCCGTATGGCCGAGAAGAAGAAGGTCGAGTGGGGGAGCCAGATCCGTAGTTACGTGCTGCAGCCCTACCAGATGGTGAAGGACCTGCGTACAGGTGTCGAGACCTCCGATACCGCGGGCGTGCTCGATGGCAAGATTAGGCCGTTTATTGACGCGTACTTGCTGAGCACCAGCGAAGAGAATAAATAGACCGCTCGTTCGACGTCTCGGGTGCGGATACTTCGTCATGCCCGCGAAGGCGGGCATCTATTAAGAAAAATGCCCCGGTTGAGCTGGGGCTTTTCAATTGGGTTTCTGCGCGCTACTTTTTCCAGATGCCGCGGTCTTATCGGCGCCAAACGCCGATGAGGCTACGGTTCTTGCGCATTGCAAGCCACAGCGTGGGCCAGATGAGAATCAGGTCGCGGATGAGGCTAGTCCAGGCTTCAGCCTTGTCCTGCGCGCCTTCGAGTTCAAAGCACCCGCAGGTGATGCCCAAATCGTTCCAGAGCGCCCAGGCGAGCGCGATGATGAAACTCACGAACATCCAGAAGATGGCGAACGCGGATTCTTTCACGAAGGGCGTGAAAATCATTGCAAGCCCGAACCAGAGTTCAAATTGCGGATAAACTAGCGCGAAGAAGTTGTTCACGAAATCCACGTGCAGTGCCGAGAAGAACTGGTACTGCGCTACGAGAGTCGCGAACTGGTGCGGGTCCTGAATCTTGAAGATGGAGGCGAATATGAACATGCCGCCGATGCCGAACCTGCAGAGCACTTCAAGGGCGCGGATGGCAAAATCCTTCTGCAGCTTGATGGCCGGAATTACGAGCAGGCCGCATATCACGCAGGCGGCGACACCCAGGTGGATGTTGTAGCGGTATGCCTTGGGCCAGATATCCAGAAGCCAATCGTGGTCGGTGAATGTGAGAATGCTTTCGGGGAAACTGATTTCGGCCACACCGAAGGCGACAAAGAAGGTTGCAATAAGGAGGACGACCGCAGAGGCAATCGTACGCTTGATGTTGTTCTTTTCAAAGCATTCGATCATGTTGCCCCCTACAGGATGTCCGCCGGTTTTTCCATCACGTCCTGGGAGCCAATCCATTCGACGGATTTGCCTTCACCCACGCGGATGTTGTTCACGATGGCGAGAATGATGCAGAAGAGGGCGATGCCGAGCAACACGACCCAGTTGAGTGACTTGAGGTAATCGATAACAAGTCCGGGAATCTTTTCGATGCGTTCTTTCATATTGATGAATATATAAAATTTAGTTCCCAAAGGTCCAGACGATGCCGTAGGCGAAGCGGAGTCCTTCGGGCGTGTATCCGGAACCAGGCATGTAGATGCTGTGGTTGAAGTTCTCGATGCGGCTGTAGAGCTCGAAGGTGAGAATCTGCATGCGCGCCTCGAAATCAAGCGCGAGGTACTTCTTCATCTCCTCGATTTCGGGCAGGCCTTCCTCGTTCACGGTGCAGTCGTAGTGCGTGCCGAACCACTGCCAGTCCACGCGGACGCTCACGCCGAGCCTGTCGCGCACAAAGCGGTTCTGCCAGTGGATGGAACCCTTGTAGTAGAGCTCCTGCACGTCGAGGATGCGCTCGTCGCGGTCAAGGACCTGTCCGCGTTCCAGGTAGAATTTCCAGTTCCCGAGCCTGAACCCGACCTTCATAATCCAGTCGATGGTCGATGCCTCGTCGAGGTTGGTCCACTGGAATGCCGTAGGCACGGACTCCATGCCTTCGCCCAAGACCCAACGTTGTTTCATGAGGTTTTTTGCGCTTTCGTAGCGCACGCCGAGCCCGTAGTAGACTTCCTTCGAGTACCAGCCGAGGGTGGCTGCCGCACGGTTCCTTTTTTCGAATTCGAGTTCCTTGTTCGCAAACGATAGCCTTCCGGTCTCGTTGAACTTGAGCTGCCTTACCTCGGGGAACTTGTTGTCGTGGCGGAACATGGCGTTGAGCCGCAGGTCAAAGGGCAGGAATACGCTTACGTCGGCCGAGAATGCGGGGGCAAAATCTACCTGGTCCCTGAGGGAACTGTTGCGCTGCATGCCGCCCTGCACGCGGAACATCGTAAACCCGATGGTGTCAGAAACTTCGCCGTAGCCGATTTCCCTGTCTTGGTAGTAAGTCTTGTTGAATTCGGGGCGTTCCTCGTCGGTGTTCACGAACTCGTACATGAAGTGGATGGTCGGGTTGAGGAGCGTGCCGTAACGCACGAAGGCGTCGCCGAGCATCGTGTTGTAGGTGAATTTCCACGTGGTGTCGTAGTACATGTTGTCGGTGTGCTCGACCCCGAGAGTGTCGGTCCAGGTCTTGGAATCGTAGGCGATAGCTGCGAGCGAATCGTATTCTATCTCGTGCGTGCCGTAATGGAAACTTGCCCCGAGGGTGAGCCGCTTGAGGGGGTAGAACTCCACGCCGCCACCATACGTGATTGCCTTCTCGTCCATGGTGTAGTGCGGTTTTTGGAATGTGCGCTTGGAAAGGTCGAGCGTATCGAGCAGCACCTTGTAGCTTGTTTGGTCTGCGTTCTCGAGCGAGAGGTAGTTCATCTTGAAGTGCGCCTTTCCGAGCCCGAATCGCCAGGTGAGCATGGGCTGCACGTGCATCGTGTTTACGGCGATGTTCCTGCCGGAAAAGGGAATGCTCGTGGAGTCGCGCCCGAGGGCAAAGTACGGCGAGCTGGTGACGTTCTGGTACTCGTATTCCTTGGAATTCTTGTTGGAGCGGCTCTGCACGCCGAAGTCAAGCGTCACCGAGTCGGTAACGAGCCTGCGGAAGTCGAGGTGCAGTGCGTTGCCGTCGAAGGCCCCGCGTTCCCAGGCGACATCGGTAATGGGGGTATCTACGGGAATGCCGTGCCGTTCCTCGAACAGAATGCCGTTCTCGCCGTTGAGCGATAGGCGCGAGGGGTCGAACCCGAGGCGGGTGGTGTAGATGCCCGAGAGCATGGAGGGGTAGCGCTGGCTTACGTTTGAAAGCCCCATCGAGAACGGGTCGAGTTCCGGATTCCCGAGGATGGAGGTGCCGAGCAGCCATTCCGATTTTTGGCCCGAGACGTCGTAGAGGCGTTCCATGACTTCGGTATGGGCGAGTCCCCAGCGGCCGGCGTCGTTCTCGCGCACGGATGGGCTCGGGCGGTCGGGCGCGTACCACACGGAATCCTGCGGCTTCGGTTTTTCGTAGGGCGTGGGGTTCATGACCTGCGCGCCGGCTGCCGTTGCAATTAGCGCGAGGGCCGAAAGCATGTATGCGAGAATCTGGCCGAACTTCATGCTAGAACCATTCCGCACGGGATTTCTCGCGACATTCCTTGAGGGCTTGAACCACGGTGTAGGGCATCTTCATGCAGCCGGGAGGGTAGGCGCCTCCTTCGGTGTGGAAGTCCGAGCCGCCGGTACCCACGAGCCCGAAGCGCTGGGCCATCTCCTTGTACTTGCGGCCCACGGCGCCCTTCTGTGCGGGGCTGTAGACCTCGATACCCTTGATTCCCCATTCCACCATGTCTTCGATGAATTCGTCGGAAAGGCCCGACTTGTAGGGGTGGGCGAGGACCGCAATTCCGCCCGCGTTCTCGATGAGGCGGATGGTCTGCTGCGGGTTGAGTCCCTTCTTTTCGACGAAGGCGACGCAGCCGTCACCCAGGTACTTGGTGAAGGCTTCCGCAAAGTTCCCGATGTATTCCTCGTCTACGAGCGACATGGCGATATGCGGGCGCCCGATGACCTTTCCCTTGCAGTAGGAATGCACCTTCTCGTAGGTGATATCTATCCCGAGGGCGTTCAACTTCTTGATAATCGCCTTCACGCGGGCGATTCGCTGCTTCGCGAAATCCTCGAGTTCCATGTTGAGGGCGAGGTTCGTGGGGTCGCAGAAGTACCCGAGTATGTGGATGTCTTTGCCCTGCCATACGGCAGAAATTTCGATGCCCGGGATGAGTTCTATCCCGATGTCGCGGGCAGGCCCCTCGGCAATCTTGTAGCTGTCCAGGTTGTCGTGGTCGGTGATGGAGATGCACCGGAGGCCCTTGCGCTTGGTGAGCGCGAGCAGTTCCTCGACGGAAAGCGTGCCGTCGGAAAGGCGCGTGTGCAGGTGCAGGTCCGCATAGCCGCCGTTCTCTGTTATGATTGTCCCTCGGATCACTTGCCTACCCCGTAGTAGCCGCTGATGAGCTCCGCCTCGCTAAGCTGGTCGGGTGTGAGGCTCATGTTCAGGAAGGGGTAATAGGCTTCGCAGTTGAAACCGATACGCAGTCCGGCCCCGCTGCTTTTGGCGAGGTAGAGCCTGGGAAGGAACGGTTGCCCGAGGTAGATGCAGACCGTGGGGGAAAATTCGTGGATTTTCTGTTCCAGTTCGTCGAAAACGCGCTCGCCGAAGCGGCATTCAGAGTCGCTGAAGTATATGGCGTGGGCGCGCTTGGCCGAAATCAGTGCATGGAGCGATTCGTGCGCGACGCAGAGCACGTTTGCAAACCACGTGTTCGGCATCTTGTGCAGAAACCCTGCGGCACTTTCCATATCGCGCGGGAGGAACACGAGCGTTTTCGGGTTGTTCTTGAGCGCGCCGGGGAAATCGAATGCCTGGGAGTCTTCGCCCGCCTTTTTCAGAAACCACTTGAACAACGCCTCGTTACCCGAGAATCGTTTGAAGAAAAAGCGGAACTGGTCAGCAAAGTATGGCGACGGTTTCAAGAGAACTCCAATGTTTGGGAGAAATATATAAATTTAACAGCCTCTTTTGGCGATTTTCTTTGTTTTTGCACTCTATGCTCGAATTTATGCAATCTTATACCATTGTTTAGCGTTGTTTAACCTTGTTTTAATTTGGTAATATGTTGCACAATTTCGGGAAATTTCGCATTTAAAAGTGCATAAATTCGTGCATACCTCACAAGAGACCGCTAATACTCGAACCAGATGCCGTGTTCCTTGTTGTTGGATGCGGCGAGAAAGTTGAGAGACTAATACGCTCTAAGTGCCGCCACGATGTTCGCACGAATGGGCCGCACGTGCACCTTGCCAGTGGAGTTTGATGGCGTGGTACATTTACTTGTTCCGTACGCCTCTACCATCAGATTGTTGTCTATGGCGATTGCCGTGTGCGTAATCTTGTCTACGGCCTTGCCGAAAAAAAGAATGTCTCCATCGAAAACGAAGTCCTTCGGCACATTCTTCCACCCCTTCTTGCAAAGCGTGTCGTGAAGCCCCTGTGCGGTCACGTCCTTGCCGTCGTATAGTCCGAGAGCCCAAAGCCCTTCAAGTACGAGGCCGGAACAGTCGAAACCGCCGCCGCATTTGCCAGAACCGTCACCTCCCCAAACGTATGGCCGGCCAACGAACTTTAGTGCATATTCTGACAGTGTCATCTATCCCTCCACTCGAATGTAAACAACCTTGAATTGGTGCTCGTGAGCGCATCGTCCTCTTCGTATGCAGAAGCTCCGAAAATGCGCACCGAGTTGTAGACGCATGCCGCCTTGAAGGATCCCATCTTTGCCCATCGCAGGCCTGCACGGAGAAACTGGTCGCCAAGCAGGCGCGACACGGGATGCTCAAAACCGAGCGCGAGGCACGGCGTGTATATCGCATCGTGGACGAGGTAGACGAGCGACTTCTTCTCGTCGCCGATTTGGTCGATGAAAGAATCGACTAGCACCCCGCCGCTGCGGAAGTTCGTCGTGAACCCCTTGAAGAATCGGAATACCCACATGCCTTCATCCGTACTCACTCGAATCGTCACGTCCTCGGCCACGCGGTAGAGGCGATTGCCGATGGGCGTCACCTTTAGCGGAGCGGGCGATGTGGTGATGGAGTAGACTTTCATAGCGGCCTCTTTTCCGGCGTGTGAGTCGGGCAACTACGCGTAATCATCGACAACTGTCCCTGTATCACACCGAGTTGGTGCTTGATTTCGCTCATGCTGTTTTCAATCTTGTCCATGCCGTCTTCGATCTTGTCGAATCTTTCGTTTCCTTCGTTCATCCTTTTTTCTAGGTCCTTGATGCGGATGAAGAGCCAGAATACGAGCAGCATGGCAGGGTAGC
This sequence comes from Fibrobacter sp. UWCM, assembly GCF_900129735.1. Lineage (NCBI taxonomy): Bacteria > Pseudomonadati > Fibrobacterota > Fibrobacteria > Fibrobacterales > Fibrobacteraceae > Fibrobacter > Fibrobacter sp. UWCM. The sequence continues at coordinate 22,382 of NZ_FQWR01000006.1, read as the reverse complement.
CGAGAACGTTGCCGATGTCTTCGAAAATAGAAAGCGTTTCCATAGTTATTTACGAATGCTACGGTGATTTAGGTAAAAGGTTCTACTAGAATATCAAGAACGCACGTACCAGTCTTTCGCATAACGAATCTTAGAACCCAGTCTGTGAACCAAAGCGAGAATTCCATTCGTCCGTTATTGTTTGAAGTCAGCTCGTATTGCGTTATGGAAGAAAAGTGTTTTGTTTCGCCGTGTCTTACCGTAAAATCGATATCGTTGTATCTTTCTATGTTCGACATGTTCTGGTAGTCCTTGATGACAAAGCCTTTTACAGACATGTCGTTTTCCGAGTTATTCGTGATACGAATTGAAACGGAGGACAAGTTGCTCGAAACGGAAAAATCGTAATCTTCGACTGAGAATAGCGTAGTTGTTTGACCCGGACTCGATACGTCGACTCCCGTGGAAAAACGCTCGGGAAACTCAGCGGAAATCCTGTATTGAGCCTTGTCAAAGTCGAAGCCCGGGTCGCTAATTCCGAGACGCCTGATTGATATGTTTTTGCCAGCGATAATTTCTGGTAATCTACGAGCCGTATTTACTGTATCGAACGACACGCGTCCGGTTTCCGGATCGCGACTAAATCCTGCTCCAAAATCTGTGGCTACGGAATCGCCGAATGAGAGGGGGCCCTCTACTTCAGTCGATTTGGAAGAATCGAGAATCATCTGCTGCGCACCGATATTTTCGCGGGCTAAGCTTTTTTCTTCCTCGCTCAGGTTCTGTCGTACGTTCGCGAGTATTTTCTTTATGAAGCTCATGGTTCCTCCTAGATTACGTATTCGTTGTCATCTGTATCAACTACCTTCAGGTACGGTCCCTGGACATCGTTTGCACGGACATAGTTCTGCACCCATTGGTTGACGTTGTATGCGCTTTCGAAAAGGTGGAGCGTCTTTTCTACAGCCGGAGTATCGTATTGAACCACAACGGCAGACAGAGCCCCGGCCACGCTGCAAGACGGGAAACGGTATGTAGTGTTTGCCGTCAAGTTTACAGGCGTGCCCGGCGTGTATTCGTGAGCATAGAGCGTAACGCCGCCAATGGTCCCGTATTGCGTGACATTTACAGAGCAATTATCCATGCTTGAAAGCTGCGTTCCGAAATCGGAACTGTAAACGTCGCCGCCGAATCTGGAATAGTCGTTCGGGTTTGTGTCCAGCACCACCCATTTCTTAATCGAGACATTCTCTTTGGGCGTTACCGCCTGGAATACCATGCCCGAATTTGCCGGAGTAAGGGAATTGCCGAAAATCGTCTGAACGGTAGATGTAGCCTTCAGTGTGAAGTTATCCACCACGTCGAAAGGCCCTGTTTCTTCCGGTACGGCAACTTCTCCGTTACGTATTTGCAGGAAGAATCTGGGCACGGAGGGTCTTTCGTTGTAGCCGCCACTCCAGGGTCCGATGTAGTAGTTACCATTCCCGTCGTTGTAGTAAAGGCCACTTGTCGGGTCGTTCATGCTGATTTCGGAACCGTTGTTCTGGATATTCTCCACGCCGACCGTAAACCTCGGAATCGCGTTTACCGTATTGCCGCCATAGCCCGGGCAACCAGCAAGAAGCAACCCCTGGGAATGTTGGGACGGCAGATAAAGACAGGCGTAATACACCTTGTCGCTTTCGAGTTCGGCGACGTTCGGGTTTATATTCTTCAGCGGAAACTGGTTCAGGCCGCTGGCAACGCTCACGGGGCCAGTATCTCCAACATAGTCAGTTGTGCCGTAGGGATGTTCCTCGTCCGGGAACTCGAATGCGTAAAGGGCCAGCATTATCTTGGTGCCGTATCCCTGTTTGGCATAGATTCCGAGTAACGTCGCGTCTTCCTGACCAGCGGCGACAACCCTAATCTTGTTGTTGATTGGGACGGTAAACGCCTGGCAGAGCATCGTCGCACCATTGGATAGGGTCGTTACGTTTGAATCAGCAAAATCGAACATGGCGGAAATTCCGGGCATATCGAAGTTCACCGTCAGCTTCTTGTCGAGGTCTTCGGTGATTTTCTGGACTTCCTCGACGACCTCGCCGACATCGGATTCGGGGTCAATTTTAAGTTCGTTGGTGTCGTCGTCGATGGCAAGGCCTCCGCCTTCCTTGACCTTAACGGAAATCTTGTCTTCGTCGATGTCGATACCGGCACCAGCGGAATATTCTGTTCCGCCTCCGCCTCCGCCTCCGGAAATGCCACCGATTGCATGGACGAATAGGTGCGAGACCTTGGCCATCATGGAACCGTTTTGATCCATGCACCTGAGCGTAAACGTAACGTTGCCGGGTTCTTCCAGCTTTACGACGGAACCGCACCAGAACGTCTGGAAATCGGGAATCGAACTGTCGAAAAGGAAGGATTGCGCGCGCAGTTCACGGTTTCCGTACTTGATTTTCAGGTCGTACTTCTGGTACGTTGTCGATATCTGCTGTTGTTCGAAACAGCCTGCAAGCTCTATCTTGAAATCGTATATGCCGGCGGGGAGCGGCATCGATATGTTCCCTTCGCCCTGAACCTTCTGTGGCGTGTCAAGAACCGTCTCGGCAGTCGTCACCTCTTTCCATTGGCCTGCGTTCAGGAAGTGTCCCCAGAAGTCTTCCCCGGAAGCCTTCTTCACGTCGATTTCAAATGTCTTGGTGTTCGTCTGGGGATCCGTTTCCTCGCTGATATCCAGAGTCCCCTCCGGGCTTATGATTTCGACATTCGGGACGCTTTCTACGCCGTTCACGGTATAGACCGTGTGTCCGTCCTCTGCAGTATCTTCGTCGATATCGATGTTTCGGCCCGGCAAGACTTCCGTCTTTGCGGCAAGGAGCCCGGAAACCAGGTTTTCGATGGCTTGCTTGACAGAGCTTGCGAGGCCTACAAAGAAACTTCTTATCCCTGTTTCCGGATCGGTGCTGGGGGTGACCTCGATCTCGTCGTCAATCCCCTGCACATCGGCATAGTAGTTGAACACGTTGTTGTCGCCGTAGTGGACGGATGCTGTCTGAACCGGCTGGGCGCAGCCGACAGGGTTCATCTCGCTGTCGAACCAGCGGAACTTGTACCTGCGCCCTTCCTCCAGGAACACTTTCACGGGGACCCCGTTCTGAGAGGGCTCGCCATTCGCGTCGAGCTGTATCTGACACGGATTAAGAGCCGACATGTCAGCGTTTGCCCATGTGGCGATTTGATGCGATGTCACGTAATCGTACGTGATGAGGAAACCGCCAGCGAGCGGCTTGCCGTCGGTGCCGTAAAAGCGGAGTGTCGGGGAAGGGGAGAGTTGTGCAGCCATTATACGCTCCATGGGTCTAGTACCCATCCATTATTATATGCTTTCAGGGTTACACTTCCACCAGCCATTAGTGTGGTGTGATATAGGTTATTGGCGTTCATAACACCAACCATGTGACTTGTAGCGAATGCAGAATCATACGGGTCGTCTGCATTACAGTAGACTCTAATTATTCGACCAGGGATTGCTTCTGCAGTAATTTTAATATTATACCCATGTCTATAATCAGTTGCGTGTTGAGCATTTATGAAAAGCCTTTTGGAGGTATCGAAGTAGTCGTCGTTGATAGTGAATATGCCATTGATGATTTCAGAATTGTTGGGGTTTATTTTAGTCCATGGAGTTAAGGCACCCTCCCTGATTTCTATCGGATTAGTAGAGTCTATTCCATGATTATCGATGGAAACCATCTCTTCGTCATCGTCTTCTCCTTTAGATACGACAAGCCCGTTTCCGCTAAGAGTTGCTTTTTTGTTTCCGCTTGCTGCAAATTCTATCGACGAATGTTGCAACGTACATTGTCCCTGCGTTCCAGAAAACTGTAACTTCTCGAAATCGATAGCCATTGTAAAGGACTCGTCGGAATTCTTCGCGACCATTCCTGCGCGGTTGACTTCCACGTTCGAATTTGAGTCGCCCATCCGTAAACCAGCGAGGTCGAGTGTGACTCCGGCGGAGACGCTTGAAATGCTGAAACTGGTTGCCTTCAGGGAACCGAAGCCGTAGTACATCATGATGCAGTCGGAGAACCTAATTGTGTTACCGATGGTTACACCGTCGAAAATTTTCACAAGTTTATTTGAAATAGTAATTGATGTAGATCCGTTTCTGTAGTTTGAATCAAAAACAATTTCTTTTGCGGTCGCAATTGCCGGATCTGACAGGAACTCGTTCAGCGTCCCCATGAACCATGATGTATGAAGCGGGCTCTTTGTCACGATGCGTACGCGCTTGTCAGAACTGTTGTCCCCGAAGGCACAGAAATAGCCTCCGCGATTCTCCAGGATATCTGCGTAAATAACCCGGTCGTAATCATTCGCGGATGGGATAAACCTCACCCCTGACTCAATGACCAGCGCTTTGCAAGTGAAACCGCCAGCGAGAGCCCAGTTTCCAGTAGGGAAGTATATCGAGGGAACGAGGTTCAACAGGGCTGTAAGCCGCTGCGCGTTCAGTTCGGGTGTTTCGGAAACCAACACGCCCGCCATGCGCACGTCCCACGTGCCTGCCGGAGGGTCCGACATCTTCCAGTAACCGGTGTTGTCTTCCGGATTGCGCAGTATGTTGATGCCGTTGTCCTGTGGCGGCTCCTGCGATTCCACCCACGTGAACACGCGTGCGGGGCAGTCGCCTTCTTCGTAGTAGCCGGAGCAGACCACGGCGCCGAGCGTCTTGTCTGCCAGGCGCACGTCGGCGACGCTCCCGATTATTGCCGTGTCGGCACCACTTCCCGAACCGCCCATGGCGGTCACGACGAACGCGATGAACGGTTCCTCGTACAGTTCCTCCGGGTTCTGGAGGATTCCGCCCATAAAGATGGGCTCGACTCCCGTCTTCTTGGCCACCACGACCTTGTAGGAGAGTCCGTCGGCGATGCAGGGGACAGCAGGGGCCCCGTTCCCGTTTTCGAGCCTCAGGCGGCCGTCGCTGCCCGTGAATAGGGGGTTGGGGAGGGACGTCCCCTCGCTGTCGGTGAGTTCGATTAGGCTTGCGTTGGTCGAGAGGTCCAAAAAGGACACCCTGGCGCCTACCATGGGGTGCCCCTCGGCATCGAAAAACGGGGTTGTCGGGTTGAAAAACGTCTGCATACACAGAAAGGGTACAGAAAAGTGTTGCATTTTCGGCGGTTTTTGTGTATATTTATTTATGGAACAACGAAGCGGAGGATAAGATTATGCGCGACGATCTAAGTGTAGAAGAAAAGGCGTTCCTGCTCCTTTTGTCTGTATTCTTGAAATACGGGCTCCCTCTTTTTCTTGTCCTTGCAGCTACAGGATATTTTGACAGATAACAGCAAACCCCGCAAAAGCGGGGTTTTGTATTTTTACTTTTCGTCGTCTTTCTTGAAACCTGCTCCATTTTTCATGTAGTTCAGCCCTTGACCATAGATTCTCTTCACGCTGAACAGGTTCTCCAGGTAATTGCGAAGGAACGGACCGGCTTCATACTTCATGAATCCTTTTGCTTTATCCATTCCTTCCTTTTTTCTTGCGTAATCGTTGTATAACCGCATCAAGGTAGCTTGTTTTGCTGCATCGGCATTTTCAAGCCCTATATTGAACGAGTACGGATCGTCCCTGAATGCGTTCAGGAGGTTGCCTTCTTTGTACCCGGCCTTCTCCCATGCGGCAGCCTCGACAGCCTTTTTGAAGTCGTCTGTTTTTTTGTATGAATCAAGGGACTTTAAAGCTGTCTTAAGCGAAGGCGTTCCTGTAGGGACAACTGTTGCTCCAGCATGTTTTGCGCTATTCCAGGCATCGTTGAATACGCGGTTGAAAGATTCTCCACCAAGATTAAAGTTTTTATTGAAATTTTTGTATCCTGAAAGTTTTCCGTACATTATTGACGGTTTTGCCCTAAAATCAGGATTGACTCTGAGCATCAAATTATGAGCCGCCTGCGCAGCCTCGTTTTCGAGAGCCATTTCATAAGCTCTTTTTTCAAGATCCTTGGCGATGCTCTTGTTTGACAGCAGGAACGAACCAGTCCCTATTGACGGGATTCCCCTTAGAGAGTGATCTAATCTGCGGATAGTTCCATTGGCTGCTGCATCAAACATCATGTTTGCGAAAGTCTGCGACCCTATATCGCCAAGGTCTACGCCATCGTCTTTACCACTGAACGAAGCGTCAATAAAAGCTGCCTCGGTCGGTAGAGCGGCTTTTCGCGCAAGAAACCCTATAGTTGGATTTGTTGCTGTTTTTTCAAGAAAAGTCAACGTCTTCGTTTTAGGAAGCACTGCCTTTGCACCACGACCGATTAAACCAACCGCTTTCCCCTGTGGAGTGATTTCAAGACCGACAAGCGCGGCATCATGCAAAACGTCGCCAGTGCTTGCTGGTATTCCTTCGTCCCATTTTTTGCTTACGTTGTCAAGAAATAAACCTTTTGCTGCCCATGTGGCAAGTCCATCGTCTTCTTGCTCTTTAAGGCGTTTGCTACGGTCGTAACTTTTAGCAAGGTACTCTATAAGCGCATCGGAATCGACAAAGCCTAAATCCTTGGCATATCCTTCTAGGGTATTCAGGTTCGTGTTGTCTCCGACTACTTCGCTGGTATTTCCGCCGAACATCTTCGCAAGCATCAGCTTGTCGGCGTCCTGTTTTTCTACCAGGTCGCCGGTCACGATTTCGTCTTCCTTCGGGGTTGTACGACGGTCATGAAAATCTTCGATTACGGAATGTACCTTGTTGTCCTTGCCTGCCCACCTGTACTGCGCCTTAGAGTCAATGGCCTTACTCAATCCCTTGAACGTGTCTACAGGCATGGCGTACATCTTCGACTCGTCGTCGGTGTATCCCTGCTTCTTGAACGATTCGACCTTTGCGTAAAAATTCTCCGCATCGTTGGCTGATTCCGGATTTGCCACAAAAAATTCCTTTGCGGCTTTATCCATTGAGATATTTTTTCCAGAGGTTATGTCGTTTAAAACACCTTTCTCATCTACGGCATTCACGACATCCTTTTTTATAGGAATTGTTCCCGCCGCAGCCCATGCGAGCTCGTTCTTGAATGGGTTTGTCCCGTATGTGGACGAAAACAGAGCGGCGTTGAACTCCTGCTCTGCCTGCGCCCTGTTGCCACTGGAAAAGAGTTTCGCCACATAGGGAAGCTTTTCCTGCATGGCTTTCCTAAGTACAGGCCTAGAATAAAGGTTCCACGCATTCTCGAAGAGTTCGTTCTTTTTTTCTGCCATGATCACCTCAGTGCGTTGACATATATCATCACTTCCGAGCGGATGTCTGCGGGCAAGTCATCGATATGTTTCACCAGGTTATCCCGTTCGGCCTGGGTCAGCGAGTACCACTCGTTCCCGGTAGCATCCTTTGCTATCAGAGCCTTGCCCACTGCAGTAGCGTCGCTTATTTCCTTGTTCTTCTTTGCCTTGTCCGCCGCGGCCTTTTCGTCGCGGTCCTTTTTCTTCAGGTCGCCCTGCGTCTCGCCGAGGATGCCGCGAAGGCGGGCGTACTTGTCGTTCAGTTTCAGAGCCTTCGATGTCTCGGGCATGCCTGCGACGGTGTAGCGCATCTTTTCGGCCATGCCTTCCGGGAGCGCCCCGAGCTTGCTGTCGAGCATCGCCTGGTAAAGGTCGAGGTCGCCAGTTCGGAGGGCCTGGTCCCAAATATCGCGGTCGTTCGTCTCGAAGAGCTTCGCGATGGTTTCCGGGGAGTAGTCCTTGCTTTCGAGCATCTTCGCGATGTCGAAGGTGTTGTCGTCCACCATAGAGACTGAGCCTTCCTGAGCCTTGCCGAGTTGCGGGAATGCCTCCAGGATGGCCTGGCGCTCCGCCTCGAGGCTCTTGAGTTTCTGCTTGCCTTCCTTGCCTACGCCGATGGTGGTGCTGATGAGCGCCATGTTGTTGTCGATGGCGTTCAGGCGCTGCTGGGCCATCTCGAGCGCCCTCTGGGATTCGGCAGCGGCCTGTTCGTCGGCCATGCGGAGGTATTCCTCGAGCGCGGAGCGGTTGCGTGTTTCCACGCCCTGGGCATTTGCCACGGCCTTCTGCACCGCGTCGTCCTGAACGGAGGCGTCCTTGACCTGCATGAGTGCGAGGTCGCGCATTTCCTCGGGGGAAATTGCCACGCCGAGGTATTCGTCGATAAGATCGTTGATTCCGGCCATGTTATACCCCCATGTACTTGTTGTAGGCGGCGCGGGATTTCTTGCCCCATTTGCCATCCACATCTGTGCCGACGATGGCCTGTGCGCGTCGTATATCCTCAGGCGTTGCAGTATTCGGGTCGAACGCCTGCATGAATTCAGCGTCCGCGGCTGCGGTCACGGGGTCGAAACCGAAGCGGACCACGTTGTTCACGGGGTTGTCCGTCGATAACGGCCCGTCCCAGATGGAGCCGTCGATGTCATCCTCGGGCTGCTCGAGGCCGAAGACATTGCTGTCTTCTTTATACAAGTCCTCGAGCAGTTGGAGGTTTTCTTCCGCGTCGAGATCCTCCTGGGCATCGCTGCGGGCTGCCGCGGCTTCTTCCGCGAGCGCAGCATCCGCTGCCGCCTTCCTGTCGTCGAAATACTTCTGCCAGTCCTCGCGCAGCTTGCGGTTCGCGTTCGCCTTCTCGATGAACTTGGCCATGTCGAGGAGACCTCCCATGGCTTCCCTGTTGCTTTCCCTGCGGAGCATGTTGTCGCGCGCCACCGCGTCGCCGATATTGCCCCAGATGCCTGCATTGAATGTCCTTGCCATACTTACTCCTTAGAAAAGGTCGAAGATGTCCCACCACTCGTTCTCGCCGGGGTCCTGTGCCTGCATTCCGGCCTTTGCGCCGAGGTAGTCCGTCATGTCGCCCGCGTAGTCGCTGTTGATGCCCATCAGCTGGCCGAGGTAGCCCTGCTGTGCTTCCGAGAGGTTGCTCATTCCGGTGCCGTAGGCGTTGAGTCGCATGCCTGCAATGTCGGCCGCGGAATTCGCTGCCGCCTGCTTCGCCGACTCGTTGCCCGCCCAGATGGACTGTTCCAGGCCCTTGTCCGCAGTCATGGCGTCGCGTGCGTCGTCGTACATCTGCGTCGCGAGCACGTTGTTCTTGGCGGCCAGCTTGTTCGCAGTGTCGCTCGAGAACATGTTGCCGCCGAACGCCTGGGAGTTGTTGATGGCGTCGTTGGCCATGTCGACAGAAAGCTGGAATGCAGGGTCGTAGAAATCCTGGATCGTCTTGTCGTAGCTGAACAGGTTGTCGGCGTTGTAACCCTGGAGGTCCTCCATTCCGGAAAGAGCCTTGTTGTAGTTGTCGACGAGCGTGCCGTTCGGGTCCCACAGGGAACCGGCAAGGTCGAGCCCCTGCTCCGCAAGGGCCGCGTTCTGCGCCTTCGCTCCCTCGATGTAGCCTTTTGCATCGTCAAGCGTGCCGAGCGCCTTGTTGATGGCCTCGGACTGCTTGTTCTGGGCGCTGTTTCCGAAAAGTCCACCGAGCAGCAGCCCGGCACCGCCTCCGATAGCGGCACCGATAGGCCCGCCGAAAAGGAATCCCGTCCCGGCCCCGGTCGCGGCCCCGCTCATTGCTTCACCAGCCATTTCTTACCTCTTTTTTTAGTTTCTCTTGTAGTTTACCCTAGACCATTGCAAAAAACGCGAATCCGCCAGAAATTCCTTCCGGCTTCTTCACGAACCTGCTTCCCGGTTCCACGACGGCCATTCGGGAGTTTCCGTTAGTGTCGAGGAAATACGCCGGGTAGCGTTCCTGCATGGTGGGGACTTCCACGGCCGTGGCGTCGGCTCCGAAAAGGCCAGACATGAGCGTGCACTTGCCCAGGTACGCCACGCGGAGCCCCTTCTGCGATTCCCTGCCCCAGTCGCCCTCGATGGCGGACTGGATTTCTGTCACGGCCTTCCCGGTATCGTCGAAAACCTTCTTCGGGTTTATCCTGGTGAGCATCAGGGTCTCCTCGTCTGCGTAATCTGCATCTTCGCGGCCGTGATGACCACTTTCACGGGGTCGCTGATGGTGAGCCTCAGCACGTACATCCTGGGCAGCTGGTAGCCTCCGCAGGGGAACCCGCCTCGCCATTCCGTCCGCCAGAAATACTGGCCTATCTTGCCTCCGTGCGCCCAGCGTTCCATACCCCAGGTATTGCCGCCGTCGTTGGAGCATTCGAGCATGGCCACAGGATTGAATGCCGACACGTAGTTGCCGTTCTCGACAGGGTTGCTCTGCGTGGTCGTGCCGGTGTTCCATTCCATCCAGAAGGCGTCCAGCCTGAACGGTGCGAAGTCCTTCACGAACACGGGGGAAGTGCGCCGCTTGATTATCGGGTTGTCACGGAAGTCGGTGAACTTGTCGGGGTCTACCTGCATGAGGAATTCCGCAGAATAGCTACCGAGAAAAATCTCGCCGTAAGCCGCCGTGGCGAAGCTCGGGGCCCAGTAGCGGTCCCTGCCCGTAACGGGGTCGCGGGTCGAGCGGTCGAACCATTCCTGCGTCGTCACGTCGTAACAGAAGGTCCTGTCTGCGCCCGGCACGGTCAGCACGTAGAACTGGTGTCCGTTGTAGGCATAGGCGAAACCGTAAGCATCCGAGATGTTGCCGAAACTGCGTAATTCGCGCTCGATGTTGTTTGACGACACCCTGATCGGGGCGCCGCCGTCGGAGACCCATACGGAGTGGTCGCCGATGGTGTTGGAACCGAGCCAGAACACTTTCCCGCCTAGTGTGGCCACCGTTGCGCCGATTTCCGCGCCGTTGTCGCGGGTATTGTTACCCGTGGAACTGAACACGGAGTAGGAGTTCCCGTAGGCGTCCTCGGTCATTGTCGGGGTGTAGACCTGCAGCGACTTCGTGCCGAAGCAGTAGATTCGGTCGTTGCAGAGCACCATGGCCGTGATGCGGTCGGCCACGTATTCCGCCGTCTGGAATTTCGGGAGGCTGTATCGGTCGAGCCACAGGTAGCTGACGCCGTTGTCGGCTTCGGCTGCGATGTTGACCGTTTCGGTCTGAACGGTCACGCCGTCGTTCTCGTACTGTACCTGGCCGTTTACGAGCTTGTAAATCTCGCGTTCGTCGCCTGTTCCGCCGAGCACGTACGGGTCGGTGTAGTACCAGGTGTCGTTCTCGCTGTCGTTGATGCAGATGACGCCCGCGATGCACACGACATGAGTCGGCGTCGAGTATTCCTCGCCGATGTCGGTGCTGTCCGCCGACTTGTACACGCGAAGCGGCGTCTTGAACTGCCTGTACTCTCTGTTCTTGAGCGAGTAGGCGTACAGAAACGAGTTGCCGTCGACCCATACGACATGCGAGTCGATTCCGCCGGTTTCAGCGAAGACGACCTGGGACGGCCTGCTGGTTACCGCGGAAATCAGGGTCTTCTCGAGAATGCCGTTGTCATTTCGAGTGATTCTGTAGATCGATGCGTCGAATGCCGCGAACATTGTGCCGTCGGAGGCCGTGAATAGCCCTCTGCAGCCGATACGCGTTTCAAAGGGAAATGTGAGTACGGCCCTTTCTCCTTCGACAGAACGCAATACTTTCTGCGTATATCCACGTGGTTCCGCGACTTCCTTCTTCTCTACGAACATGTTGAGCAGTTCCTCGGGCGAATCCATCATGACGTCGGATTTCGAGGACCCGCCGAGAAATCCGGGTACTGGTATTACAGAAGGCATCGTTTACCTCCAGACTCTCGGGTTCTTGAATTCGGCGTGGCGGTCGTAAGGCCTGCGGAGTTTCCGCTTTACGGGGCGTTTGCTCGCGTTGCTGTCCGTGATTGCGCGAACGGCGTCGTCGAGGAGGTTCTTGTAATCGGCGATTACCGTCTCCTCGAATGTCGCCTTGGTGGCCGCTCGGACTACCACACCGTACTTTACGACCTGCTCGTATATTTCCGGAGCGACGAACATGTCGTCGATTTCGAGACGCGACAGCTTCTTCGGGTACACCAGGAACGCGCGGAACGTGCCAAGCGCGTCAAAGTGCAGCGTGGCCCGGTTGTCGTCCTCGACGACGAGCGAAAACCATTCCGGAGACGTGGACGGATTCCGCATTCGGAAGATGTCGGGGTAGGACAGTTCGCGGAGCTCGACCATATCCGTGTCGGAATGCTTCCAGTAGGCTGCGGCCATACCGACAGGTACGTCGCCCTGGACGCACCCTTCCTCGGCATCCTTCGTTATCGTCAGTTTCCCGCCCTTGACGACTGCGTCCATTGTAGCGAATGTGAACGGGAAGAGGCTGGACTCGTTGTACTTGCGGATGACCTCGTTTGCGAAGTTCACGCCCTCGCTCACCTGGCCGTCATGTAGGATTCCGTTCGGTGCGAGCCCGATGAACTGGTAGGCCTCGCCGACAATCTTGCGGATTGATTTTGACATTTCGTCTCCTTAAATAAAAGGGCCGGCTGGCCAAAGCCAACCAGCCCGGAACGTCTGCGAAGAGACAAATCCGTTACTAGAGTTCCCAGTACACGGTGCGCACGAGACGCGGGTCGACAATCTTGCCGCAGAAGAGGGTGTCGAGACGTCCGTCGTTGGAGGCTTCGTTGAAGTCGCCGTCGAATGCGGTGTGGAACGACATCGTAGGCACGGTGGTCGAGCCGTTTTCGCAACCCTTGATGTCCAGCATTTCGATCGGGGTCCAGTTGAGGGCCTCGCGTGCGCGGACGATGCCGACTGCGTACTTCTTTTCGGCTCCGGTGAGCCACGTGATGGCCGCATCCTCGGCAATCTTGGCCACGGACACGGTCGGAATGTAGCCAGCGCCAGTAAAGTACACCGGCAGAATCTTGAGTTCGGCTTCGCCATCGGCGACTTCGGCATCTTCCTGCACGACGAACGCGTACGGGGAGTTGACGAGCGGGGTGCCTGCACCGGTGCAGCGGTTGACGCCTTCGATGGTGAATGCGGAACCCTTCTTGATGACATCGACGCCTTCGGCGATTCCGTCGATGACAAGGGTGCAGGTGTCGGACGCATCGGGGATGGCATCCTGTTCCAGGTCTTCGGCGACCGCGCAGTTTGCACCGGGATCGTCACCGGTCTCGACGACCGACATGAACGGTTCGTCGATAAAGGGGCAACGGTGGAACGTGCCGATGGCGGCATCGCCATAGAGTTCCTTGAGCTTTTCGGAGGTGGCGTCGAAGTGACCCACGCCCGCGGTGACGGGCAGGGAGGAAAGGTAGCCCATCGTGTCGGAATCGAGATGGCCCACGAGGGTCATGCCGGTGCGCATCTTGCGCAGGGATGCGAGTGCGGATGCGAGCGCGAGGAAATTGCCGGAGTTACCGGTGGCTTCGTCCTTTGCTGCAACGACCACGCCGGTGGAGCGCAGGTACGAGTTGTCGATGACCTGGCGCACGAGTTTTTCGGCCATGGAGTTGGCGGTCGGCTTCACGAGGTCTTCATCGACGGTACCCATCTTGAAGCGTTCCTCGACAACGGTCCAGCTGACCTTGCCCTTGGCGTTGCCGACCACGAGCGGCACGCCGTATTGCTTGACGTCGCCGTTCATGTTGGCGACGCTCATGGCGTTTTCGCTCTCGACGTCATCGTTGACGGCGGTTTCGCCCATGCCGTCGAAATAGAGCGTGGCGCGGGTGCCGGAGCGGGAACCCTTCTTGAAGAGGTCCTTCGCGTAGTTCTTAGATTCCTTGATGAAGTTGGAGCTGTCGAGCACGGCAGCGGTGAACTTGTCGTTCAGGGACTGTACGGTAAGTTTGTTAGCCATTGTCTTGGTCCTTTGTTAAAGTCTTCTTATCGGCTGCGCATCGCCTTGATGAGTCTCGATACCCTTTCCTGGTCGGAGAGTTTCGAGAATTCGGTAATCGCGCGGCTGGAGCCTCCGAACTGTCCGATGACAGGAGGCTTTCTGCCGTCCGTGTCGTCGGGGTTGCCGTCGGGGTTCCCGGGATTTCCGTCCTGGCCCTTCTTGCGGGCAGCCGCTCCTGCCTTGGCGAGGTAGCGCTCGAGTATGTCGAGCTGTTCCATCTGCTTTCTTGGCGAGAGCGACCCGAGCCGTTCCATCTTTTCCGCGTTGCTTTCCAGGTAGAGGATTACGTCCGCGGGGATGTCGCAGTCTTCGAAGAGCCATTTCTGCAACGTGGAGCCTTCATTGGTCTGGAGGAACGTGTTGATGGCGCTGTCCTCGTCGTTCACGACCGAGATTACCGCCCGCTGCTGTTCCTGGGAGAGCGTGCGCTGCATGCTTTCCTGGAACTTCTTCGCGAACTTGCGCTGGACTTCTTCCGCTTCGGCCTGGCCGGCTTTTGCTTCGTCGTCCTGTTTTGCCTTCGCGTTGGCGCGTTCTTCCATGCGCTTCATGATTTCGTCGATGGCGGCATCGCGCTTCGCAGCCGCGAATTCCTCGTCCGTCTTGAAATCTTCGCGCTTCAGGGACTTGGGCTTGTCTCCGCCGAAGCGGGCCTCGAATTCCTTGAACCGTTTCTCCCAGGCCTCGTCACGTTTCCTCAGTTCTGCCTCGAATCTCGCCTTCTCGTTACGGCGGATTCTGTCCACGCGTTCCTTGAAGGACCTGGTGTATTCGGGGTCCCTGTCTTCGTGACCTGTCTGTCTCGGCTTGTCGTTGCCTGAGCCGTCCACGTTGGCGGCCTTGTCCTCCGGCCCGTTCGGACCATCGGTTGTTACCGTGAAATCCGGGGTTTTGCCTGCGCCGGACTTTTCCGCAGTGTTTCCAAAGATGTTTTCTTCGCTCATGTGTTCCTTCGCGTTCACCGTCGCCACGTCATACGGGCAAAATCGCCCTCAATGGGTAGTGTATTGGAAGGTGTTGCAAAAACCGGATTTTTTACGAAAAAAATCCGCCCCCTCCTTACGGGGACGGATCGGCAGTTTTCCTTGTCGGGGAATTACATCACGGGAGTGTCCGGTGGCGCAACCACGGCGGGTGCCGTCAACGCTTCCGCGGCCTTCTCGGCCTGTTTCTTCTCGATATCGAGCTTCGCGTTCACCGTGGCCTTCGCCACTTCGGCGTTCAGGTCCTGCTCGGCCTTCGCAGCGTCGGCCTGCGCCTTCGCCACGATTTCCTTGTCCTGCGCGGCAGCATCCGCCTGGGCGTTGAACTGCTCCTTCTGGGCATTCGCCTGGAGTTCCATCTGCTTGAGGAGAATGGCATTGTCGTTCGCCATCTTCTGCTTCTGCAGCTGTGTCTGGGCGTCGATCTGCTTGATGGCGAGGTCGCTCTTTGAACGCAACTGGAGCTGCTGGGACTCGATGGTGAGCTGCTGCACCTGCTGCAACAGCTGCTGGTTCTGTTGCTGAACCTGTACAAGCTGCTGCTGTGCCGCCGCGAGGGCCGCCTTTGGGTCGCCGCCGAGGAACGCTTCCTGCACTGCGGGGGGCAGGAGCTTCACCATCATCTGCGCGAGTATGGGAGCCTGCTTGAATTCGAGGGTATTCATCAGGCCTATGGCGAGTACGCCCTTCATTTCCTCCGGTACGAACTGCATCACGGCGAGGAGGAACTTGCGCTCCCTTTCCATCTCGGTGAGCTCGATGCAGCCGCCGTCCACCTTGATCTCGTAGGCCCCTTCGGGAATGTCGAGACCGTACACCATGATGATCATCTGTGCGAGCACCTTTCCGGAAGCCTTGACGGATTCCCGCGTGTGCTTCAGGTAGTGCGATACGTTGGACTGGCTCGATTCGGTACGGATCATGAACTCGGTGGCCGTCACCTGGTCGTGGATGGTCTGGTCAACGATTCCGGTAGGGGAAATGCCCGAAGCGAACTGCATCAGCTGGATGGAGGAATTGATGACATTCTGCACGTCCTCGACCTGGGCTGTCATCTGTATCGGCTTCGGCTCCTTGAGTTCACGGCCTTCCTTGTCGTGCGTGCGGTAGTGCAGGTAGGCGTCCGTGGAATAGTTCGCCTCGGCCCATTCGTCCTCGTAGTCGTCGATGGCCTCGGCAGGGCCCATGAAGCCGACTTTCGGCACGAGGTCCAGTCGTTCCATCATCTGGCTGTTGGCGTAGTTTGCACGGCGCTGCATAGGGCGGAGCCTGTGCACGAGCCCGGCAAATCCGTGCTCGTCTCCGAACCACTTCTTCTCGCCGATAAAGGCGATAATCGGGACGCGGGAGACGCCTTCCAGGAGGTCGGATTCGACTACCTGCTCTCCTATCAGGCGGTGGAACTCGCAGTTGTGTCCTTCGACGCGGAAGTAGGTGAGGAGCGGCACGAGTCCTTCCGGAATGGCGAAATCGTCTCCAAGGTCCACGAGCGTGGTCTTCTGCGGCTGCTTCCCGCCCCAGATGTCGGTGCCGAAGCGTTCCTCGGCCTCGGATTCCTTGATGAGCTCGATGACGACCGCAGCCTTCGCGTCCGCCATGGTCGTGGACTTGGCGTCGGCATCCCACACGACCTTCGTCACGTCGTCGATGGCGTGGTATCCAACCACCACCTCGCCGTCCTCGTTTTCCTCGGTCGTCGCGTAGCAGAAACCGAGCCCGGCGCACACCTCGTCGTACGTGGCCGAGTCGTGGGCCTCCTGCATCTCGAAAGTGTCCTGGATGTCCGACAGCTTCTCGTTAAGGGTCGCGATGGCCTCGCCGTACAGGCCCTTGTATTCCGGCTTCGGCTCGGCAGAAGAGCGGAACGGCTTCGCGGAGATGGGGTTCACCACCGCCGAGATGGGATTCTCGATAACGGGGATTTCCTCCTCGATGCGGTTCTCGCCGCGGTTCGTGCGGTCCGTCTTGTCCCACTGCTGGCCGGCTGCGAACTCGCGGTCGGCCTTGATGCGCTTCACCTGGTCGGAATTGCGCTCGGAATTACGCTCGATGAATTCCTTCACCTCGGCGACGAGGTCGTCGTTGTATTCCTGGAGCTCGTCATCGCTCATCTCGGCGACTGCAGCTTCCACTGCCTCAAGTTCTTCAGTTTCGTCCATTTCTACGCTCCTGTATCATTTTTGAAATTTCGTCCCTTTCCGACTCCGAGAAATGCACCTGTTCGGCGACCTTTAGCGCTTGTAGCCTGTTGTGGCGGCGCGCCCTCTGGAGGACAGTCCTTCCGTCGCGACGGAACCAGCTTTCTCGCCACGCCTGCGTGAATAGGTTTTCCTTCACATTCCGGTTCAGCCGGAAATCCTGCAGGGCGTCAATTTTTTCCGAAAGTACCCTGTTCGCCGGTGCGTTCCTGTCGATGCCGTCCATCCTCGTGAGCGTGTCGCGCCCTACAACGATGGCGACGGCCTCCGACACCTGGTCGCTTTTTAATACCTCGTTCACCGCCTGTATCATCTTGTTCTTGACGAGCGTGTAGATCCAGTTGCTCGGTTTCGTGCACTGCGACGGCATGTACCTGGAAGCCTGGTTACAGACATGCAGGTACACGATGCTGCATACTTCGGCCTTCGTAATCTTGTCGAAGTTCTTGAAGCCGAAGTTCTCGTCGCACATTACCGCGTCGGTAAAACGGATGCATACCGCGCCGAACTCAGGCGTAAGTTCCGCGTGGTTTGCGGACCGTATGGCGTTCTCCCTGAGAACACCGTCCAGCCAGGTCTCGTCGACCCTTCCGTTGATTGTCGGCATCTGTTCCATAGTCTTTCCTCTCTAGTTTACTCTACCGTGTTGCAAATTTCTTCCCAACGTGCTTGCGGGGAGCGTTTCCCCGGTTTCCTGTCCGTTCTGACACGATTTCGTCGACGGACACGTTCACCAGGTCGGCCTTCGGGCCACCGCCGTAGAACGTGAGCGCGAACGCGTCCGAACGGTCCGGGGAGCGTCCCAGGAAATCCTTGATGATTTCCTTGTCCACGAGCTTGAACTTGTCCTCCTTCACGATCTGGTAGCGCTGGGCCCGCAGTTCCTCGGCGAGCTTCTCGTCACGGATGATTCCCCCGCCGTTGAACCATGCCTTCCCACGGAAATAGAGCTCGGCACGCACGTTCAGGTAGTGCTCCTTGTCGGCTGGACCGTCGCCGAACCCGACCTCGTTCACGTTCTTGTGGCCCTTTCTGCGGCGCACGTCCACCACGCCCGAACCATAGGCCATGTCGATGTTTTCGCGTCTCACAGTTACCCGCCTCTCCCTCGCCAGTACGTAGAAATCGTCGATAGCGTCGGAAATCTCGTAGGAGTCGCGGCCGTGCAGCACCTTCAGCGCGTCGCCGCACCAGTAGCCGAACCTTATGCAGATGACGGTGTTGTCGTCGCCGAATCGTGCGCAGTCTACCCCTATCGCGCAGTACATCGTGGCCGCGAAACGGTCGCTGAACGGGATACACATGGAATTCTGGAGCACGGCTCGGAGGAAGACGGCGTCGGTGCCGTCACCCTCGACGATGAGCCCGAGTACCTGCTGGTTGTACAGGTCGGAGCCCTCCACGTAGCGTTCCTTCAGTCGCGCCTTGTATTCCTCGGTCGTGAACTCGTTGTCCAGGCTTGTCGCGTGTATGACGCAGTCCGGGTGCTTCTGGCACTCGTCGGCGAACCACATCTCGGGCTGTTCCATGTTGGGGGAGGAAAGGTAGCGAGTCCAGGGGACGATGCCCTTGCCGCGGTTACGGTCTTCCGCATTGTTGCGCATCTCGAGGCAGATTCGGCTGGCCTCGTCGAAGACCACGCCGTCGTATTCCGTGTACCCGAGGATGCCGGACGGGTTCTCGTCGGTACCGCCGTCGCAGCACGCGTCGCCGAATTCCGGCGGCATGCCTATGTGTCCGTCGGTCTTGTTGTAGTACCTGTCCGGCCTGTAGTCCGGCAAGACCGTCATCAGTATCTTGATTATGTCACGGTAAAGGACATTCTTGAGCGCCTTCGAGTTCTGCGCGATGGCGAGGACTCGCCACCCGTCGAGCATCTTGAGCACGATGGACCATGCCGCGACACGGGTCTTTCCCGCGCCGACTCCCGTCTGCAGGATGAGCAGCGGGTCGTTGTTGCGTTCAAGGAATTCGAGCTGGAATCCGGACATCGGGGCGTCGACACCGAAATACTCCGGGCTGTCGTTCTCCTCCGGTTCCCATTCGGGGTCGTACCATCGCCACTGAACCTGTCCGCTACTTGGCATCTTCCGGCGTAGCCCTCCGGAAGTTGATGATGATGTCCCTCTTCACGTTTGCGTCGGCCTTGATGTTGATCTGCTTGCCGTTTACCATCTCGAGTATGCCGGCGCCATGCTTCAGGAAGCTGTCGTACTTGCCCTGCTCGAACAGGCCGTTGGCCGCTTCCACCATCTTGCTGAATAGGTTCGCGAGCGTCCCGTTCCTGTCGGCCTCGAGTATGGCGTCGGAAGAACGGAGCTCCGCCTGTGCCTTGCGTACGGCGACACCCTTTCTGGATATGGCCTTAGACCGCGGGTCGTTCTTCTTGAGCCGCGTCTTCTTGCCTATGCGGGCCATGGTGGCCCTATCTGCACCCTTGCCAGCCATACGCCTGTGATTCGCCTGTCAATGTGTTGAAATCTTTACCTTATCGTGGCACCGAAAAGACGTGCCAGCGACTTCGTATCCCTGGAAGCGTTGCGCCTGGCCTTCACGTTCGCGGCCTTCCTCTTCAGGGCCTTCACGTCCACCTTCGAGGACTTCGAGACCCTTCCGGTAGGCGTGAACACTGGAGACTCGGCGCGGGCCTTCCTGACGCGTACGGCACCCGCAGGCTGCCTCGCCTTCTTCGGTTTGGGCTGCGGTGCCAATACGTCGTTCCAGGAGTCCCCGGCCTTGTTGAACGCCTTCCTGTACGCGCCCTTCCTCTGCGCCGTGATCTTGGCGCGGGCGAGAACCTTGCGGCGGCCTGCCGTCGTGGGCTCCGCCATGCGTGCGGCCTTTCCCAGCGTCTTCTCCCAGTTGTTCGCCGTGAGCTTCACGGGGGCGAGGCTCTGGCCGAAGTTGAATCCGCGACGGAGGATGCCGCCGACCGGGTTCATGGCGAAGCCGATGACGCTCTTCGGGTCGAGCCCGACACCGGCAGGTACCTCCACCGTGGAGCAGAGGCAGTTGATGTGGGAAATCCTCCAGGTGTCGCCGATGGTGTAGAGGCGCCCCGTGCGTCTAGAATCCATCTCGGAGCACCGAGCGCAGCACGCGGGGTGCGCGATGAACGCGTACCTAGGCCCTGTAGCAGCCGCCACGGGACCCGTACCTGCCGCGGCGCCTGCGGCCCTGTTGAGGGCGCCGTTGAGTACCAGGCGGGCCATGGCTATATCCTCGTGAAACGCCCCGGATTCGGCGGGAGAGCCCTGTTGAGTTTCTCCTCGAACGCATCGAGCCGTTCGTTTAAAGCCGAGACCGACTCGAGGATTTTCGCCCCGTCGGCCAGCAGTTCCTTGAGTACGGCGAGCAGTTCCTCGCCCTTCTTCACCTTAGCGGTGGCGTTGTTGTCTTTTTTCGCAGTGGTCATGGTACAAGTTTACCATCAAAAACGGCCCGTGCACATGCCCTGCGGCAAACTACGTCATTTTGTTGTCGTGCGTTGTCGTGTAATGGCGCGCGTTGTCACGACATCCGTGCAAGCGCGCAAAAAAAAGCCCTCCTGCAATGAGAAGGGTCTCTCCCGTAGATACGGGTCCGCTCCCGTATCGCGGAAATGTGCAAAAAAAGCCGCCCCTGGAACAGAGCGGCATAGAGTGGCATAAAACGGAACGGAGAATGCCGGGAACTATTTTTCCTGTTCGTCCGGATCCTTTGCCTTTGAAGGGGGCTTTCCGATAAACAAGCCCTTCAGCGCATAAATGACACTGACAATGCCAGCAATCAACGCCGCGGAATTCTTGTCGATAACGACAAAAAACACAGCGACAGCGATTAACAAAACAATGATTACGAGAGTGAACAGCTGGCCTCTTTTCTGGATGGCCAGGATTCCGTCAACTTTCCTTCCTTCTATTTTGACGATTTCCGTCTGACGCTCGTCCTCGTGCTCTGCCATTTTCATAATCCTGTCCGGCATATCAGGCGCTACGTCTTTGTAGCCGATGAACATTTCAGGAGTAGGAATGGGGCCTTGATAAGCAGACACGGCCGCTATTTTGTGTTTCCCTTTTTCTTTACTTTCTGGGGATTCTCTATTGAATACTTCCGGATTTGGGGTGTCTTTCTTTTGTAAATCCGTCGATGTATTTACGATATTTTCACTTTTATCCATTTACCAGTTCCCTAGCCTTATCGGCGATAATTCTCCCGGAATGCAAAAAACAGTCTTCAACACCTTGAAAAGGCTCCTTTCTCAAAGAGCTCACAAAATCATCATCCAACAGCGATTCGACGTCGGGCTCGAGATTTCCAAAACCAGATGCCAAAACAATTCTTTTTTCAAAATCAGCCATTTTTTCATATCCTTTTCTAAAAGTTTCTAAAAAATACTTTAGGAATTGAGTCAACAGCAGTTTGTCTCCGTTCGTGGTTGAGTGCTTGTCCGTGTATAAATCTAACAATATTTCGTGCGTGCAGACCAGTCCGTACGTAAAATATATCGTCCATAATGGGTGAAATGTCAAGTTCCTGGTCCAAAATTCCGTCCATAAGCCCCTCGGCTCTCGCGCGGGCTCGCGTAGAGTTGAGTAGAGGGATATTTACATAAATACGATGATGGTTAAAGGGAGATAAATGGTTATTGACTCAATGATATGGTATGGAATGAAATGAAATGATATGAAGTGGAATGAAATGAGGTGATATGATATGAGCATCGTTTTGCATTACCACCGCAGAGCAACCGAAATGCGGTTGTAATGCGGTTGCATAAACTTGCATAAACGACCCGGCAGTCCGGCGGATTCCAGGGCTAGAGCTTGCCCTTCGCCTTCATGTCGGCTATGGCCTGCTCGACCTCTTCCCGGATAATCCCGCGGAAATTCATGTCCGAAAGGACCTTCACCACGCCCGCCTGGAGATCCGGGTTCTCGGACCCCTCGGCAGGGACGGAGCGACCCTTGTATTCCACGCCGAACAGCGTCTCCACGGTGGCGCCCTTTTCAAGCAGTCTGACAACGGCATTGTAATCAGGCCTGCTGCTGTCCTTGTGCATGTATTGCCACTTGTAGATAACTTTCGGACCGATTCCGGCTAGGCTTGCAAGTTCTTTCAAGTCCATTCCGGTCTCTTTTTGGAGTAAATCCAGGTTTACTTTCTGTAAAAATTTGTTTTCTAAATCGTCCATATCGTTAAAAATAACCAATTCTCCAATTTAGCGATGATTTTTCTTTAAAAAAGAGAAAAAAGTTCTTGACTTTCTTCATTTCAAATACTATATTCTTTGTATCAAAAACCAATTCTTTGAAATAGAGAAACCAAGGAAAGAACAATGGCTGAAACTATCGGAGTTAAACTTCCGCCCGAAATGACGCCGCTCTTCGACGAAATCAGGGAAGTGCGGGCGGCAAACATCGAGCCTACAAGCAACACGGCAATCGTCATCGACGCGGTCAAGGAATACCACAGGAAGAGA
>NZ_FQWR01000032.1:0-28479 GCF_900129735.1 Fibrobacter sp. UWCM | reverse complement strand
TTGTAGTTGACTTTTGCCATTGTTTTACCTTTTTGGGGTTGCGCAATGAATATAGTAGCTTATGCTACCCTCTTATTAAACTCCTGCATGGTCCAAAACCCATTGTTCGATAATGATTAATCAATCGTTCCTCAGGCAAAGCATAAATATATATCGCATTTACTCCAATATAAACAGACATCCGTTGAACAATTGGAAGTATAAATTTTTTAAAAGTGTAGAATCCCAGCTTTTGCGTTTCAGGATGAGAATCTTTGTAGCGTTTGTTTATTGCAAAATTTGCAAGTTCAATCGCAGGAACAGAATCAAAATTTTCGCCTTTTAGCTGAACCGTAATAAGTCCTGTTTTCAACGAAAAATAAGCAACTAATTCAGCAGTCAAAATATCCTTGATAAGGTATGTTCTGCTACAATTGTTTTCTTCATCCTCTACGGATTGATTTTTTAGATAATACTCTAAACCAGCGGCGCCATTCGTCGCCTGAAAGTTCGCAATCAAATCCAAATTCTCTGGACTATCGAACAAATGCTCAATAGAAAAATCTTTGGTATCGACAACCGAGAATTCGACAATCATTTATTAGACGCCTCCATCAACAAGCGACGGTCCTTAGCATGTTCTTCAGTAATCCATTTTTCGAATTCCTCGACTTCCTTGTCCAGTTTTGAATGATCCGGCCTGTGCGATTTCGAAAAAAGGGCGAACACATCACTATCTTTCAGCATCTGCTTGAATTCTTGTGAAATCACTCGCATAATAGACCTCCAATAACAAATATATACTAATTGGCGATAAAAGGCAAGTCGCCGAACTCAATGGCAAAGTCCAAAAGAAGGCTATAGAAGCATTCATCTGACAAATACCTTTTTACAGAAAAAGATGTTCCCTTTTGAATCCAATCAAAAAAAAACTTAAATATACCGCTTACACGAGCAGTAGTTTCGAAAGCGTGAAACCGCCGATAAGAATGCTTGTCATGCCGGCAACCACGGTGGCCTTGGTGCTCTTGCCCACGCCCTCTGCACCGCTATGGGTAAAGAACCCGAAAAAGCAGGCGTAGCTTGCGATAAAGTAGCCGTAGAGTGTAGCCTTGATAAGGCCCACGACAAGGTCCCAGTTGTGGTAGAACATGCGCACGCCGTAAAAGAACACCGACCACGAAACTTCCTTGTACAGGTGGGCCACTTCGTAACCGCCGGCGATGCCGATAAAGATGCTTATGATGGTAAGAGTCGGGAGCATGATGACCGTCGCGATAAGGCGCGGCGCCAGCAGGAACTTGTAGGGGCTCAGGCCCAATACTTTATACGCATCGAGCTGTTCTGTAACCGCCATCGTGCCGAGTTCCGAACACATGGAGGCGCCAATGCGGCCAGCAAGCACCATCGCGGTCAAGATGGGGCAGAGTTCCACCATCACGGACTTGCCCACGGCCATGCCCACGAACATCATCGGGATCATGTCACCGAACTGGTAGGCAAGCTGCCACGACATGATGGCGCCCGTAGCCATCGACGCAGCAAACACCACGGGCAAGCTCGTGACGCCCACGCGATGCATCTGTTCCACGGTCGTATGGAAGTTCGTGAACGCACCGGGGATGTTCTTGAACAGTTCCCACACGAACTTGAAGTAGTTCAGCACGGTCCGCAGGAACCTGCGTACAAACCTACCGAGTGCTTCCGCTATGCCGTTCAGCAATCCCACCTAAGGCCTACTTCTTCTTCTGCTTGGGCTTGTCGGCGGGGCGCTTGCCCGGGCCCGAAATAGTCTTCTTGTAGAGTCCCGTATCGGAGAGGTACTTGATGGCTTCCTTCAGCTGCTCGTCGCGCTTGAGCGAGAACGCCGTACTCACGGAGTCGTTCACCATCGCGGTCAAGAGTTCACGCTTGATGCCGTCCTTGATGTAGTCCTTGTTCTCGTCGAACTGCGCGTCGCGCTTTGCCTCGAGGGCCTTGCGCATGTCGGCAAGCCTGTTCGCAAGCGTCGTATCCGTCACGGTCTTCGAGCTGTCGCCCATGTAGTTCTGCTCGTGCACGATGCTCTTCTCGAGCTGGTCCACGCCCACGAGAGCATTGCTCTTCACCTTCACGAAGTTCGTGTCCTTCATGCAGAATTCCTTGAACTGCGTGTACAGGGAATCGGGCACCACCCAGTTCGCGTCAATCTTCACGTTGGCGGCATCGAGCGAGGGGCGCACCTTCACGGCGAACTTGAAGTACATCGCCATGCGTTCCTGCACCTGCACCACCCAGGGCATCGGGGAAAGTTCCACGTCAACGTCGGGCGTAATGCCGCCACCGCCGAACATCATGCGGCCGTTGTTCGTGTAGAACGTGTCGCGCACCACGGAATCCTTCTTCACGGTATCGGCGGCTGCACCCTCCTCTTCTTCGGAGGCGGCCTCCTCTTCTTGCAGCTTGAGGCCCTTGATGCCGTTTTCGGGCTTGTTGATGCAGCGGCCGAAGGGCAGGTAGTAGAATGCGGTAGTGAGCTTGAGGGCGTTGCCCTGGTTGTCGAGCGGGAAAATCGTCTGCACGGAGCCCTT
This sequence comes from Fibrobacter sp. UWCM, assembly GCF_900129735.1. Taxonomy (NCBI): domain Bacteria; kingdom Pseudomonadati; phylum Fibrobacterota; class Fibrobacteria; order Fibrobacterales; family Fibrobacteraceae; genus Fibrobacter; species Fibrobacter sp. UWCM. The sequence goes on along the minus strand of NZ_FQWR01000032.1, from coordinate 25,930 downwards.
GCCGAAGCTCGTCTTGCCGACCACGAGGGCGCGGTCCCAGTCCTGCAATGCGCCCGAGACGATTTCGGCGGCACTCGCGGAGCCCTGGTTCACGAGCACGGCCATCGGCACGTCGGCGCCAAGGATGCCGTCGCGGCGGGCGCGGCTTTCGGTCCGCTGGGTGCGGCCGAGCGTCGATACAATCACGTTCCCCTGCTTGAGGAACAGTTCGCTAATCTCGATAGCCTGGTTCAGGAGTCCGCCCGGGTTGTAGCGCATGTCGAGGATAAGCTTCTTCATGCCCTGCTTCTTGAGCCCGCGGATGGCGTTCTCCACGTCGCTCCTGGTCTTGTCGCTGAAGGTGGCGAGCTTGATGTAGCCGATATCCTTCGAGACCATCCCGAAGTAAGGCACGGCGTGCACCACGATTTCGGCACGAGTAATCGTGAACTCCATCAGGTCGGCAACGCCTTCGCGCTCGATAGAAACGGTAACGTCGGTCCCGATCTTGCCGCGCAGCTTGCTCACGGCATCGTCGAGCGAAAGGCCCTTCGTGTCCTTGCCGTCAATCTTCCTGATTCGGTCGCCCGCACGGATACCGAGCCTGAAGGCAGGCGTGCCGGAAAGCGGGGAAATAACCGTAAGGATATTGTCGCGCAGGCTAATCGTAATGCCCACGCCGCCGAACTTGCCTTCCATCGAGACCTTGAGGCCCTCGTAGTCCTTCGGGGTAAACACCGTCGTGTGCGGGTCGAGGATATCGCGGATGCCGTTCAGGGCGGCATCGGTCAGTTCCGTGGGGTTCACATCCTCCACGTACTTGCGGTTCACTTCAGAAAGCACCTTGTTGAGGCGGGAAACTTCATCGTAAAAATCCCCGGGAGGGGTCTTGGTATCGCCCGCGGCAAACGAGAGCGACATCGCCGACAGGGCGACCATAAAGGAATTGCGGAAAAACTTCATATTAAAATCCATATAGCGAAAAGATACAATTTCACGGCGGGCGCGAGGGCTCAAAAACGGAAAAAACCGGCCCAAACAGGCCGGTTTCAAAAAAAAGGAGAGAGAGAATGAAAAATCAGGCGGCTTCAGTCAAGATTCGGTGAATTTGGTCGTTCTTGAGCTTAGCCAAAGCGGATTCCTTGAGCTGGCGGACGCGTTCCTTGGAGAACCCGACCATCGGGGCGACTTCCTTCAGGTTGAGGTCGGCGTCCATCGAAAGCCCAAAGTAGAGCTTGACGACGTCCAGTTCCTGCTCGCTGAGGTTGTCGCGGAGCACCTTCTCGAAGATGTCCTTGCGCTCGTTATCGCAGGCAACGTTGTCCGTCGCGGGAGTATCGGATGCGAGAGTATCGCCAAGGGTCATTTCGCCGGATTCGCCCACGGGAGCATCGAGCGAAGAGGCACGGTTGTCCATCATGAGCACCTTCTCGATGGCGTCGCCCTTGTACTTGGAAACCCCGGCAAGGCTTTCGGTATCGAGAACGTAGGTACCGCCCACCACCTGGCGGAACCTGCCACCCTTCTTGTTGAAGCGGCGGAGCACGAGTTCCTTCTCGGCGCTGATGCGGACCATGCGGCCCTTCTCGGCAATGGCGCGGGTGATGTTCTGGCGGACCCACCACACGGCATAGCTGATGAACTTGATTTTCTGGTTCTGGTCAAAGCGACGTGCAGCCTCCATGAGGCCCATGTTGCCCTCGCTGATGAGCTCGCACACGTCGAGCCCCTGACCCTTGTACAGATTGGCGATGTTCACCACGAAGCGGAGGTTCGACTTCACGAGCAAATCCATCGCTTCACGGCTTCCCTGCCTGATCTTCTTCAGCAGAAGCGTTTCCTGTTCCCGAGAGAGAAGCGGGTACTTGGAAATATCGTTCAGGTACTGGAAGTAGACATCCCTTTCATTCGAGCGAGCGGTTGTGTAAGCGTTGTTAGTCATGATGAACCTCGTTGTTCGTGTCCTATCTCTTTACATCTTCAAATTTACCTCCGATTCCTCTTTACTGTGTCATTATCGGGAAAGCCCTTCGCAAAAGTTAAATCGGCTTTCTGTCGTTTTTTTCTGCATTTTCGTCATGAAATTGTCACAGAGGGGGTGCAAAAAGCCCAAATTTGACTTAATTTTACCTTATGACCGTAAAAAAGACGAAAAAAACCGTTACAAAGTTCTTCGAAACCAAGCGAGAAACGTTCGAGGAAATCCAGGAAGCCAGTTTCCAGCGCAGCGAAAAACTCCTCGTCGACGTGCTGAAGGAAAAGGTAGGGACCATCAACTACCCGTTCCCGCCTTTCGTGCCCATAGCCCTCGCCTGGATATTCATTATCCTGTTCCCGCTCGCGTTCATCCTGGACCCGTCATTCACCACCTCGCTCGACATGAGCTCCCGGAAGATTATCGGGTTCTACCTCCCGCTGCTCGCGACGGCCCTCATCTTCTTCATCAACCAGAAAGCCCTCGTACGCAGCTGCATCTTCAAAAAGCACTATGTCCGTTACTTTATCTATAACAGTTTCCTGCTTATCGCCCTGCTCCTGCTGCGCGAGGTGGCGCTATTCCTGACCGACCGTTCTGCAGGCGAAGGCATCGCGGAGTTCTTCTCGACGTACTGTTTCTCCACCATCAAGGGGCATTTCAGCATCCGCACCGTCATCTCGTTCGCATTGATGGTTTCGTTTGTCTGCGTCACGAGCGTTTTCTACAACATCATCTTACGCCAGACACTCAAGGCGTTCTTGCAGCGCGAAAAGAAGAACGTGGAACTGCAGTACGAACTGGACTTCCTCAAGAACCAACTGAGCCCGCATTTCCTCTTCAACACGCTGAACAACATATCGGCGCTTATCACCATCGACCCGAAACGCGCCGAGGAATCGATGGCGAAACTCTCGAAACTCCTGCGCGTGATGCTCTACCAGACAAGCGACGCGACCATAACCATCAAGGAAGACATCGACATCTTGCAGAAATATGCGGAACTCGAAAAACTCAGGCTCGACGAAAGCTACGACCTGAAATTCATCCTGAACCTCGAAGACGAAAACTTCCAGATTGCACCGCTTATCGCCATGCCTCTCGTGGAAAACGCCATCAAGCACAGCGTAAACCCGGACGGCAAGAGTTTCGCACACATCTCGATTACCCAGGCGGGGAACAAGATTACCTTCGAGACGGAGAACTCCAACTACCCGCGGAAGGCGAAGTCAAACGCGGGCGGGCTCGGGCTCGCGACCTTCAAGAAGCGCCTTGACCTGCTCTACACCTCGCGATACACCTACGAAACGGGCGTTGAAGGCGACATCTACAGAGCAAAACTCGAGATAATCACCGATTAATCATCCTAGCCACGCGATTAATCGCAAATTACGACATTTTTTCTAAAAAAAATTTTTGAAAGACTCCTTTACAGGAGTTTTTTGTTTATGTAGTTTTTTTGACCCAACAATGAGGCACGGCGGATTAACGCGAATAGGAAACGTTTCTGCCGGGGCTTAGGCTGTGGCCCCCGGGCCATTTACTTTATATACATCGACGATGGGAGCTATCCTATGAAGAATAGGACTCTGAAGGGCATTGCTATCGCAGGGCTGTGTATAGCTATCTGCGGGCATGCCGAAAACTGCAAGGAAACCGTACTCTACGACGGCTCCGGCGCAAACGGGCGGATGGAAGAAACCGGCCGCACGTTCCCCGAGGCGCCCGAATGGAACGCGAACTGGGGAAACCTCGACAACATGAACCCGCCCTACATCAGGCTTTCGGGCCAGAAGGGCGCGAAGGCCGACTGGACAGGAAACCTCGTGTTCGACAAGCTGCCGCTCCGCCTGAACGGCGGTTCGCTCAAGATTACGGCACGCGCGACGCAGAACGTGAAGTTCGGAATCTGGCTTACCGGCAATTCCGGCAGCGGAAACGTCGCGTTCTACAACCTGCAGGCAAACAGCACGAAGGCAATCGAGGTGCCCGTGGCAAGCCTGCTCGGCGCGGGCGACGTTACCGCAAGCAAGGTGGGCATCGGGCTGTTCGGTGTACCCGCATACCAGTACACCACGCTGTTTATCGACAACGTGAAATTCACCTGCGCTGCGGGTAATGCGGGGAGCGGGTCCGGCGCCACCTCGGCGGATACCGACGGCGAAAACACCCCCTACTACTTCCGCGACGTGGTGCCGAATTCGCCCGCACGCGAATTCAGCGGTGACCCGCTGGCCGCCCCCGCAGGCGCGTACACCGCGGGCGAACGCAGCGCCCTCCGGCAAAAAACGCAAAGCCTGTTCGTGCTCGGCGAGCAGGAACACCGCCAGATTGTGCGCTTCCAGGAATCGAAGGCGCTTACCGCAAAGCAGTCCCGCGACGGCTGGTACAACAGCATGTTCCTCGTGGAGCGCAACCGCCTGAAGGACAGCGTAATCGCAAGCCCCAAGAACCTCTTCCTCGAAGCAGGCGAAATCGCAGCCGCCAGCGGGAACAGGAGCATCCCGCTGCTCGTTGCCGACCTGGATTACGCCATCAAGTACTTTACCGACTCGACCCTCGTGAACTACGGGCTCCAGGATTACCACCTGCTGCTCGCCGGCCTCCCCGTTACCGAAGTGCGCTCGTCGAAGGTAAAGGTTGCCTACGACCCGTTCTTCGCGGCAACTACCCGCAACACGCTCCCGAGCGTCGAGATCTGCGCCGCGGGCAAGTGCAACGCGGTACAGCCCGGCAGCGAAACCGAAATCGAATTCGCCACGGCGGGCCTGCAAGAAATCACGGTAAAGATGCGTTCCGGAAACCTGAACGTAAACCAGACTCTCAAACTGGAGGTAAAGTAACATGAACAAGCTCTACCGCATCGCATCTGCAATCGCCTTCGCGCTTGCCTCCGCAGGCACCGCCAGCGCAACGCACACGGATTTTCACTTCTTTGAAAAGGCCTCCGGCAATTGCATTTCGAAGTCGCCCTCGCCCGTATTCTCGAAGTGCTACGATTCCGCTGGCGAGAAGGTATCCACCAACACGGTCCCGATGGTGCGCTTCCGCGTCATCGACCCGGTCGTCGACGAGTCGGCCCGCTTCAAGATTGCGCTCAGCCGCCCGTTCTTCATTATCGACGGCATCCACCTGAGTACCGACGAGGCACGCACCCTCGACCAGCTGCACGAAGAGACCGAGGCGTTCGGCATTCCGGGAATCCTCACTGCACTCGGCTACACGCCCGTGCTGGTTCAGTTCCAGGAGACGGTGCGCGCGCCGCTCCAGACGAACGCGACCTTCCTCGCCGACCTCTTCGGCTACCTGAACAGCAATGCGAACATTCCCTTCTTGAACAAGACCGAGGACGGATTCATCGTGCTCGGGATTAGCCAGGGCGGAATCCTCGGGCGCTACGCATCGTACCTCTACGATTCCAGGCGCAAGCCGGGCGACGCTCCCGTGCGCCTGTACGCCTCGCTCGATTCGCCCCACCAGGGTGCGGTAATGCCCCGCGGGCTCATCTCCACGCTCGACTTCTGGGCGAACAAGGCGGCCGTGCCTGCGGCAGAGGCGTTCAACGACCTCATTACCTCGCCGGGCGCGCGCGACCTGCTGCTCTACGATACCGAAGCGGGCAACGGCACCTACGAGGTAAAGACGAGCACGGACAGGTTCCTGTTCGGCGAATACCGCAAGGCGGCAAACTACAAGGGGTTCCCCGCGGTACTCATCGCGCAGGGGCAAATGAAGGGCAAGTCGCCCGAGCACGCAAAAACGTACTACAGCCTCAACAGGGCCGCAAAGAGGGGCAGCGAACCTTGGGGCAGGGCAGAAAGCCGCATGATGGCCAGCACCTCCGAAAGCGAGGAATTCTCGCACAATCACGTGTACAAATTCCTTGACCAGAACAAGACGGCAGGCCCGAAGGGAACTGCGAGCCACGACTTTATCCAGGGAAGCACCTACCCCTTCGCGCGCACCATCTACAAGGCGCTCCGCGAAGGCATGCTGGATGCCATTCCCGACGACATGAAATTCACCATAGGCATATCCAACATCGGGTATACCATCGAGTTCGACAACGTGTGGGATGCCGACACGCTGTACCAGGCGAGCAGCACGTTTATCCCGACGGCGAGCGCCATCGACCTGCAATGCGACGGCGACCTCGCCATCCGCAGCGACTGCGCGTTCAGCAAGTCGCATGAAGGTTTCCCGTTCGAGGCGCCCGGAGCACAGTCCACCGCCGGTTCCGTGTACGCGGTAGATGCAAGCCACCCGCGGTTTGGCGAGCCCATCAGCGGGCGCCATATCGAGCCGCCGGTAAATTCGGACGGCAAGATTGACAGCACCGTGCTCAAGGGAATGCAGACCGACGTGTGGCGCCTGCTCTGCGAGGTGGCAAAACTCGACTACGACACCACGCAAAAGCAGTTCCGCAACGCGAAACTCACCGGAATCTTCTCGCCCGCTACAAGCTGCATGGACAATTCCAAGATGCCCGAGATTATCGCGAACGGGGGAATTCTGCAGACAAAGCGGTTCGGCTACATGCGATACGACTACAACGCCGATGCCACCGAGAGCGATGAGGAAGTACAGTTCCGGCTCCCCTCCGGCTGGCAGCGGGTAATGACCATCGACAATGCGAAGGACGTACCCGAGGGGGCGATCTTCGAGGTCGAAATCAGGGTGAATAACCCGAAGAGCAACTGGATGAAGGCGGAACTTTTGCTGACGCCGAACAAGAGCGGCGGTGGACAGGTGCAACTCGACGAACTGAATGTAAAGCAGGACGGCAACTTCCACGCTATCCGCTGGCAGATGCCTACCGCAAAGGGCGCGATGGCAAAGTACCGCTGGTTCCGCCTGGTGCTCAACAGCAACGGGGGCGATGTTACCCTCAGGAACGCAAGGCTGATTACCTCGGCCAGGGTGTTTGGCGAAAAGCCTGCGGCAATCAGGGGCGCCGACATGTTCCCGGCAATCTACCCGCTCGTGAACTGGAACGAATCTACCGGCATCGAGACCGGCAAGGTCCTGAACGTCGACGCAACGACATTTACCTTCAAGGAACGCTACGCGGGCATCCATCTTGATTTCGGCGGGACGTTCTCGTTTGACAACTACAAGGAACTGAGCGTCGAGTACCTGGGCGGCACCTGCCAGAACAGCGAGATCTATTTCGGTACAAATTCGCACGGAAAGGCGAATCTTGGTAACAACTCGGTGCAAAATGCGTTTGTTACCAAAGTTTTACCCCTACCTGAAATCGTCAACACGCGCGTTACCGCAGGTAACGGCTATTCCGCGTCACGCTTGACCTTGCAGGCCCTGAGGGCAAACGAGACCTGCGTCATCCGCGCCATAAAACTGCAATAAGCGGCTATTGACGAGTAACATCAAATAAGATAACTTTCAGAAAACACATATGTACAGTGCCGGGGGCGACCCCGGCCAAGGGACGTTACAATGAGAACAAACAAGACATTCATGCTTGCGGCAAGCAAACTCGCGGCAGGTATCGCCGCCGCCTTCGCGCTGACCGGGTGCATTCCGCCCCAGATGCAGTCGATGGGGGCAGCACCGCTCCCCGCATACCACCAGCCGAAATCCACTCCGGATGGCGAAAAGCAGATTACCCTTTCTGCCGACGCCTACGGGACCTTCGCGGCATCCGGATTCAACGTGGAGCAGGTGAACGCGGGCGGCGGAGCGCTCAGCTTCGAGTTCCACCCCGCGGGGGCGATTTCCCCGCTGTTCGTGAACGCGAGCGTCGCAGGAATCGCGGGCACGCTCCAGTTCGGGTGCAACGACGTTCCCTGCAACTTTGACGGCTACAACGCTTGGCTCGATTCCAAGGACGGCGACGAGAACTACACGTTCTGGAACCTGCAGGAACGCATTGTCGCGGGTGCAGAATTCAACCTCGGGAGCCACCTGTTCCTGGGAGCCGCGGGCGGTATCCAGTTCTACCAGGGCGGAGGCGATTACGAAAGCAAGCGCGAACGCCTGGAAGACGCAAGGCTCGTGGAAAACCTGGACGAGAGGGCCGACTGGAGGCCCACCGCTTCCCTGTGGTTCGGCCCGCGCCTCGGTGAAAGCGCAGGCTCGCTCGCCATCGAGTACGGCGTCACCTTCGCGGACAAGGTGAAGGAATGGAACACGACGCTCGGAATCTCGTATTTCCACCCGAGCGGATTCCACGGCACCGTCTACACGAACACCAACACCTCCTTCGCGGTATCGCTCGGGAAGTCGTTCCAGTTCTAGAATCACTCCTACAAAACAAAAAAAAAACTGCATGGTTTGTGCCGTGCAGTTTTTTCATATCATCAAGTCAATTACTTCATCTTGATTTTCATTTCGAAGACCTGGCGGCCTTCATCGTCCTCAATCTTCATGTAGGTCGCACCCATCTTGTCGGCGCGGGAAATGCGCACTTCCTGACCCTCGTGCGTCTCGCCCATAAAGTGCACCTCGAGCATCGAAGGAATGCAGAGTTCCAGGTCTTCCGAAGAGAACACGTTCAGCGCGAGCTTTACGTACTCGATGTTGTTCATGTGGTGCGACATGTCGATATGCTGGGGCAGCACCTTCTGGCGGTAAACCTCCACGTATTCCGCGGGTTCCACCGGGAACTTCGTGAACTTGCTGTCCATGAACGGCTCCGGGGCACCTTCCGTCGGGAAATCGACCGCAGAAAGTTTCACGGGGCGGTGGCGCTGCAAATCCAGGCAGCAGGCCTCCTGCACGGCAAGGATAATCGGTTCGCCTTCCAGCGTGGTAATGGCCGTATTCTCGTATGTGCGGATAGGCGCGTTATCGGCGGGGAACGACGTGGTAACCACCTTGTCGCGCCAGAACGGGCGCTGGAAGAACTTGAATTTCGCCTTATAGATAACCCAGTAGGCGCCCTTCTCGTGAACACAGAAGTTATCCTGCCTGATGGCGCCGAAATTCTCGGTGAAGTTGTCCTGCACCATGAGCACCGTCTGCGCGATGCCCATCTTGCCCGAAACGTCGATGTATGCCGAGGTTATGGTGCGCTGTTTCTGGAAAACCAGCGGATTCTTTGCAAGTGCGTAAATATCAATCATATCTTGAATATATAAAATAAAGCCCGAGCGCAACGGCACGCGGGCTTACTTTACGTGGCCTTGGGCCTCGCAATAACACGCAAATTTACGCTAGATTTTCTTGAGCACAAGCAGGTGGCCGGGCGCCTTCGCGGGGTCAAGACGCACGAAGTTCCTGTTGCCGCGCCATACGAAGCTCTCGTCGGTAATCAGGTCCTTCAGGAAGAAGAACGAATCCTGCGAAAGCCCGAGCTTTGCCATGTCGAGTTCCACCATGCCTTCCTGCGCGTTGTCCATGTCCATGTTGCATACGCACAAGATAACGTCGTCACCCGACTTCTTGGAATAGACCATCAGCTGGTCGTTGGCACAGTAGTGGAAGTCCAGGTTGTCGTATTCCTGCAAGGCAACGTGTTCCTGGCGGGCGGTGTTCACGCGGCGCACAAAGTCCTGGATGCCGGGGCCCTTCCAGTTGTGGACCTTGTACTGGTACTTTTCGCTGTCGGCAAGTTCTTCCTTGACCGGCGAGGGGATGTTTTCGCACAGCTCGTAGCCGTTGTACATGCCGGTGAGGCTCGAAAGCGTACCCGCGAGGAAATAGCGCTGCTTGAACGCGTTCGGACCCTTGTACGCGAGGTACTTCGGGAAAATATCCGGAGTCGTCGGGAAGAAGATTCCGCGCATGTATTCCTTCGCGTCGCTCTGCGTGAGTTCCTTGAGGTACTGCTCGAATTCCCACTTGGCGCTGCGCCAGGCGAAATACGTGTAGCTCATGTCGAAACCCGACTTTGCAAGGCGGTGCATCATCTTCGGGCGGGTAAAGGCCTCGGCGAGGAACACGAGTTCCGGGCGCTTTTCCTTCACGTCGGCGATGAGCCATTCCCAGAACGGGAACGGCTTGGTGTGCGGGTTATCGATACGGAAAATCTCGATTCCCTTGTCGGCCCAGAACAAAATAATGTTCTCGATTTCCTGCCAGAGGGCCTTGTAGTTGTCGTTGTAGTAGTCGAACGGGTAGATGTCCTCGTACTTCTTGGGCGGGTTTTCCGCAAACTTGATGCTGCCGTCCGGTTCGTGGTAGAACCATTCCGGATGGCTCTTCACGTACGGGTGGTCGGGACTGCAGTTGAGCGCAATGTCGAGAGCGAGGCGGAGTCCCTTGCTGCGGGCGGTCTTCGCGAAATGCTCGAAGTCCTTCATGCTGCCGAGTTCCGGGTCCACGTCGTAGTGGCCGCCGTTCTTGTTGCCCACGGCGTACGGACATCCCGGTTCAATCGGCTTGCCCTTCTTGTCGGTCTTTGCATGCAGGGCGTTGTTCGCACCCTTGCGGTTGGTGACGCCAATCGGGTGGATGGGCACCAGGTAAACCGTATCGAATCCGAGGTCGGCGATGTAGTCAAGCTGCTTTTCGCAGTCCTTCCAGGTGGCGCTCTTCTTGGGGTCGGTGCCCTGGCTCTTGGGCCACATCTCGTACCACGTGCCGATGCGGCTGTAGGTCGGGTCCACGCGGAGCATCATCACCGGGCTTTCGGTCGGCACGTCTTTCGGGGCGATTGTCCACGCGCAAATCTTGTATTCGTAGTAGCCGATGTTGTTGACCATGAAGGAGCCTTCCCACTGGTCGTTGTCCACGAAGTGCATGGGAGCCTTATCCCACTTCTTCTTGCTCACGTGGCGGTAGAAAATCGCGGCGTCGTACTTTTCGTGACTGTGGCGGAAAATGTCCGCGGTGAGCGTGACGGTATCGCCCGGTTCACGCTTGAGCATAAAACGCCCACCTTCGATCTGGGGGCGGATGTTTTCAATGACGAGATTGTCTTTACGTGTAGGGATTGTAGCCATAGTGAGTGAAAAAATAGCAATAAAAAAGGGCCGCGAGTGCGGTCCCTTGAAAATCCGGTTTCATGCCACGATTAACGGCGGGAAGCGCGTTCGCGTTCCTTCTCGCGCTGGCGGCGACGCTTTTCGGTATCGTCCGGGAAAAATTCCGGCAGGGCATAACCGATGGCAATGCCGAACACGATACCCGTCTTGTTCATACCGTCCTCGTTAACGACGGAGGAGATAATCTTCGAACTACCCGCAGACTGGTAGCGCAGGCTCGGGTTTTCTTCCGGAGTATCCTTCGCGAGTTCCGGAGCGTAGTACATACCCACGGAGAACTGCAGGTAGTACCATTCGTTCGTGAGGTAGGTAATCAGGACATCGAACTGGAAACCGTTGACCGTGATAATCGGGCGAACGCCATCGGCATCCGGTTCCACGCTGTGGTCGAAGTAGACCGTACCGTAGGAGGCGGAAACACCCAGGTGAAGCGGGTTCTTGGGGAACAGGTAGTAGTTGAGACCCACCTTGTAGCCGTAACCACCTTCGAGTTCAATGCCCTCGAAGTCGTTGTCGTCACCCTTGAAAAGCATACCGCCCGAACCATAGAGAGCAAGTCCCCAACGGGTAATGTATTCGGCACCGATACCGAAGCCCATGCCCATACCGGTTTCACCCATGAACGGGTAGCGGGAACCCATACCGACCTGGAAAACCAAGCGGTCCTTGAGCCAGTTACGACGGCGGAGCGAGTTCGCGTATTCGTCCTGGCGCTGTTCCTCTTCGAACTTCTTGCGGGCTTCCATGTCCTGCTTCTGCGCAGCAGTGAGGGAAGGGCCTTCAGCATCTTCAAAGTCGCTGTCGTCGTCAGACGCCATGGCAGCACCCGAACCACCCTCTTCGGATGCAGCAGCGGGAGCCGACTCAAAGTCGCTATCATCAAATTCATCGTCATCCTGCGCCCAGGCAAGGAACGCGGAAAGACACAGAGTCAAACACAGTTTCTTAAACATTAAAAGCCTCTGATTATAGAATCACTTTTGGAATATAACTTATTATCCGGTTTTTATTCACGCCAAACCTTGTAAAAGTTGCTTAAACTTGCAGAAAATCAACCAAAAACGCCCCTATTCCGCCTTGATGAGCTTCGCCTTGATGCTCCCGAGAGCGATTTCGCACTCCATGAGCACCGGAATCCGGCGGTCGTCGTCCGTGAGCCAGATGAAGATGCGGCCATTGGAATTGAAGATGCCGTCACCGTCGAGCACGGGTTCCACCTTGACCGTGTTCACCGTGCCGATGGATGTCTTGAGCGACTCGCGCCCGTGGACCAGCACCTTCAGTTCGTAACGCTTCTTGCCGCTCACCGCCGAAAAGCGCGATGTGTCCCCGACGGTCAGGGGCATCGTCCGCACGTAGTAGAACGCCGACATGATGCTGTGTTCCATGCCCTGGATAGCGACCGCGGTATCGGCGGAGCGCTTGACCTTGCGGGTCTTCATGTCGGTAAACACCGTGTCGGAGAGCCACGCCTTCTCGCCCTTGCGGTCGAACCGGATGACGGAAGTATTGTGGAACGTGCCCTCGTGGAGGTTCTTGCGGAAAACCTCCGTCATGAGTCCCTTGTTGCGCACGCGGGTATAGACCGTATCGTACACGGGGTAGATGCGCGTGATGGCGCTGTTGCCCTGCGCGAACGATAGGAACTCCGTCTTGCCTCCGGGGAGCGGCTTCACCTCGAGGGTCGCCGTGCCCGCGGTAATCGGGCCCCAACCGAGACTGAAGGTCAAACGTTCGCCCTTCATCCACGGGGCCTGGACCTCCGGCAGGTTCGGTTCGCCGGCGAAAGACGCCGTCACGAGGAACGCAACGAGAAAGACGATAGACAATAGACGATAGAGCATAAAAGAATGTGAGGTGTGTAATGTGTGATGTGTGATGCGAAATATCTAATTCCACATTTCACATTACACATTCCACATTGTGTTACCCTTCAATATCTCCGAGGCTCTTGCGGTAGGCGACGAGCTTCTCGCGGACAGCCGGGTCTGCGATGGCGACGATGTGGGCGGCGAGGTAACCGGCATTCTTGCCGTTGCCGATGCCGACCGTTGCCACCGGGATTCCCGGGGGCATCTGCACGATAGAGTGCAGGGCATCGACGCCGTTGAGCGGGCCGCCGGCGCAGGGCAGACCGATAACGGGAAGGATGGTGTGCCCTGCGAGCACGCCCGGGAGGGCTGCAGCGAGGCCAGCGACACCGATAAGGACCTGGAGGCCTCGCCCGGCGGCTTCGCGAGCATACTTCGCGGTGGCGTTCGGGGTGCGGTGCGCGGAGAGAATGTTGAATTCCCACACGATGCCGAAGCTGTCGAGCACCGCGGTGATCTTGTCTACAGTTTCCTGGTCGGACTTGCTACCCGCAACGATACCGACCTTTGCATTTTCTTTTAAATCCATTAGTAATACCTCTTATTTCGCAATCTTCGCCAGTCTCGCGAGTCCCTTCTTGCCGATGTCCTTGCGGTAGAACTTGCCTTCGAACTGAACCTTTTCGGCGGCTTCGTACGCGATGTCGAGAGCGGCCTGGAGCGTTTCGCCATGGCCCACCACGCCGAACACGCGGCCACCGTTAGTCACCAGCTTGCCGTCCACCATCTTGGTACCGGCATGGAGCACCTGGGCACCGTTCTTTTCGGCTTCTTCGATACCCGTGACGACCTTGCCCTTTTCGTAAGAGCCCGGATAACCGGCGCTTGCAAGCACCACGATTGCGGAGCTGCCCTTCGGAGCCTTCGGGGCACCGAGTTTCGCGAGTTCGCCCTTTTCGGCAGCGTCGAACAGTGCGAGCACATCGCCGTCGTAGAGCGGGAGCACAATCTGGCATTCGGGGTCGCCGAGGCGGCAGTTGTATTCCACCACTTTCGGCCCCTTCGCAGTCACCATGATGCCCACGTAGAGCACGCCCGTGTAAGGCTTGCCTTCGGCGGCCATGCCCTTGAGGGTCGGTTCGATAATCGTCTTCTTCACTTCGTCGAGGAGAGCGTCCGTCACCACCGGAGCCGGGCTGTAAGCGCCCATTCCGCCAGTATTCGGACCCTTGTCGTCATCAAAGACGCGCTTGTGGTCCTGGGCCGAAGAGAGAATCACGTAGTCCTTGCCGTCGCAAACCACGAAGATGGAGGCTTCTTCGCCGTCCATGAATTCTTCAATCACGACCGTCTTGCCGGATTCGCCGAAGACCGCCTTGTCGCCGAGCATTTCTTCGACGGCGTCGTTGGCTTCCTTATCGGTCATGCAGACGATAGCGCCCTTGCCCGCAGCGAGGCCCGACGCCTTCACCACGATCGGAGCCGGGTGGCAGGCGAGGAACTTCTTGGCGGAGGCGAGATCGGTGAAGGTCTCGAAGGCTGCCGTCGGCACGTTGTACTTCTTCATAATATCCTTGCTGAAAGCCTTGGAGCCTTCGAGCGCGGCAGCAGCCGCAGTCGGGCCGAAAGCGCGCAGCCCGCGACGGCGGAATTCATCCACCACGCCAGCGACCAGCGGAATTTCGGGGCCGATGACCGCGAGGTCAATCTTTTCGGCAACCGCGAGGTCGGCGATCGCCTTCGGGTCGGCCACATCGACCGGCACGCACTTGCCGAGGTTAGCCATGCCCGGGTTGCCCGGAGCGCACACGAGAGTGTCGCACAGCGGCGACTTCTTGACTGCAAGAGCGATGGCATGTTCGCGACCACCGCTACCAACGACGAGAATATTCATAAGCGAGTCCTTATCTTTTGGGAAAAATGTAGAAAAATGCATTATAAGAAATCTGCCAACATACGGAATAATGTATAATTAGAGTTATCCAAGCCCCTCAACACGTCATCTCTGGAGGAAAATATGAAAAGAACCCGCTACTGGGCAGTTACAATCTTAGGCATTATCACCTTATCAATATGCGGTTGTGCAACGGCAAAAGGCTATCATGCACTACCCAGCATTTCCCAAAAAGCAACTTCAGCCCCCGAAGCTTGTATTTTCCTTGCCGTTGACGACACAGCACATTATGAAGGCATTCACAACGCTATAGGCATCAATAATGACAGTTTGTATTTTGAATACAACATCTACAAGAAAACAGATGCCGACCAAGAATATCAAATGTACGAAACCATTCACATTTCCAAAAAGCCACATGACTTGAAAGCGATGTTTTTCCCATACCGAGACAAGAACGGCACTATCAATGACCGCTATATAATAAAGCCGATTTCCAACAACGAAGAGTTAGACGCAATTCCTTTAACATACTACACAACCGATTCAACCTACTTCACACAAATTGAACATTGTTCAATGGAATCGTCCAAAGCAGATACACGGCTTTACAATCTAATTCTTTACGTCGAAAACGTTTCAAAATAGATAGTGCAGCGTTCCGCTGCATTTTTTTCAAAATGCCCAGTATAGGCCCAGGCCCCCTAAAGCAGTTATGCCCAAGCCTTCACCAAGCATAGCACCTCCACCATCACCCCCGTCCTTGAGTTCCTTCGCTCCTAGCACACCCCAAGAAAAACCGAAAATAACAAGCATAAACGAAATCACACCCACAAAGGGTTTAAAGAAACTGAAATCAGCCTCCGATCTTTCATTATAGTCAAAATCGTCAGAGGACATAGTCCCTTCATATTCCTGCACCGATAGAACCAGCGGAGGGTTCAGCGACACAGCAAAAGAACTTGTCGCCACCAACGAAAGAGCCAAAAAGAATACTGCTAAAAATTTCATATAGTTTCTACCTTCTCCATAAAATCCGCGAGACTCCAGTTGTCGATTTTACGTTGAATCATCAGTTTTTCCGTTTATCCAACCTTAAAACAACTAATTTTGTCCGTTTTTCCAACTATTTTTACGACATTTTTGCCCATTTTTCCAATTTTAGCAAAAATCCCTATTTTTAATGACATAAACATTTTGCCGACGTCGGCAAAATGATCTGTTTCGACAAAACCAAATAAAGCAAAAGCGCACCATTCCTTTCTACGGAATGACACATCAAGACTAAATTTTTTCCAGTTCGTCTCTCATGGCAGAGCGATTCTTGAATCGCGACAGCCAAGATATTTTCAGCCGGTTGACTTCCGGGAGGCTGCCTTCGTACTTGAGCAGTTCGCCCGCATCGCGGTAAGCGATAAGGCCACCGTCGCGGTACCTGCGGACGATGCTGTCGAACTGGGCGGTAAGATCTTCAAGTTTTAGGGGTTGCATGGTTTTTGCCGGCATCAAGTCTTCAAAGAATATGTTCTGTTTTTATTTGCTCCGTTGGGGACTGTTTTATCTAACTCTCACCAATCGCCACATATTTCTGGATCCGGCTATTCGGCTTATCCGGAACAGTATAACGTATTCTTTTGTTAAGCAATGGCTTGAGGTACAATTTATCAAAACTCTTTCGGTCAGACAACTTCAAGAATGCCATCATCTCCTTTTTAGACCGAGGGATTCTACAGAACAAGACCAGTTCATTGCATTTAGTTTGTATATCATCTTGGGGGGCGACTTGGGGGGTGACTTGGGGGGTGACTTGGGGGGTGATCACGTCAAAATCCGAATTCAGCACATAATACACCGAGTCAACCGTTTTGCCCTTTTGCTTCAAAACGCCCATTTTTTTAAGAAAATCAAGGTTTGAATCAGCCAATTTCCGTTTTTCACCGACAATCTGCATATAAGTCAACGTATCAACTGCACCAACTTCACGGGCAAAAATCAAGGCCGAACGCTGACCCTGCGTAAGATTTTCGCCAAAGCCGCTAAGCCAAGCCACGTCACCTTCGTCAAAGAACTTGTGCAAGAGCAACCGAATCGTGAAAGTATCCTTTGTTCTGTCAGACTCAAACGTGGGCATTGAAAGTCCCGCCCCGGTCATCAAGCGACGCATGGTACGAATCCCCGTTCCCTTGAATTCCGCAAGGTTTGTCTCATGGAGAATCGAGGCAATCAACTGATTTCGTGTATCGCTCCCAGCGGTTCCAATTTCTTCTTGCGCCTTCAGAGAATACCCCGAATTGATTATTTCGATGCGATTATTGTAGCGGATAATTTGAGTCGGACGGTTATGCCGATACGAACGATGCATAACGGCATTTACGATAGCCTCCCTTATCACGCGTTCCGGCAAATCGGGTTTTGTCGTCGCGTGGATCTGCCCTTCTTTCAGCGAAAAATTTTGAGGCAAATCCGACAGGACCGCATCAATCATCCTGTCAATCTGAAGCATGAGCGGCCCCATGAACTCAATCGCAGAAAAACGTTCATCGACATTTTCAACCCACTCATTTCCGCGTACGCGAATATAGTCCGTCCGCATCAACGGGTAAAACCGCCGAATAACACGCTTCGTTCCAAAAAGCATTACACCCGCAAATGTAAGGTTACCATCTTGCGTCAGGCATTCCAACGATTCCAAAAGTTCCCTGTCACTATAGTTGAGTTCTTCCGCCTTGGGATTAACCTCTTTGCGACATCTGCGGTAATACTTGACGGCATCCAAATCAACATCATCAAAACCTGTATTCTTGACAACAGAAGAATCGAAACTCGTATTATCTTGATAAAAGGCATACAAGTCTTCTTCTGTGCATCGTTGGTCGCTTGACCCGATTCGTCGCCATGCACCTTGCGGTAAACCCACGCTCTTGAAATACAGAGGTTTTTGTTGACTTGGGAGTTCCGGCACGAAAATTTTCAGCACATTCTTGCCATCAAGCTTTTCCACATCGATTCGCGGACGCACCGACAAATTGAACATGCTCGCGCACCGCGTAGAAATATCCAACTGAGCCTTATCTGGATTTTCAACTCCCTCAATCCAAAAACGATTGTCGAGCGCCTTGGTATCTTCACCAATCCCTAAAAGAATATACCCACCGCCAAGCCCAGGTTCGTTGCTAAACGAACAGACAGACTCCATCAACGACTGAGCCGAATCACTTTCGCCCTTGGCCTCAATCCACACGCATTCATCGGATTCGGACAACTGTTTATAGAGTTCTTGTGCAGTGTAGAGTTTCATTGTTTTCCTCTAGTCCATGGGATTCCTATTCTACCTAAATATAACTCCATCCACTTGACACAAAGTGACAAAATGCAACTATTTTCCGAGGCTTTTCAATTCCTTCCGGTCCTTATTTTTCCAGAAGGTGAGGCCGTTTCGGGCGCCTCCGGCAACGAACGCAGCAACCATTGACGGGGATTCGCATTCGACAATTCTGGGAATGCTTATATAAATGGGTTGCTAACAAGATAAACTTCCTTATCAATCTTCTCCAAAGTCTTCGTCTTTTTCGCAAAAGCGAACGTATTCATTTAAATACTTCATCGGGAATGGAATAACGGTGTATTGTCCGTTTCTTACAAATTCTACAGATAGCATATGTTCAAGTTCATTAAAGAATATTGGGCCTCCATTATTTACGCCATTCTTGTTCCATGGAATCACATCACGAATAACGCAGGACGTAGGAAGATTACTCTGCAACGCCTCCTTTTTCTTTCCAACGAAATACTTGAATTGACCATCAAGTGTTATTGACTTTATTCCAAGGAATGAATTGAAATTTTTATAGAGATTATCCCCGCTTTTCATTTGACCGTGCAAAAGAATAGGGTTTCCATCTTCAGAAGAAGCGTCATAAAGCCAGTAAACAAAATCACTTATAATTTTCTTCTTAATTAGCGAATGTTTTTTGCCCTCGGAATCATACATGTTCAAGACATCTTTGTATGAGAGTTCCTTATCAAACGAGTTATGAATATTTTCCCTTAGGTCATTCAGTTCACTCTGCTGTTTATCAGTCAAATTTTCGTGTATTTCAATAAAATCATCCAGATAATTTTCAAGACGGTTCTTTTCAATTTTATTTTCACTATCAGACAGAGAAAGCGTCCTTAAAAGTTCTTCAACATCAAGCAAAGTGAATTGCTTAGTTTTATAGATGACATTTATGTTGTTTATGTCGTTGTATACGATACATTCAACGCCCGAAGATTGGTTCTTAAAGCCTTTGTTGTAATATCCAAAGATTCGATCCAATACATTCCACTCATCATTTTCTGGATATTTCCGGTTGTCAAAAACATCAAAATTTAATTTTCCATCAGTACAAATTTTCATTTTATAATAGCGAAAACTATTGCACCGCTTTGCCTCATTCCATTTCCCTTTTCCACATTTTACAAACGTCCATTCCTTTGGTTCATTCCAATTCACAAGTGTAATCTGACGATTAACAACATCACCTTTAATAATGAGTTCTTGCACTATATTGCGCATTACATCCTTTAGTGTATCAGAATTGACCTTTTCAGCAGAGTTTTCTACCGTGATATGTTGAATAATTTCGTTTTCAGAAAAAAGATTGTGCTGATCTTGAGGCTTGTTGAACTCGTTAAAAAGATTTGGTGAAGCGGCCTCTTCTGCAGTCGCATACTCACCAGATTCTTTATCGTGAATAATTTCAATGATGTATTTTCCTTTTTCACGATTATCTGGAACAGATTCCACACCATATTCAGACTTCAAAAAATTCACAATCCGCGATTGCATTTCCTTCGCATCGGTTCTATTTGGAATTGTATTTACGACACAAATTCCATTCTTATTTACAAAAGTTCCATAATCATAGTTTTCGTAATTAATTCGTTTCTGTTCACAATTTTCATAATCCATAAATGGAATCTGTTCAATAGTGATGAAATCGGAAAGATTCTCTTTCACATCTTTAAGGAACGTTGCAATAATTCCTGCCTTTGACTTTCTATAGTTATCTCTTGACAAAAAATCCAAAAACTTTTTTCTTGGTCCCTTTTTACTTAGAGCACCCAGGTCGAAGAAATATTGACCTTTCTTTAAATCAGCATGAAGTTTTCGACGAAACTCTCCAGTCTCTTCATCAAAAAGAAACTTCGGTTTAACATTTCGTTTGCCGTATTTTTTTAACGCATTGACTTCGGAAAAGGTTTCGGTATTGGCTTCCAAAAAAGTTGAATTCAAAACAGTAAAAAAACGAATTCTCAGGAACTCAATTGTTTTTGCATTTGGTTTAATGACAGGTGAATAATACAATTTACCAGTAATGTTATTATATGCAAATATATCGCTTGAACGATTCTTAAGCGAATTCACCAGCAACTGTGCAAGTTCAACATCCTTAATTCCTTCTTTGGAGGTTTCATCTTGACAAAAAAGGTCCACCTCATTTGCGACCGCAGAATCGTCCTTTGCCTGAATTTCTTGTTTAAACATGTCAAAGTTGACATTACCCTTATTAAACATGGCAAACCATCGTGTTTTTTGATAATATGCGACGGATTGTGCCTTAAATTGTTCAGCAGGCAAGTCTAAAACATTCTCTTTCAAAAAGAGATCCTTTGTTGCAATCTGGTACACGACAAATTTTTCATCTACCTTCTTGCGGTCAATTTCAACCTTAATATTATTCGTGTAAATCGGAAATTTATTTCCGTCAAGATTATTTGCCATTGTGGACCTCTTCTATAAGCATCTTGATTGCAGATTCATTCGGCATCCCCTTCTCATCAATAAGCCAGGGAATCTCTATGATTTTGCCATCTTTATCAGACGATATTACCAATTCGCCTTCTTTTATAATGTTAATCACATAAGCTTTTTTAGCTCCAATCGTATTCAACTTCTTTTCAATTTCAGAATGGAATCGTTCTGTACTCTTTGCAACCGTTCTTTTCCAATGTTTGAAATCTACATACACCCCATCGATGAGCATAAAATCAAAAAATTCAAAATTTGCAGGATCTTCAATTTCCTTCAATGTCAAATTCAATTCTTGTTCAAGAATGAATCTTCCTGCGATTTCTCCAAGAGCACCCTTATAAATGTTATTGAATAGAACAGGAGAAAGAATTAAATCATCTTTTCCGAATTCCGTAGCATAGTGCATTTTTTCAAAATGTTTCTTCATTCCGCTATATAAGAAGAATTGCTGCAATCTTGCAGATTTTTCGCTCACATGGCCAATATTTCGAGCGTATTCTTCATCAAGTCCCTTCTCAAAATCGGAACGATCCTTAATCAGATTGACAATTATTCCTGAAAAATCGCCTTTCTGTGCATAATAGTAATTGGATCTATTTTCAAAATTTTGAATATAGAAGTCGCCCAAGATATGATCTTTTTCAGCCAAGTTACTTGGTGCCGTAGGATGTCTAAGTGTGCATTCTCGTAATTCTGTCCAAAGACGCATGCTTTTAAGAGTCCAATCGTGGCGCAGCATGCCCTGAATGTAGGAATTAGCACTTTCAGACTTACGGTTCGCTTCATTTTCTACTAAAGATTTTTCTTCCGGAAGCGATTGTGCAAAATTTGCCGCAATTTCAAAAAGTTTTTTTAATTCCGGATTCATCAAATCTACTCGTACACTCGCAACATCCAATGTTGCAAGCAGAGCGTTATTTGTGTAAATGAAGATATCCTTTTTTTTATTGTTGGTGCGACAAAGTCTTCCAACAGCCTGAATGACATCACGAGTCATTTTGCGTCTTACACTTGCAGAATGTCTCACGACTTCCATTGGTGCATTGTAATCATTCTTATTCGTATAAGCTTTAAAGCCCGCCTGAACAAGCTGATTCAAATCACGGGGACTAATTTCGTTATTTTCGTAAAGATACTTGATTTCAAATAGGAATTCAAGAAGTTCCTTCATCCCGATTTTTTTTACATCGTTAATATTTGTAACGACATTCGTGACATCACCTAAGTAAATCGCGTCAAAATCCTTTACGTCTTGTTTGCGACCAATTCGAACAATAGATTCGCTATCTATATCTCTTTGCGGAATTTTATACTGTAGATTCTGACCGGCACCAATAGTTTTATAAGCTGAAAAAACAAAGACCTTTTCACCATTGGCAAGTTCCTTTAAAAGCGAATCCTTTTCGTCTTCAAAATCGTTACCACTTTTTAAGACCTTGATTTTAGGGCTACTTTTCCCATAAATCTTGCAATACTGCTCTACAAATCTTTCAAATACCCCTAAATCAAATGTTGCAAGGTTTCGTTTGGGAAGCGCCATATTCAAGCAAAGAAGTGACTCAACATTCTCATTGTCTATGAAATTCTTCAATACAGCGAAGACGTTGCAGTAACGTTTTTGATAATATTCTTTATTGCTTTGCTGTATATCCAGATTTTCCAACATTCTGGAGAAGTTTCGCTCAAGATCTTTGTTTTGTGTTATTTGCTTTAAACGCTCTTGAATGGATTTATTTTCTTCGCCTCGATCAACAGATTCAATATTGACTTTGATTGAGCCATCTTGATAGGGAGACCATTTTTCCTCTTGTGATTTTTTTAAGGATTCGTAAGTATCTTCCGTCAGCGTCAGCAAAGAGTCCTTAAGTTCATTCCTTAAATATTTCTGGGAATAATTAGAAAGAACCGAATTGATACGTCCAGTTGCTGAAAGGCCGATTACTTTCGTGTTTTTCGCCAAGAAAAGAAGAATTTTTTCAGGAGTTTCATCAATCTGAATAAAATTGATTTTCGTTTCTTCATTATGTTTGTCACCATCTACAAATTCAAAGAACTTGAACCCTCGATTAAAGAAAGAAAAATCGTCGATAACGGTTTCTTCTTCGCGGATATTTCGAATGGACGACGATGTGATCAAATCATGAAAAATATTGTTCAAATGTTTGCTGCGGAAGTAAGCATCGCAAATAGTATCTACTGCATCCTCTACCGTGTAAGACTCTAAGACAGCATTCTGATTTTTTCTTTTAATATTTTCTGCAACCGCATAGCGTTCCGCCCAGTTGGCAATAAATCTTGCAAACTCATTCAGGAAATGAGTCACATCACGCAACAAAGAATAGATGTTGATATCGTTGTCAAGGTCGCGATTTTTTTCGTAAACATCTTTATTTTCGTAATAAATCTTAACCTGCTGATTATCGCCATCTTTGACGCATCGGATGTAATGATTATTGTTACTTAAATAACTACGGAAAGCACCATCAAAAAACAAGAAACTACGACTACGATCAAATCCATCATTCGTCTTATAATTGAAATACAGAGCGTACTTTTCATACAAGCCCTCTACTTCTTTTTGCAAAGTCTTGAGAGTGCGAAGATAAGGCTTATTTTCGACATATTTCTCATAGGGGCCGTAAAAGGAACTGGCAGGGCGGTAATCTCGCATTCTCCCATGCAGTTCCTTAACCATGTCCAGGTAGTCATTTTGAGACTCAACAGCCTTTTCTATGATAAATTCTTGAATGGTATCTTTAGATGCGTCAAACTCATCAATAAAAACAATTGAGTTCTTTAAAACATCCGCTGAAATAAACGGATATGAGGGTTTAACCAGCGTATCGTTTCGACGCAAGAACTTACTAATTGACAAAAGATAAATCTTGAAATCATCAGTGAAAACTGTTGGATAGATTTCACCAATCCACCGATATTTTGAATTATGTCGAATGTTATCCTTTTTTTCTTGCTCCGAGCCCTTCATTTGTGTGGTAATGATTTTCCTCAAATATTTTCTAAAAACAACTTCCGCTTCAGAGAGTCGCTTATCCATTTCCTCTCTGTAAATCCCAGGCGTTTTACCATAATTCGGCTCGGTACACGCTTCAACTAAATGGTATAGAGCCTGATATTCGTCTCCTTGGAATTCTTCGGGAACTTTCACCCTGGTGATATTTTCCTTGACGAAATCAACATTGGACTTTATAACCAAGACTTCCTTTTTGTAAAGAACTTCATTATTGTACGCTTTTTTAAGTTCATCTTCTGGTAGATTTTTTAAGAGAGTCGTCGTGAAAAAGATTTTCTTTTTGTTATTGGGATTCCGAGCATAATCGTGAATTGCCTGGCAAGACCAAAACGTTTTGCCACTTCCGGTATTCGGATCAACGAGAAGCAAACCGTTTTCGCGTCCAGAATCAATAAAATCTAAGATATTCTTTTTCATACGTCCTTTTTATCTAGAGGAATCCATTCTAGTTAAATATACTCACAACCAGATGTCACAAAATGTCAAACCGGCGTTTTTCCTAAAAAAATTACGCATCCTCGTCTAAGAAATCGCCGTTTTTTGCTTAATTTTGCCAATTTTCGCCTAAAGTTCGTCTAAGTTTCATCTGTAGGATTGCTATTTAGACGAGAATTTAAGCTTTTCAGGCCGTTTAATTAGACTTATTTCACTATTCGGTATTCGTCACAATATCGGCAAAATACAAGTTGCCTTCTGGGCCATCCTGTTTCGAACAATTCTAGGGGCCTGCGGCATTTTTTGCATTTAAACGAAAACGGTTTGACCATTCCACAGGATTTGCAAATAGCTTCCCATTTCTTAGTTTCCCTATTCTTTTCAAACGAAAGAACGTTTCCACATTTACAGTTTGCCTGTTCTTCCTCGATTTTTCTATAAAAATACTGCGGACGGTGAATGTCTTTTAAAAAAGCTATAGTCTTTACTATATCTTCTTCCGGCAACAACCAAAGAGAATCATTTTTCAGGATGGCGTCTTTTACAAAATTCTTTACCGTGTCCGTTTTTTTATAGTTCTCATAAATTTCAAGAACCTTATCAGGAATAACTTCGGATTTAAGGACCGTTCCGTCAAATTTACACGGTTTGTCAGGCTTTACCACATTAGATTCGCCATACAACGCAACTAAATAATGGACAGGATAATTCTGAAATCCTCCTTGAAGAAAGAGAAATTTCTTTCTTAGAGTTTCTTTATTATTCTGCAAAACCTTTCTTAATGCTTCAGACTGAATTTTTGCCTGATATATAGGACTTTCTTTACTCGTATGCCATTCGTAATCTTCTTTTGACAGATACCAACAATTTCCATCTTCATCATATTTCATCCCGCCAGTCCAACTCTTTGTTTCTATAACAATGAAGCAATAAGGCGTAATAACAAGATGGTCTATTTGAGTATAGTCGCCATCGTCCGTCAGGCATTTAAACCGAACGGTGTTAAGGACATGAATTTCAGGATGGTCAAAAAACTTGCGTTTTAAATAATGGGCGGTTTGCTCCTCCGCTTCATAGCCCAATAAATCTTCTTTAGAAGCCAATTCTTTTGATACGATGTTTTCAGGTTCTTTGTCGATCATACGCGCGTGTCTTTATTACCACTACAACATTTCAGCAATTCATGCTATTTAATCAAATCCTTCATAGTCTTCCCTTCCTTATTCTTCCAAAAAGAGAATCCACTGCGAGCACCACCTGCAACTAAAGCAGCCGCCATGGAAGGAGAAGAACATTCGAGATCTTTGGAAAGTATGCCACCTTTTGACAATTTCAAGGATTCGCGGATTTTACGCCATCCCGGAGGATTAATTCCATCATAGTTTTGAGCAAGAATACTTTTGGCACACAAGATATATCTATCTCCAACCATCTTTAAAACAGCAACAACACTTCCATTTTTATCATTATGAAAATATTGACCCTCAAGTCCTTCTTGGCTTGCTATTTCAGCTTGCTCAAATGAATCCTTCTTCTCTTGCCTGGGGAAAATTTGAGAGCCTTCAAATGAGCTAAGCAAACGGATTACTAATTCTTTATTTAATGCAAACAGCTCACTATCACCTACTTGGCTTTTGCTGAATATTTCATGCAGCAATGTTTCCTTTTCATCATAATCATCCACTTCGATAGCAAAGCAACGCTTTAAAGCAACGACATTTGAGTAGCCATTACTTTCTAGCTGACGCATTCTATTTTCAAACTGATCAGTTCTAGTCTTGCCGATTTTTATCAACCCGGAAACCGCTGTAGTCATAACATAAATGACGCCTTTGGACATTTCTAAACCTCCTTTTTTAACATTTTCCAATCATAAAACTGCAATAACGTAGCATTTTTTAGGATAAAGCAAAAATATTTTCCACTGTTTCATCCGGATAATATTCTGGATTTTGCTGAGAATTCGGTAGTGTCAAGGGTTTTTCGCAAAAATAGTTTGTTCCAACATCAGATTTAGGCTACATTTCCTTTCTTTCTGCTCTTTTCCAGTTCCCGTTTCA
>NZ_FQWR01000036.1:0-16500 GCF_900129735.1 Fibrobacter sp. UWCM | reverse complement strand
AGTACGAAGGAATCAGAATCGTCGATGTCTCAAGATGGCTTCTTGGCATGGATTAGCCCCCAACGGATTAAGCCCTTCCTTGGGCGTTCCCCGGCCTGGGGCCGGGGCGGGTGCTGCTCGCCTCTCGTCACCCCGGACCTGATCCGGGGTCGGCTCATCGAGCCGCTTACAACAGAACAAGGGAATCAAGGTATTTCCCAAGGGCGGACATGCAAAATTCCGTTATTCGATGGCAGCCGGAACTCATCCAACGACACAACAAATTTTGGATAACTGTCCCTGATTTTTTCCAGCGGAGCGTATTCTCTTGCAATGGTCGACTCGCCGTCCATCTTATAGGCAGCCTGGATGTAAATGCGCGCGTCGTTCCTGATTGCGACAAAATCGACCTCGCTCCCATCCAATTCCCCGACATATACATCGTAGCCACGCCTGCGAAGTTCCAGATAAATGGCATTTTCAAAAAGATAACCCATTCCATACCCAAAACCCGCATACAGGTAATTGTGGAACGAAAAATCGTTCATGTAGTATTTGGCAGGACCGGACAGCGAATCCTTGCCACGAATGTTGAAGCGCGGACAGGAATGTATCAAGAAGGCGTTTTCCAAATACCCCGCATAGGTCGAGACAGTCTCGTAATTTGTTTTCCGCCCTTGCCCCTTAAGGCTCTTGACCACATTCGTGAAAGAAATCAAGTTCGAGGCATTATTCGAAAGAAAGACGAAAAGATCGTTCAGCAGGGTAGCGTCCTTGATTCTGTAACGCTGCACGACATCGCGAAGCATCACGGAATCCTTCAGACTCTCGACATAATTCCGTCGCATTTCCTCCGAATCAAGGTTGAACAATTCGGGCAGGGCCCCATGCTGGACATAATCCGTAAAAGACGACGCATCCTGCGGCTTGCCGGTCAACTCGCAAAACTCGTCAAAACTGTAGGGAAAAACTTCAAACCGGACATATCGGCCCGAAAGCATGGTCGAGAGTTCCCCGGAGAGAATATCCGAATTGGACCCGCTTATAAATACTTCGCAAGGCTCGGCAAAATCCTGCGAACGGGCGTTCACAAATCTTTCCCATCCATCGATATACTGGATTTCGTCAATGAAAAGATATGTCTTGCCTTGGGGCGAAAACCGGCTCCTGTAAGCGGCATAAAGGGACTGCAAGTCCTCTGCGGATTTTATGGCAGAAAATTCAAGGAATTCCTTGTTGATGTATAGGGTGTTCTCGGCGGGAACCCCGCCTGCAACGATTTGCGACAAGACCTGCCGCAAAACGAAACTCTTTCCGACACGACGCTGCCCGACAACGACCTTGACGAGGCTGTTCCCCACGCTTTTTAGGACTTTTTCCTGGTAAATATGCCGATTAAAGCCCAAAAACGGGCTATTTCCGCCCCACAGGTTATATTTGGATATGGAGTCAATAATTTCAACCATATCTTAAAATATATACAATTTTAGCAAAAATTTCAAACATATTTGAAATTTTTCCCTTGGGCGTTCCCCGGCCAGGGGCCGGGGCGGGTGCTGCTCGCCTTGCACGCAAGGCTCATCGAGCCTTGCGATGTGTCATCCTGAGCGGAACGCCGCAAGGCGTGAAGTCGAAGGATCTATCGCAAGTCTCGCCATCGCGTGGCGGTGCGACGCCCCCTAACGCGATTTCAGTGTGAAATGTGAAGTGTGAAATGTGGAATGTGGAATGATTATTCGACGGCAGCCATGAGTAGGCGCGGTTCAAGGGGTTCAATATTGAAATTTCTCTGCGAGTTTTTTTTGGAAGATTTCTTAGACTTGTTTTTCATCTTGGATGTCTTTGTTGAAATTTATTTTAATTTGACACAACGGACGGAAAGGGCGTTAAGTTTGGACTCCACAGAAAGCGCAGACCCGTCTGAATCACGCGAAATATTTTGACTACTAACCACGGTCCCATCATACAACTCTTTGGGATAGAACATAAAGAAGCTATCATCTATATATTCATATCTTTCTTGGTAGAAATACCTGCCCGACCCGGTAAGAGAAAGTCCGCTTTCATTGTTTCCTGTAAAATTATATTCAGAACGCAAGCCATAGACCCCGTATTCCGTACTGCTTCGGGCAACTTCAAAATCATGCCGCGTCATCAAACGCCAGCCTTTTGGACAAATTCCCTGGTGGTTTGGCTGTATAAGGTCGGCACAACTCTTGGTATTGCAACTATCGTTGAAACCCATCATCTCTGCCCACTGGTAAAGGCCGCCGTAACGGTCGCACTTGGTGGTGTCGTCGTTGTAGCAGTAGCGTTCGATTTTCGTGTCGTCGGTCATGTTTTCGCCAGCCTTCAAGGTGACATCGGCGATATTCAAGTTCTGTGCCATAACGTCTATGGTATCCTTGACACCATCTTCATCTTTGCCCATGATTGTCAGGTAATAATAGACACGGTCATTGCGCGAGTCAGTAAATGTCTTGTAGCGCTCTTCCTTAAACTTTTTCAAAGGCAGGGTTTGATCGAACGGTTCATAGGGCCCAGAACTGGAACTTTCCGTAGGCACATAAAGCACATATCGTCCATCCACACACAAATATATTTTTCCCGTATTTCCATCTGAAAGTATGCCTTCACAGGGCAACCCAACATAGTCGGTTATTTCACTCGAAGACGAACTGGACGTATCCTTCTTGCTGCTAGAAGAATCTCCTGACTTTATGGAACTGGAGCTCTTGGAGTCGGACGAGTTCTTTGTTTCTTTTGTGGAACTGCTAGACTTATTCTCACTACTCGATGACTTGTCTTTGGTTTCGTTACTAGACCCATTCGACTCCGCTGACGCTCCGCTCAGGGTGACACTCGAATCAGACGACTCTACCGATGAACTGGAAACACCGGTTTCGTCGGAACTTGCCGACGACGAATCGTCGCAGGCGGTCAGGGCGAAGAATGCCGCGAGCACCGCCACCCACAAGAAACCAAGACCCTTGACACACTTCATACCATTATCTCCTGTAAAAATTTTCACCACCCACAAACCAAGCAATGTGAAATATGGAATGTGGAATTTATACCGCAAAATCCATCATCAGGCGAGGTTCAAGAGCCTCAATACGGTAGTTGTTCTTGGTGGACTTCTTGACAGATTTCTTTATTTTTTTCATGTTCATTTTGTAATCTTACTTATAAATTTTATTTTGACTTAACACAACGGACGGAGACTCCATATGACTTATCATTTACACCCAAGCCAGCAAAAGCTGTTTGATGGATAGACGTATAGCTCGACCTTACCCTTGTAACATTAGTTTCATGTTCTAAGGGATACATCCAATAGGTCCCGTCATCTATATCTTTAAAAGATCCATCATTCTTTCTATACCCTGCGCCCACAAGGCTATACCCAGTGGTGTTGTAACCGCCGAAGCCGAAGGTGGAACGGACTCCCTTGATGCCATCGTTGTTGCCGTTGGAATTGAGAATGACAACGAAATCATCGTAGGTGAGCAGGCGCCAGTCGTCGGGACAGATACCTTGGTGGTTTGGCTTTATACTGTCGGCACAGCTCTTGGTATTGCATTCGCTGGGCAATTTCATCATCTCCGCCCACTGGTAGAGACCGCCATAGCGGTCACAGTTGATGGTGTCGTTGTCATAACAATAGCGTTCTACCTTCGAATCGTCAGCCTGGTCCTTGTCGCCGGCGACCATCTCTCCAATATTCAGGTTCTCAGCCATGGCAGTGACCGTCGCCGAGTCGCCTTGCCTGTTTACACCCTTGAACTCCATGTAATAGTAACTGCGTCCGTTGCGCGAATCAGTAAATGTCTTATAAACGCCCTCTTGCCCTATACTTCCAAGTGTCTGGGAATGATCAAACGGCACATATTCGCTGCTGCTCGAAGCAACTGACGAAGAAGATTGTTTCACTGAAGAACTGGACGACTTTACGGAAGAACTACTTTGCTTATTGCTAGATGACGAGTTCACCGACGAACTGGACTTATCCTTGTTACTACTAGAAGAATCACTAGTCTTTACAGAACTGGAACTCTTGGAGTCGGACGAGTCCTTTGTTTCTTTTGCGGAACTACTGGACACTTCGGCGGGCTCGGAACCCTTGACACTACTGGAAGACTTGTTTTTTTCCGTAGATTCATTTCCCGACGACTTCTTGTCAACAGAAGATGACGACTCATCCAAATCAGAAGTTTCTACCGATGAACTGGAAGTACCGGTTTCGTCGGGACTAGCCGACGAAGAGTCATCGCAAGCGGAAAGGGCGAAGAATGCCGCGAGCACCGCCACCCACAAGAAACCAAGACCCTTGACACACTTCATACCATTATCTCCTGTAAAAATTTTCACCACCCACAAACCAAGCAATGTGAAATATGGAATGTGGAATGATTGTTTATCGGCGGGTTACTCAGAGTCCTTGACGCAACGGACAGAAAAGCCCATGTATTTGTAATTGCCTACTTCGTCCCGGCTCACAACGTTATTGGAGAACAAGCGCACGCCATACACAGTATCGAAATCGTACATGACAGAACTCCAGAAGAACGCCATCTTGCCAACGTTATCGAAGGAGCCTCCTCTGCCATAAAGACCTGCCGGCAACGCGGAAAAACCGAAGTCATCATCACCGTTACGGTCGCTAAGCCACCCGCTCAGGGACTTGAACTTATTCCCTACCGCCGTGGAACCATCGCTCACCGCCGTGAACAGAGTATCCCATTCGCTTTTTTGCGGCAAGTGCCAGCCGCTAGGACAAATTCCTTTGACAATACCATTCAGGGCAGAACAGAGATGGCCATAACCACAATCTTGCGGATTGACCGCATCGGTCGCGAGTTTCACCGAGTCGATGGCCGCCGCCCAAGTATATAGACGGCCGTACTTGGCACAGTTGGCAGGGTCGTTGTCGTAGCACCAGCTAGTAGAATCGGAGATGTAAACATTACCGTAATAGGAAAAGTTATAGGGAACATCGATGTAGGCATAATTCAGGTTCTGTGCCATCCAAACCTGATCTCCGATTTTAACCGTCTTATAGACTTGTCCATCGCGTTCATCGGTAAACTCGCCATAATCGATGTCCGGATTCAAGTAATCCCAGGCGGTTTTCATTTCTTCGCTAGACGAAGACACCTCCTTGCCCGCAGAGCTGCTTGACTTTGCGTCATTTCCAGATGTATTCGAATTGCTGGACTTGGTCGATGTTCCTGCCGAAGAAGGATTGTCCTTGCTGTCGCTGGAGTCGTCGGTCACTTCGGCGGGATCGTTGGACTTGCCACTACTGGAGATTGCTTCGTCCTTATCGTTGGAACGAGAATCACAGGATTCTTCGCGGCTATCGCCGCTCAGAATGACGTTATTGTCATCGTCACCCGCCGACGACGAGTCATCGCAGGCGGAAAGGGCAAAGAATGCCGCCAACAAGAAGATGGTTAGAGAATGCTTCCCCTGAAACAAGTTCAGGGTCGCAATGACACGCTGGAAAGACTTCTTCATAAAAACATCCCCGTCTATAGTTTATCCTATTAAATATAGGTAATGCCCCTGCCAAAGTCCATACCCCCCCCCATTGTAAAATTTAGGAAACAAAAGTCCAGAATAACGCAGAAAAACAACTTTTTTCAAGGTTTTCCGTCAAAAATTTCCTATATGACTCAACTTGGGACATATAGGAGTCATAACTTGCCAAATGTAGGCATTTTATGGTAGATTTGGGCAAAATAAATTATTCAGCAGAAAAATAATTTTCCTACTAAATAATTTTAAGGACATCTTCCGGCAAAAAGACAATTCCATCCGTCTTGTCGCGAGGTCTTTCTTTCAAAAAAAGAACCGGGACGATTTTTTTATACTTGTGGACGAACGGCAATTTCTGGACCTGTTCATTCAGATGAGCAAACAGGCGCCCCGCATTTTCGCCATTCGTCCATTTGCATTCCCCGACAAGTAGCGTTTTCTTGTCCATGCTTTCGGCAACGACATCGATTTCAATCCGTTCCGTTTTGCCGACATTGCCCCACCACCTGGAAGCAACGTTGAACACCTCGCCACCGACAACCTGCCCGCTAACAGCCTGCCGGCAAAGGCGTTCCCAGCAAAATCCTTCAAATTCAGGGAAATGCTGTTGGACAATTTCTTCCACGTAATCAATACGCCCCAGTTCCAACAGCGAACGATACGGGCTAATAAACCGGTAATAGAAATTAATGAACGGGTCGGACAAGTGGTAAATACCGTGCTTGCTATTTTTTGGATTTTCACCGAAAGGGATTTCCCGATCAACAAGCTGCATGGTCACGAGCCTTTTTAAAGGGGCGCTCAAAGTCGCCGCATTCTTTTCGGCACGCGCCGCAATCTCCGAAATTCGGTTCGCGCCGTTCCCGATGATTCCAAGAAGCGTGGACGCCTGCACCAGGTCGCGCATGTCGTCGCGCAAAATATGCACAGGCTCGTCGTGAAGGACGCCCAAGGGAGAGAGGGCCAAATCCCTCAGGGCCGACATGAAACTCCGATACCGTTCACGCAATTCCCAATATCGGGGCACTCCGCCCCAAACGGCATATTCAGAAACTGCCTCCTTTGCCGAAATTTTCAAAGCAGAAGGCAAGTAAGAAACCGGAATAGGCTTCAACCGGAGGATTTCATGGGCACGCCCATACAATGGCGATTTTTCGTCAAGAGCGACATCGAACATCATCTGTTGCGACGAGCCGCAAATCACCAGGTTGAAGTTCAAGGACTTTTCGTCCAGCAGTTTCTGCAGTGTAGAGGGCAACATCTCGCAGGATTTCACAAGATACGGGAACTCGTCCAGGCAGAGCGTAGAACCCTTCGCGCACCTGTAGTTGAAGGCCCTGAAAAGCGACTCCCAGTCGGGGTAAGCAACGGAATCGAAACCCTCATACCGGACAGCAATCGCCATGGCCAGGAAACGCCGCTGGGCGGATTCTTCCGAACGGTCCGCCATAAAATAGATATCGTTTTCCTTCAAGACGCGCTTTAACAAGGTGGACTTGCCCAACCTGCGACGGCCATAGACAACGACAAAAGACGCCCCCTTCCGGGAGAGTTCCGCCTTCAGCCTTTTCGATTCTTCTTCACGATCTAGGAATTCCATACCCCTAATATAACAAATTATTTAGCAGAAAAATAATTTTCCTACTAAATAATTTTCGAAATTTAGCCATTTATTGGGCGTCCCCCGCCCCCTAACGCGTTGTCAACGAGGCCCCCCCCCCGTTTCCGAGGGGGCCTTTTGACGATATGTCCGTTTATTTCACGAAAACGGCGAGAAGTTTATGCGCCTCGTCGCCTTCGACAAAACGGATTTCACCTACGGTATGGTACTCGAATCCCGAGAATTGCTGCAGGTGCAGTGCCGCAAATTCGCGGTCCTGCGAATAGCAGAGATTCAGGCGGAAGTTCCCGTTGTCGCCCGTTTTCGGATGGCCATTTTTTTGAACGACCGCATCCAGGGCGCTTGGAGAAGCCTCGACAATTTCCTTGACCTTTTGTCCCTCCGTAGGGCTGTAATCCAGGCAAGTTCCCACTACGGGTGAATTCGTCCTGGTGTAGGTGACGTTGGTTTTGAAACCGAAAAACTTCTTTTCGGTCTTGATATAGGGCTTGTTGAAGAGGGCGTTAGCCATCTCCATCTTGGAAATGTTTTCCATGTTCTTTCTCTTTTTTAAAATGAATGATGTCGCGCACCCGGTAAGGGCCGCGGCCATTTACTAGTGTTTAAGGCTTGGAGAAAGAACTTGCTAACAGAGCATTCGCTCTAGCGTATAAACGTAATACTCTTTTGATTTCTGATAAACTAGCGGCAAAGGAAAGCCGCATTGGGCGCAAACAGTTGGCCGCGCGATCTTAGTCGGAAATGGAATAGCCTGCTTGAACGTTGCCGAACTGCGTCCGCCGACTCCTTGAAGGCCGTTGCCGCGCGATGCACGCAAGGACACCTGCTGGCCCGACCTGCGTGTAAACTGCATGGCCTCGGCTGTCGATTCCCGCAACAGGAACAGCGGACTTTCGGCATGCACATTGTCGGCGGAGACCTTGCCATATTCCGAAGCCCGCCCCATTTCGGTTCCGTAATCGTAAACAAAAGAACCCTCGACAACGGCAGCAAGAATCGCGAACAACGCGACCGCAATCATCGAAGAAACATTTTGTTTAACGGACCTCATCGCTGAATAAGATAGAATTTTTTTTGCGGCTATCCCGAAAGCCATTTGCGTTTTGCTTATTTTATCCGGGATTGTCGGGTTGAAATTATTGCATTAAAAAGATGCACCGCAACGGCAAACAGCACGACGATGGCGATATAGTCCGCGAAAAATAGTGCGTAACCGCGTTCCGCATCAAAGAAGAAAAACGGCTGTTGCAGGAACATGTATTTCCAGAGCCCGCGAATTACGAAGGCGTAAATTCCGTAGCCTGCCACAAGAATTGCAACCACGCGGGTTGCGATAAGCGCCGCCTTTGACTTGAACGCACCCGCAAGCCCCAAGCGGTTTGCAATCAGGCTCACATGCAGCCCGATGTGGAGCGACATGAACACGTAATACCAGTGGCTTGCAAGCAGGTGCGCCGTGCGGGCGAAACTTGCACCCGATTCAATCCCGAGCCAAGCGAACACGTGGTTCGAAAGCATGATGCCACTCACCATCAGGAAAATCGCGCACAAAAGAATCCCGCAATTCACAACCGCCTGCAAGAAGCGGAATACGTTGTAGCGGCCCTTGAACAGCGAAAGAAAAAAGCGCCGGTTCAGCGTGATATGCACCGCCCACAGAACAAGCAACACCACGCCCAGAATCTCGTGAATGGCAGTCGATTCAAAGAAATAATTGCCGCCCATCAGCACGAGCGTCGCGACCGTCATCGCGATATCAAGCATCATACGGATTTTAGCGGAAATCGGCATATCAAGGAATATACATTATTTCGTCTTCACGCCGTTTTTCTCAAGCCACTTGGCCACATCTTTCGAGAGGCTCGAACCGCCGGAGTAATGCACCGAAAGGCCTTCGCCGATCTTTGCGTTGGGCGCAAGTTTCGCAATCGCAGTAATGCTCTGGCCAAAGCGCCCGCCACCGTGGGAGCAGAACGGCAGAATCCGCTTGCCCGCAAAGTCGTAACTTTCGAGCAAAGTCGCGATAGGCATCGGGATACTCGCCCACCAGTTGGGGTAACCGATGATAATCGTTTCGTAGTCGACCCACTTCTTTGCGTCGGGCTTTTTCTTGAGGGCGGGGCGCGCCTGTTTGTGCTGGTCGTTCTGCGCCTGCTTCAAGACGGTGTTGTAGTCGTCGGAATAGGGTTTCACCAGTTCAAGTTCCACCATGTCGAAACCGGTCTGCTTCTTGATTTCGCGGGCCACACCGCGGGTATTCCCGCTCCAGGAATAGAAAACGATTAGCGCGCGGGAAGCCCCTTTCGGGTTCAACGCCGCTTGTGCCTTTTCGCCCTTAAAGCCCGCCGTTTCCTGGGTCACAAATGTTCCCTTGACGCCTGCACCCGCATTCAAGGACCTCGTCGTTGAAATAGTTCTGTTCGATTTGATACGGATAATGCCCGTAAAAATTCACGTCGTCGGCACCGGGAGCCTTCTTTGTGTAGAACGGCGTGGTCGTGCCGCCCCGGGCCGCGTATTCCCATTCCGCTTCGGTGGGGAGCCTGTAGCCGTTCGCCTCGCGATTCCACGATACAGTCTTTCCGTCATCGCTAATTTCGTAAACGGGCTTGCGTTTCTCGCGTTCACTTAACTTGTTGCAAAAACGGACCGCATCGAGCCATGTCACATTTTCTACGGGCAAGTTGTCACCCTTGAAACTGGAGGGATTTTCGCCCATCACCTCGCGATAAATTTTCTGCGTTACTTCGAACTTCGCAATTTGAAAATCCGAAACCGTCACCTTGTGGAGTGTTTCGTCGGCACTTCGCCAGTCCTCGTTTGCGGGGCTCCCCATGTTGAAAGTCCCGCCCTTGATAAGCACGAAGCCATCGGGCGCAGGTGCCGCCGCAAAAGATCCTGCCGTCATAAGGCCAATAAATGCGCAAGCGAGAATTCTGGCAAACATTATTTCAACTTCCCGTAGTCTTCGTCGCTCACGGGCTCAAGCCATTCGTTGCTACCGCCTTCACCAGGGACTTCAATCGCCAAATGCTGGAACCAGGAATCCGGAGCCGCCCCGTGCCAATGCTTGACACCAGCCGGAATGTTCACCACGTCGCCGGGCTTCAGTTCCACCGCCGGCTTGCCCCATTCCTGATAGTAACCGCGGCCCGCTGTAGCAATGAGAATCTGGCCACCGCCCTTCTTTGCATGATGGATATGCCAGTTGTTGCGGCACGCCGGTTCAAAAGTCACATTCCCGACGCCCACCTGTTCCTTGCTGATCATGTCGAGATAACTCTTGCCCACGAAATACTTGGCATAGGCGTCGTTCGGCTTACCCACCGGAAACACGCTCCAGTCCTTGCCCGGCATAGTTTTTGCGGCAGCACCCGCCGCGTCCGCCGCGACCTTCGCCTCAGCCACCGCTTCCTTGAGCAGTCGCAACGCATTCAGCGTGCGCGGGTAACCGCAATACGGCAGGCAGTTGTAAATCGCCTGTTCCACGTATTCAGCCGTGCGAATCTTGAGGTTCGCGCCGATATGCGCCTTGAGCTGCGGCTCCGTTCCCAGGTTCACGAGAATCGCCATCGTCAGGAGTTCGCGGGTATTCAGGTCGAGCCCCTTGCGGGTGTAGTAATCGCCAAAGCAGTTGCTCGCAAGGAAGTAGTTGATAGTCGGCATCCCGTCCTTTCCGTTTTTCGCCATGTCGCGGAATGTCTGGCCGAACAGCGTTCCCTGCGCGTCTGCACCCGCCTCCAGGCGGGACTGCGCCGTCACCGTCGCACGGTTTTCGTCCACCTTCACATTCTTCGCCTTGAACACGCTGCGGGCAATTTCAACCGCATCCACCGTCCGCGGGAACCCGGTGTAGGGAGCGCACTGGTAAATCGCCTCGAGAATTTCTTCGGGAGCAAGCCCCTGCGCAAGCGCCGTCGCCACTTCTTCTTGCAAAAGTGCACCCGACTGCTGCGTCACAAGCGACACCAGGCGAATCAACTCCACCTCGCGCTTTTCCACAAGCGGAGTCGCCGCCGGAACCTCGTTCTGCGTGAAGTTGTCCATCACGGCACGCAGTTCCTTGTCCTGCGAAAGCGCCTTTGCCTCGCCCTGCGGGCAGCAGTCACACGCGGCAAGCACCGCACCCATACCAAGCATCGTCATAATCGTCCCTAGTTTCATGGTTTATTCCTTTTTTCTACGCCTTTAATATAAATAATTACGCAAACCCCGCAAAATACCAATTTTTCATGCTCAGTATGCGTGAAACGCATAGTGAAAAATCGTTTCAACCATCGTCCACCCCAAATACGTCTGTATGTCATAAGAGAAGCGTAAAAAACGTATTTTTCAAAAAATCACTTGATTTTCTCCAGTTAATATATTATTTTTATAGTTATTGGAGGAAATCGTGATAAGAGCCGTATCAGAAATTCTTTCAGACCTTGGTCAAAAATACAGGCAGCCCCAAATGAAGTTGCGCCAAATGACCCTGCGCGGCGAAATAACGCAAGTTATCCGCGGGCTGTACGAGACCGACAAGAACACCCCGGGCGAAGCCCTTGCAGGGGCGATTTACGGCCCATCGTATCTTTCCTTCGATTACGCTCTTTCGAGGCACGGGCTCATTCCCGAAGCCGTTCATCTCTTTACTTCCGCATCGTTCAAGAAGAACAAGACCAAACTGTACAAGACACCCTTCGGCGAGTTTTCGTATTCCGATGTCCCGCCCGACGTCTTTCCGCACGGAGTCAACATCGAAAACGCAGAAGACAGGCCCTACGCAATGGCCACCTGTGAAAAGGCCCTTTGCGACAAACTCTACAAGGAGCACCCGATTGCAGGCAAGCGCGCCATGGAAACGTTCCTGTTCGAAAACCTGCGCATCGAAGTCGGTGATTTTCGGAACCTGGATTTTGACTTCATCGAAAAGGTTGCCCCCCTGTACAGAAAGAAGAATCTACAAATTCTATCCAAGATGAGGTAGGCATGGCTCACGTACTTGATTCAATGCTTGCGAAATATAATTGCAAAAACGTTTCGGACTACAGGAACGCCCTCAAGGAAATTTCGCAGGAAGTCGCCCTGTGCGGACTTTCACGTGGAGGGTTCTTCGACAAGGCTGCCTTCTATGGCGGCACGGCGCTCCGCATATTCTATGGGCTGGACCGTTTTTCGGAGGACCTGGACTTTTCGTTGATCAAGCCAGACGAAGGTTTCGAGCTTTCACGTTATTTTGGCGTGCTTGAAGAAGAACTCTACTCTGTCGGCCTGGAGATGTCAGTCGAAGCGAAAAGCAAGCCGCACGGATCTCCGGTGCAGTCGGCCTTTCTCAAGGGCAACACGCTCAAGCACTTGCTTAAAATTGTTCCCGCAAAGCACTCTCCCTTGTCCGTTCCCGGGAACGAAATCCTGAAAATCAAATTCGAGGTGGACACGAATCCGCCAGAGTCAGCCACCTACGAAAGCAAGTATCGGCTGCTGCCATCGCCTTTCATGGTCCGCCTCTACGACAAGCCCTCGCTTTTTGCGGGCAAACTCCACGCATTACTTTGTCGCGGATGGAAAAGCAGGGTCAAGGGTCGCGATTTCTACGACTTTGTATGGTATATCTCGCAGAACACGGGCGTAAACTTGCCGCACCTGCAAAAAAGAATGGAACAGACCGGGCACTGGAAAAGTGCGGACACCTTGACTTTTGATGGACTCAAGGATCTACTAAAGGAACGTTTCCACTCCGTCGATTTCGAGGAGGCGAAAAGGGATGTCCGCCCGTTCATTGCCGACAGCGACAAACTGAATCTCTGGAGCGAGAACTTTTTCTGCGCCATCACCGAAGAGTGGAAACAATAAGCCAGTTCCACCCATAAGGCGCAAGCCTACTTCACCCACTTGTCGACTTCTTTCTGGGCCTTTATAAAAAACTCGTTTCTTTTTCATTTTGTCATTTTGTGACACGCTAAAAATATATTTTTGCTCTAGCATGGTCAAAAGGCTTCTTTTTCTTCAAATAAACCTTTTGGCCCAAGCTTCACCACTTGCACCAGCACGAGGAAAAATGTATATTGACTATAGTTCAATTCAACAATGGAGGTCATCATGGCACTAGCAATCGCATCGGTACCGATACTGACCGGCGAAGCGTCGGACAGGTTTGACCTCATGATGGAAGAAAGCGAAAAGCGTCGCGGTTCCATCGATTTTTCCAAGCAAATTGAACAGGCCAGGGACATTCTCTCCAAGGCCGACTTTAGAGAATATAAGTAATGAATTTTCTCCAACAGAATTGCCGCTTTGGGTTCTACACTCAAGGCAAGGCCGCCCTATGCAAATCATTCAAGTGCGGGGACAACGACTTGGACGATTTCTTCACAAAAGACGCATTTTTGCAGAGCGAAGAGTTGCTTTGCAAGAACTATTGTTTCTCCCTTGCTGAAGACCCTACCCAACTAGTGGCGGTTTTTACGCTCTCCAATGACAGCATCAAGAAAATTCCCGGATCTCGCAAAAGAAAGATTGAGAAGAACATCCCCCGCGAAAAGATATACAGCAGTTATCCGGCAGTCATGATAGGCAGACTCGGCATAAGCCTTGATTTTCAGAGCAAACATCTAGGGAGCGACGTCTTGAGTTTTATAAAGGCATGGTTCGTCGATCCGCTTAACAAGACCGGTTGCCGTTTTCTGCTAGTAGATTCCTACAACAAGGAACGAAATCTCAAGTTTTACCAGAACAACGAGTTCAAGTTCCTGTTCAGCACCGAAGAACAGGAGCGCGAATTCCGTTGCCTCGGTCCTGACAGGCCATTGAACAGCCGTCTGATGTATTTCGACTTGATTGAATTGAAGAAGAGGACCAGCAATCCTAAGTAAGGCGCAAGCCTACTTTACCCACTTGTCAACTTCTTTCTGGGCCTTGTCGCGTTCGTTCTGGGCCACGTGTCCGTAGATGGCGAGGCCGGGGGTCACGTTCGCGCCGGTCACCTTCTTGAGGCGGGCTACACCCGAAAGGCCGCTGCCTTCGTGAGTCACGAACGGGTGAATCGTCTTGCCCTTCAGGTTATACTTCTCGAAGAAAGTGAACATGGGCATGGGCATCTCGCCCCACCACACCGGGTAACCGACGTAAATCTCGTCGAATTCTTCGGGGTTCACGTTCACCGGCTTGATGGCCGGGCGCGCGTCCTGCGCAAGTTCCTTCTTGGCCACGTTGATGCAGTCGTCGTAGCCCCTGGGGTATTCCTTCGCGGGTTCCACGTGCAAGAGCGTGCCGCCCGTCTTTTTCGCGATCATCTCGGCAATGATTTCGGTATTGCCCTTGGAAATGTTCCCGACGGTGTAGTTTTCATCGGCACGGGAATAGTAAACGACGAGGATTTTCTTTTCTGCTGCCATAGAGACTCCTAGAAGAAGTGATAAAAGAATCAAGGTGATTTTTTTCATGGGATCCGCCTTTTTCGTTAAAAATTTCTTTGAACCGGTTGCCTTTAATATAAATAATTTCAGGACGGCCGCGTAATGCGTAATTTTTATGCCCACTATGCGTGTGGCGCATAGTGAGCAAACGATCGGCGGCAATGAAGGTCTTTAGTCACCGGGATTCCAGTCCTTGAAATGCTGAATTTCAGCGAGGGTCGAGGTAAAGAAGCGCTTTTCCTTGTCGAGGCCGCGAATCTTTTTCATGTCATCTTCGGAAAGCTTGAAGTTAGTTTGCGAACAGGGAGTAAAAAGCTGGGCGTTCCCCAGTCAAGGGCCAGGTCGGTACGACAGCTCTTAAATTACACTGAAATCAATGAACTTGTAAAAGCCCGCGTTTTTCGCTGCTTCAAATTCACCTTCGTCAAAGGACTTGTTTGCTAGACCTTCCCGAATGATTTTGATAAAGGTTTCCTTTAGCGGATCAAGATCGTTCTTTATAGTGTTGTAAACAACAAACGAGTCGAGTCCTGCATAATCGTGAACAATCCTGTTGCGCATACCGCGAATTGCCTGAATGTTTTCGCTTGCGATTCCCGCTTTGGCGGCGTCCGAGAGTTTATTGATGGATTCGCCTATGTTTGCTAGCAAGGTCAGACACGCATTGAATACCATCTGGTCTTCTTTCTCAAGAAGTTCTTCGGTGGAATGAATATCCCGTGTATATTTTTGAATTTTCAACAGGGATTCGAGCATTCCCAATAAGTGGAAAAGGTCGTTCCTGGGGTCATTCGACACGGATGGACTCCTTGCTTGCTCGATACAGGATAATGGGGTTTGCGAACTTCTCTATGACGACATCCACGGACTTGCCAGTTTTTTCGGAAAGTTCCTTTCGCAAGGATAACAGGTCATTGTAGTCCTGGAAATCACGGACTAGCAGGTCTATGTCGTTGGGAGTTGCTGTTCGAACAGACGAACCGAAAACAAAGACATCCTTCAGGCGATACTTCGCAAGAAGTTTGTTTTCACGGAATATCCGTAATATGTTTTCGGCGAACACCATAGTTTTCCCTTATTATTACATTTCCAATATACATTTTTCTGTCCGTTTGCGCAACAAGACTAGTGTGACTTAGGACTGATATGCCAAAGCGGAAGTAATGAGAAAAGAAATAAATCAGTGAATGTGGCTGGAGCCCTTGATTTTATTGGGTTTTCTTTTCTCATTTAACCCGAAAAATGTGTGTTTTTTGATTTTGCCGTTTTTTCGCTATTTTCGCGGTTTCTTCATTTTGCGGAAAAAGATGTTTCACTTTTCGTGAGACATTTTTTTTGTGAATTGGCGTTTTTAAGCCGTTAAAGGCGTTTTGAATTTTTATTGAAAATTGGGGTGCGGACATTTGGTGCGGACATGTTTTTGAGGCTTGTCGCATTTCGTGAGATAAAGTATATTTAAAATATGATAGATGAATTCGTAGAATGTAAATTTGCCGAAAAGGCTGAATCTGATGATTTAAGCATTATTGAAATTCTTGGAAATACATTCAATGGAGTAGCAGCTGGAAAGGCTTATTCTCCAGATCTTATGTCGTATTCAGAAGATGTAATGAAAAATAAATTTCGACAAATGATTTATGGTCAGGATATAGCTAGTAATCTATCTAAAGAAGAATTGAAGGAATACTCGGAAAAATTCATCGGTTTAATTATTGCATCTACATTTGGTGATAAGGTGATTTTAACAGAAGAAGAATTCAAGTTTTTCAAGAAATATGCTGGTATGACTCCGAAACAATTTATTGAGAGCACCAATCGCAGAATTGACAAATTGAATGTAAGTATTGAATTGAAACTATAAAAAAAGTGGACCATGCAGGAGTTTAATAAGAGGGTAGCATAAGCTACTATATTCATTGCGCAACCCCAAAAAGGTAAAACAATGGCAAAAGTCAACTACAA
>NZ_FQWR01000031.1:0-30490 GCF_900129735.1 Fibrobacter sp. UWCM | reverse complement strand
TTTTCTTCGGGAGCGTTGTCGATTTCGTCGAAACGCTTGGCGGCGGCGAGGCCGCGGGCAGCGAGGGTCGTGCAGATTGCGGCGGTCAGGGTGGTCTTGCCGTGGTCAACGTGGCCGATGGTGCCAATGTTGCAGTGCGGCTTGCTTCTGTCAAAATGTTCTTTTGCCATGATTCTATCTCCAATTAGTGAGAGCCCAGATCGGGAGTCGGACCCGAGACCTCTTCCTTACCAAGGAAGTGCTCTACCACTGAGCTACCTGGGCATAAGCCCTATGGCACCTTTCAGCACCATAGGGCGTTGTTGCGTGGGCCGTCGTGGATTCGAACCACGGTAGGCGTAAACCAACGGATTTACAGTCCGTCCCCATTAACCACTCGGGCAACGACCCATTATGTTCAAGCCAAAGATAGGAATCGAACCTACGACCGGCTGATTACAAATCAGCTGCTCTACCAGCTGAGCTACTTTGGCATGCCTCCTAAATCCGCATGGATATAAGAGTGTGCCAAATTTAATAAGTTTTATGCCGTTTTGTCAATGAAAATCAAGAATTTAGAGCAAAAAAATTGATTTTTTTTCCTTTTCGACAAAAAAGACGTACACAAAATGAGTTAAAAGTGTGAATAGATTGTTGATAGTTTAAAATGGAGCAAAAAACTATATTTTGGACATGGAAAAGAAAGGCATAAGCCATACCTGCAAAATCGAGGTCCGCTACTCCGAAACCGACGCCATGGGGGTGGTCCACCACGGGTCGTACCCCATCTGGTTCGAGCAGGCCCGCATCGACTTCTTCAAGGCGATAGGCGCGCCCTACACCGAAATCGAGAAGGAAGGGTTCGAAAGCCCCGTGCTGGAACTGGTCGTGAAGTACAGGAAGGCCTGCAGGTTCGGCGACGTGGTCGACATCGAGACCGAATTCTCGCAGGTAGGCAGATACAAGTGGAAATTCAACTACAGGGCCTACGTGAAGGGAGAGCTTTGCACCACGGGTTCCACGCTGCACGCCTTTACCAAGGGCGGCGAACCCACCGCCGAGAAGCCCGAATGCTTCAAGCGCGTGGAAAACCGCCTGTTTCCTAGTGATTAGTTATTAGTCATTAGTCTTTAGTTGTTGGAATTGCAGGCTTTCTAGATGTTTATTGAGGGGCCTAGATGTTTAAAGGAAACCCGTAGGGACTAACAGTCACAAGGGTTTCCTCCCGCAAAATACTTTCAGCCCCTGCGACAAAGCGACAAACAATTTTTAACCGGAGCCTTCGCTTGTTTTTTGGCGGAGTAGCATACTTCGCTTGTGAGCAACAAGCGCCCAGTATTAACTGGGCGTGGTTGCGAGAGTGAGCGCAAACCAAAGCGTTTTTTCAAAATCTAGCGCGAACGGGTCGCCACGGAGCACTGGAACGAAGTGATCGTGCAAGCGTGCAGGATATGCACGGAGACAACATTATATAAAAAGGCTATGCATTGCCACGCATGGGCTATTCGCCAAACCACATGTCTTCGAAGGATGTCGCGCCGGCAAGGAAGGCGGGGCACGCATAAATTTCCATCCCCTCCCTGAGATCTTCCAGGTTATCGCCAATCGACCTGTAGGTAATGGTACTGCCGTCGCACGTCACGTCGGCCCTCTCGCTATCGTGACGGTACGCGAAGCAGACATCTTCAAGAGTCTCG
The DNA here is from genome assembly GCF_900129735.1 of Fibrobacter sp. UWCM. Taxonomy (NCBI): domain Bacteria; kingdom Pseudomonadati; phylum Fibrobacterota; class Fibrobacteria; order Fibrobacterales; family Fibrobacteraceae; genus Fibrobacter; species Fibrobacter sp. UWCM. The sequence continues at coordinate 28,814 of NZ_FQWR01000031.1, read as the reverse complement.
GCATCCACGCCCGCGTAGATTTCCTGCATGTACACATCACCGCCAACATCGTACGCCTCGATGGCGACCGACCTGTCCGGATACCCTATCAGCATAACGAGGGTATCCACCTTCTGGTCGACAATGCAGCGCTCCGCCGGCTCGTAATCGCCACCGGCCATATCGGAAGCCTTCACCTGCTCTATGTAGTAGTCGCACTGTTCCTTCATCGCGTCGACTGCGGTTTCGTAGGCGCCCGCCAGCTTTGCCGGGGTCGAGGCGATTTCCATGGACGCATTGACCTCCGTAGACGAGCAGGTTACCGAGCCTCCCTTCGGCTCATATTCCTGCCTGAGCCCCGTGCAGTTGGCATCCATGCTTTCCTTGAAAATATTCGAGTTCGACACAAACACGTCGGAGACCGTTACCGAAGAAGAACCCAGCTTGATTGTGGACGTGTATTCCATGGTACCGAGCCCCGACACGATCTGGTCGAACACCATCGTAATGCGCTTGTCTTCCACATAGACGCTGCAACGGCCCGTAATGGAACTGGCCTTGGCGCTGAGACTGTACACCAGGTCGCCGTGGGAATCGTCGCCAGACGACGTGGATTCGGTACAGGCAAGGAAGATAAACGGGATGAGCAATAGTGCAAGCGTGCCGAGTTTCATGTGAGGTTCCTTTCTTTATGGCATAATATAATTCTTTTTTGCAATAAAAACAGGCGCGGATTTAAAATGTATATTTGTGGCATGGAAACTTGCACATTCAAGCATACCGCCCGCGTCGAAGTGCGCTATGCGGAAACCGACCAGATGGGAATCGTCCACCACTCCGTTTACGCCGTGTGGTTCGAGCAGGCACGTACCGAATACTTCCGCGAGGCGGGCGCAAGCTACGCCGACATGGAGGCCGAAGGGTTCTCGAGCCCGGTGCTCGAACTGAACGTGCAGTTCAAGGCGCCCACGCACTACGGCGAATTCGTGGATGTCGAGACCACCATGATTCGCGTGGACAAGCTGCGCATCCGCTTTGAATACAAGGCGAGCGTGAACGGCAAGCTGTGCACCACGGGCCACACGCTCCACTGCATGCTCAAGAACGGGCGCCCCACGCGCGAACTGCCCGCAAGTTTCAGCAAGTTCGAATTCGTTAGCGAGGAGAAATAGACGCATGGAAAATCAGGAAGAAACCGTCCAGATTCACATCAGGTCGCTGGACAAGACCGTAGACTTCCCTGTCAGGAGTTCCAGCCCGTGCAAGCGCTGCAAAGGCACCGGAATAAAGGACAAGAAGCCTTGCCCGATATGTTGCGGTTCCGGCAGCATCAAGATGCTCGACTGCATCCGCTGCAACGGCACGAAGCAGATTGAAAACGGCCTCAAGTGCAATATCTGCAAGGGCGAAGGGACTATCTCCGAAGCAAAGACAAACGAGTTCCTCCAGGCCCGCCAGTTCTGCGAAGAATTCCAGAAGAAACCGGCAAAGACAATCCTGATTTGCCTCGCATGCCTCATCGTGCTTGGCGCGTGCTCCTTTTTTATTTCAAGTTACCTGTTCGTAGACCTCCGGATGATACAGTCATTGAACATCTACGTTCCGCTATTGCTCGGGCTCGGCGCCGGATTCTACGTACTGGTGACCCTCCACAAGATGCACGTGGGTTCGTACCTGCCCGCACCCAAGAAGTTCATGATTTCAGCCGCAGTCATCGCCCTCGGTATTGCGGCCATTGCCATTCCGGGCCCCGTTGCCGGGCGCTACCACTGGATGGAAAGCGAAGCGAAGGAAATCATCAGCGAAGCCCTTGCAGAAGACAACCTTTCTTGCCAGAGCGTCAAGGTATCCAGCCACGACGGCAACGACTATCACGGAATCGCGACGATTTCTGATGGCGATAAAATCAAGATAATCATCCACTACAAGAAAGTCGAAGAAACGAGCCGCGAAATCGGCTACTCTATCGAAGTGGAACCCGTGGAATAAGATATGGACCAACCGCTCGCCGAAAGACTGCGCCCGCAGAACCTGGATGAATTTTTAGGCCAGAACAAGATTCTGGGCGAGCAGAGCCTTTTGCGGAAAAGTCTCGAGAACGACAACGTTCCGAGCATGATTTTCTGGGGCCCACCGGGCTGCGGAAAGACGAGCCTCGCACACGTAATTCGCCAGCACACGAAAAAGGCCTTCGTGGCACTTTCGGCTGTTGCAAGCGGCGTGAAGGAAGTGAAGGAAGTTTTAGCCGACGCCCGCAAGATGAAGGGCATGTTCCAGGACACCATCCTGTTTATCGACGAAATCCACCGCTTTAACAAGGGCCAGCAAGATGCGCTGCTGGGTGCCGTCGAGGACGGCACGGTGACGCTCATAGGCGCCACCACCGAGAACCCGGGGTTCGAGGTCAACAGCGCCCTCCTAAGCCGCTGCCAGCTGATACTGTTTGCCCCCCTCAGCAAGGAAGACCTGCGCACGCTGATTTTCAGCGCACTGCGCGACCACCCGCGGGGCCTGCAGCTCAAGGACGTGGAAGTCGAGGACGCAGTTGTAGACAAACTAATCGCGCAGTCCGACGGCGACGCACGCTTTTTGCTGAACCAGATTGAATGGATTGGCAAGAATCTCGGCGACCGCAAAATCATCGACGAGAAACTTCTTGAAGAGTTCCAGTACAAGAAACCGCTCCGTTACGACAAGAGCGGCGAGGAACACTACAACCTGATTTCGGCGCTCCACAAGTCGGTGCGCGGGAGCGACCCGGACGCAGCCCTCTACTGGATGCACCGCATGCTGCAGGGTGGCGAAGACCCGCGGTTCATACTGCGCAGGCTGATGCGCATGAGCATGGAAGACATCGGCCTTGCAGACCCGAACGCACTCTTGCTCGCGACCGCCGCCCGAGAGGCATACGACTTCATGGGCATACCCGAGGGCCTCATCGCGCTCGACGAACTTGCGGTTTACCTCTCGCTTGCGCCCAAGAGCAACAGCCTGGAACTCGCCGGAATGAAGGCAGACTCCATCGTGAAGCAAACCGGGACACTGCCCGTACCGCGCGCATTCCGCAATTCGGTGACGAAGGTCGGCGAAAAGCTGGGCTACGGAATCGACTACCAGTACGACCACGACAGCCCGGGCGCATACTCCGCGCAGGAGCATTTGCCCAAGCAACTCGAAGGCACCGAGATTTACCAGCCCAAGCCCTACGGCAAGGAAAAGGCGCTGGGCGAGCGGCTCGCGCAGCTGAAGCAGATAAAAAGAGAAAAGAAACAGGCCGGGAAATAAATAATTTTTACACAAAAATACGCTAAAATACAACATTTAAACGTATTTTAGTGCATTCATAGAATTACTTTTACACACTTTCAACACGGAAACAGCACACCGGGAGGGGCAAAATCTAGGATTTCCGGGCGCAAAAAACTATTTCTAGCATAGCATCAAAACTGGAGTGTGTTATGCAGAAAAAGTGTATGGGATGGATAGCCGCGGCAGCGCTTGCGGCAGGGATGGGGGCAACGGCCTCCGCAGCGGAAGGGGACGCCTACACATGGCCCGCCTACCGCTCGGACCTGGATTACGATACCAGGGCGAACCTGGGCGAAATCAAGCCGCCCACCAAGTTCAACAACAATTGTTCGGGCGTGACCGGCAAGAAGGCCGGCAAGTGGTGGGCCTTCTACTGGGGCAAGGATCGTGACAGCCGCATTACCGACGTGACTATCGACAGCCTCCTCAAGAAATACGATACCGACTTCACCTACCTCTACGACAGCCTCGGCTGGGCCCCCGACGCGCAGGCACAGGACGGCCAGTACAGCGCCGTGTACTACTACGGCTCGGGCACGTGCGCGGGCGGCGCGAAGACCGACACCACCGGCGGCTGGCAGACCGTAGTCGCGGGCTACACGGCGGTAGCGGCGTCGTTCTACCCGGTCTACAGCTTCAACACGAGCTGCCCCTACCGCGATCGCGTCTCGCAGATGGACGCAATGATCCACGAGGGCATCCACTCGATGACGAACGGCTACCCCGGCGCAAAGCAGGCGCACTGGTTCCAGGAAGCGGGCAACACGTGGATCCAGCAGGACATGTTCGCAAGGCGTAACGGCGTGTATAGCGGCATGGGATTCCTGAACGCGGCGACGGTGATCGCACCCTTCATGCCCATCGAGTGCTACTCGGGCTGGCTCATCGACGGCACCTTCGGTGGCCCCGGCGCCCAGGGCGTCACCGGCAAGAACCAGCGCTACCTTCTGGGCGGCGCGCAGTACAGCAACATCTTCCCCACGTTCATGGGCACATGGCTCGGCACGGGGTCCGTGCGCTGGGTGTACGGGCACGCCTACGGCAAGACTACCTACCTGCTCGAAACCTACGGGCTCGACATCGGCCTCGGTGACGAGGGAGTGCGCAGGCTCATTACCGAATTCCGCGCAAGGCTCGCCATGCTCGACATGAAAAAATGGTCGAACGAAATCAAGGCGCTCCTGAACAACAATTTCGGGAGCCAGAGCTACTGGGAACAGGATTACTGGGACAACAGGAACTACAGCTACACCTGGAAAATGACTCCCTACCAGAGCGTGACCGTAAGCAACGGCGACTGGGTACCGAACCAGGACTTGACTCCGGGATGGTCGGGCTCGAACGTAATCCCGCTCAAGCTCAAGGACGGCGCGACGCAAATCAGCATGACGCTCTACCCGAACGGTTCGCATTCCACGAACGACAACATGCGACTGGTGCTCGCCTACCGCGCCACGGACGGCACGCCGGTGTACAGCGAACCCGTGAAGGGCAACGAGACCGCAATCCTCAAGATTGAAAAGACCCCGAGCACCACGGGCGGAAGCAAGATGGCCTTCGCCATCGTGGTGAACACCGACTACAACTACTCGAAAAATCCCGATATGCGCACCTACCACTACGATTACCGCCTCAAGCCCGAGGAAGGAATCAACGGCGCAGGCGACGCGAATACGAAATACTACAACGACTTCAAGCTCGATTACAAGTGGCCCGAAATCGGCGACGCGCCCGTTGCATCGAGCAGCAGTGTTGCGCGCAGTTCCAGCAGTGTAACGCCCGCGAGCTCCAGCAGCGTGAAGCCGGTTTCTTCGAGCAGCATCTCTTCTTCGAGCAGCGAGAAGCCCGCGAGTTCCAGCAGCATCGCACCGGCGACCGTCGCAGCGACATACGAAATCAAGGTGACCCTCCCCATCGACGACAACTACGCGAGCGTCACGGCATCCTTCGACGTCGCCGAAGTCGCAAGCAAGCTCGGGCTCACCGCGGCAAGCCTCTCGAAAGCGACCTTCTTCGCACAGGAACCGGACGGAAACAACGTAACCGAATCTACCGCGAACGCTCCCGGCCACTGGTTCGGCAAGACGGGCAACGTGGTGGAACGGGGCGAGAACGCCTACGTGTTCAGCGAAGCGGATATCCCGAAGGGGACTCTCGCCATCGGGCACTACCCGAACCGCGTGAATAACGGCGATACATACAAGTTCACCCAGGGACTTGAGTACAACGGGAAAACGGTTCTCTTCAAGGTGACGGTCACGCTCACGAACGAGCAGGGCAGCGGAGCCGGAGAATCCACCACCGCACTGATGTACGGCCTCAAGGGAATCGCGACGCACATGGAACTCTCCCTTGCCCGCAGGAACCTCAGCGTGCGATACTCGCTCCCGAACCGCGACAACGTGAAGATAAGCCTGTTTACCGGATTCGGCGCGCTAATCGACCAGAAGGTGACGGGAATCCAGAACGCAGGCGGGCACGTGCATACCTTCGACATGAGCGAGATGCCCGCGGGCACCTACATCGTGAAGGTATCGACCGGCAGCTACCACGAGGCGCGTCCGATAAACATCACCAAGTAACTGACTCCTCATTCCACACCAACAGGGATAAGGGAAGGCGACCGCCTTCCCTTATCTTTTTATACCCAGCACTCCAAAAATTCCTTCGCGTCGCGGCTCACCACCATATCACCCAGCAGGCGTTGCAACCGCCCGAGCACGGGAGATTTTTCGGGTTCAAAGACCACAACCTTCTTGAAGCGTTCACGGTGCCGGAGCAAGAATTCCAGGTTGTTCATGTCCGTCTTCGGGAAACCGTAACCCAGGAAGTATATCTCCTGCGCATTCTTGAGGTAATAATCCGCCTTGCTCCAGAGCAGGTTGAAAAGGCTCCCGCGCAAGAAGGATTCCTTCGCGTGCGCCATCGGGATGTAGATGGGCGTGTCTTCGCGGTAGATGGGGAAACTCCGGTCGCAGGGTTCCACCTGGCACACGTTCTTGAGGTCAAGCGGGTCGGAGGCTCCCTTCACCGGGTACCAGTTGAGCGAACCATGCAGCTTGATGAGGTCGACCGTGAGCGTCCGCGGGGCACGAACCGCACTCCGGTCCGCAGGGTCAATACGCACGCCGTAATCCACCGCCACGCGCGAACTCATCTCCGGGTCGGCCGCAATCACGTCTTCGACAAGCGTATCGTAGTTGAACGATAGCAGTAGCGTATCGCGCACGCCCTCGCCCGGGCAGTTCTCGCAACCCGAAAGGAACTTGCGGAGCACCGCCGCGCAGTCCGCGTCCACGCCCTTGTCGTGCCGGATCTCGTTTGCAATAAAGCGCAGCAGTTCGAACCGCAGGCTGGAATGGTACAGACTTTCTCGCACCCCCGGGAAAATCTGCGCCGAAAGAATCGAAGTCGAAAGCCGCTCAATGTCCAGATAATCCGGCTGGCTATTGCACAGTTCCAAAAAGCGCGTGCAGTATTCGCGCAGGTGCGGGAACTCATCCGGAATCCCGAAGGGAATACGCTCGTTCAGGTCGCGGAGCGTAGGCATCTGCGGGCAGAAAGACTTGCTGAAGCCAGAGCCCAGCACAAAAATACGGCGGTATGTACCCGATGTAGTTTCCATAGCCTACTCCTTAGTCGTCCTTAATGCAACGAACTGCGTTCAAAGTTCTTTTTACCACATAGTCTTTAAACTTGAGGGAATATTTCTTTTCAAACACAACAGGATAGGCGTTTGGCTTACTATACGAGACTGGAGTCGACTGCCAGAATGTCGCGAGTTTGGTCCTGTCAGAAACGGCACTCACCGTGTCGTAGGCAAGTGACGAATCTCTCCCTACAGTGAGCGTCCTTTGCATACAGAGGTTAAGCCCAATAACATCATCATCCTCGTAGAAGTCGCTATAATTCGCATAGTATGTCCGGACATCTAGGTCAAAATTATACATCTCCGTATAAGAAGGCAAATGCCACCCCTCCATACAGATTCCACGAATAGTTCCACTATCGAAAAGGCTATCCGTATATTGCCTATCGTACTCTTTATCGAGCCCCATTGCCGTAGACCAGGAATAATACACCGTGTCGTTATCGCCAATCGTCTCGACAGGGTACGGGCTGTTTGCAGTATAGGCATAACCGACCGTAGGCAAGTAGGCCAGGTTCTCTGCCATCCACGTCTTTCCAAGAATCGTTATGGCGGCATAGACTCTACCATCTCGCTTATCCGTCACATGGAACGTGTCGGCAGGGACCCACTTAGAATTATGGCAAACGCTGTTTGTCAAGCCATTAGGCTCAACAAGTCCTTCATTCTCCTCGTTACAAGGGGGCATGTAGTTGACCTGACTTTGCGTCTTCCATGAGTAATACGGGTATCCTGAATCCTCGCACCGCTTATGGACGCCATTCCTTAATGTAACTTCCATACCCTCAATTTCTTTACTACAATAAGTCCCTGCCAGCGAATCTGCCTGAGTAAACAAAATCCAACTACTTTTTCTGGCCAGAGTGTCGCAAATGAATCTCTTTCCAAGGTAGACCGTGTCTTTCCCGTGAGCCTTTCTATCACATTCCCCAAAAAGGCGTGAATAATGCGAATTGTATGATTCACCTACACTGATATTCCCAATACTACATTCATATGTCAAATTGTCTGTAAAGTACGTGAAATCTTCACTGGGAGTACAAACCTTATATTCCAGTTCCACGGGGTACAGCTTTCTTTTTTTCCATGTATCATGGTAGCAAGTAAAGACAGAATCTTCCGTCACCCGTGTAAACACGGAATCAATGGGACAATAACCAAATCTCCTTTCATTTTCATTCAGCACATATTCCGACCAGGTCGACACGAAGCAAGTGTATATCGCAGTATCTAGGTAAACTTTATAAGTCGTATCGGCCGGGCAAATACCCAACATTCTTTCATATCTATTCAGTTGACGTTTGGTCCATGTTCCGCCGTTACAGACATAGGTGACAGAATCCTCATCTATCACGTATGCCGTGTCATATTCGCAAACCCCAAACCTCAATTCAGCCTCAGACGCCTTTTTGAAGGTGTATAGTTTTTTAGCATCTAATTTGCATATATATTTCTGATCGCGGTCCGTGTATATCTTGCCGTATTCCTCAATCGTGCACGATACGGAATCCGCACGTTCTTCAAAGAGCCGGTGCTCAATTTCTTGCCAGCTTTGGGCAAGGTGATTACACAGGTATTCCTTATGGCCCACAAATGCCGTCGTATCCCACCGGGTAGAATCGCACCGGGGCAACATAGTTATGTTACTGCAGTCACGCCACGCATTCAAAGTCGACTCGCATCTGACATAGTTGTCATTGTAAATAACAGTTTCTCCATAGCGGTCTTCTGTGCAGAAACCGAGCGCCTTATTGTAGCCATCTTCGTCCGAGTCCCACGCAAAGAATATGCCCGAGGCGGTATAAACACTTTTAGTATTACAGTAATACTGGATGGTATCTAACTTGACTATGGTGCCGCTCATGGATTTCAAACAAAACCCGTACACATCAAGGACCGTAGCACGTTGCCATTCCGCCGTATTCCTGCAGACAAACGTCGTATTGGAATCGGCCTTGGCAATAGTCCCGAATACCCCAGAATAACATTCGCCCAGTACCGAGGCGGGGTATTGCAGGGCCACCCAACCGGAATCGGAACAGGCATACCGCGTTCCGCTCATGGTCACGTCCTCGTGCCTATTGCCACTCAGGCAGGGCCTGCCGATATCTTCCAGCCCGGCCAATACCCACTTTCCCTTGGAGCAGGTGTACAGGGAATCCGACCGGCCCTTATAAAGGTACTTCTCGCCATCTTCGCATACGGTATAGTTTCTGGTAAATTCCCACTCGCCCGCAATGCAGTCAAAGGCGGAATCACTTTCAATGACATAGACAATACGGCCGTCATTGATTTTCGAGCATGCAGGCAAATCGCCCTTCTTCTCGGTAATCGATTTCTGCTTCATGCAACGCACGCTACCAAAGCGCCCGTCGTCCTTCTTCACTACCCACTGGCCCTCTTTGGGGACTACGACGATACTGTCGTCGCGCGTCATGTAGAATGCCGTGTCGTTGATACCCGTACAGGCAAGCATGTCGTCCCTGCCCTTCACGCAGCTGCCGGCATATACAGGCTTGTAGTCGTCCTTGGATTCAAGCAGCAGCCTGTAGTCCGCAGCACGGGGCACCTCGTAACCATCGGGGCAGAGCGCGGCCGCATCGTCAACCTCGAGGTACAGCCTTCCGTAACCTTTGCACAGGGAATCCGCATAGTCATAGCAGGTGCTTGTCGGGTGCATCGCCTTGCTGTCGAGATTTTCGAGAGTCCACACGTCAACTCCCGAAGTCATCAGGGTGTAGACCTTGCCGCCATCCTTGTCCACAACGGCGCTGCCCTGGCCGTATTCACTCAGGTCGATGGAATCCGTTTCGCTGATGGGGCCGTCCTGCACGTCGACAATGGTTTCGACGCTGCTGCTGGAGCCCTTCGCGTCGGTCCCCTTCCCAGCGCTACTGCTGCTTTCGGATTCTATGTCGTCGCGGTTGCTCAAAAATTCAGAATCGTCGTCACCGCAGGCATAGAGCGCCATTGCCATTGCAATGCCACAGGAGGCAAGGAGTGTCTTCTTGATAGTATTCATTACCTGCCCTCCCCGACGTTCAATTGTAGGCGATATGTGCTAGGATCCTTGAACCTGCGCCAGTCCTCCTGGAGGCAGATGAACTTTTCGCCATCGAATTCCTTGACGGTTTCATCGTTATTAGTGTTACACACGCCATATTTTGCTTCAAGGGCCGATATATTGCGCCAGCCCTTTTCGGTGCAGGTGACCCGGCCATAGTCCTTCGATGTGGCGAGTTCCCCCATGTTCTTTGTCGTACACAGGGGCAGGTCATCGAAGTAATTGTGCCAGTAACCGGCTCCTCCACAGTAGTACTCCCTTGCCCCAGGTTCGGAATAGGAATAGACCTTGCCCTCGTCTTCCTTATAGCATTTTGGGAATTCTTTATACGAAAGCGTATAATTCGAATTAACCGTATCGTAATAACAGATCTGAGTCTTCGTATACGGTTTTTCGGGGTCGTCTTGACCGTCCATTACGTGCCTGTTGTTTTTCCCGATACAGACCATCACGCTGTCATAGGTATTTTCCAATGTACCTACGTACATCCACCCTGAAGATCGGCATATACTATAATAGTCGCCAGACTTGACGATTGTCCCGGTCATAGTAGAATCACATTCGCCAACTACGACCTCTAGCGAGTATATGACCCAGCCCGTAGAGTCACAGATGTACTGCATTTTTGCGCTATTGTAGGTACCGTTTTCGAACATGAACAATTTTTCGGGGGTGCATGCGCCAAAGCGTTCTTCCAGTTCGGTGTAACGCGACCAACCATTCCCGCGGCAAATATACCGCGTGTTCTTGAAGTCAATCGTGTCGTTCATGTGCACCGAGGAACTGTCGTCGCAACTCCCTACATAGTCACTGAGTTCCGCCTTTCTCCATTCGTTGCTGTCGCAGTGGTACAGCTCTATATTGATTCCCGCAATCACCGTGTCGTTGACTCCGGCCCTCCGATTGTTGCAGACCCCGATGGAATCCTCCAGCGGCGTGAGGTTGCGCCAAGATTCTCCCGTGCAGTAGTAATTTACGCCGTTGAACCACATCAGCGAATCCTTGGTCTTGTCGGTGCACTTGTCGGGCGAATACTCCAGGTCCGCCACCTGCCAGATACCGTCCAGGCAAATCATCATCGTGTCGTTATAGACAATGGACTTACCCTTGCTGGGGCAGCTTTCGCTAAAGTCCGGGAGCCACCCCTTTTCCGGATAGCAGCGGTAGTTTTCCTTTTCGCTGAACACGTAAACCCGCGTCTCCGGATTCCGCCGGGTAGTATCACAGGCGGGCAGTTCCCTTTTCGACTCTACAAAGTCAGGATAGCCCACGCAGCGGATATTGTAGAAACTGGAATCCTTCGCCTTGATGAACGAGGCCTTTTCCCTACCCTTCTTCCTCATGTAGACCTTTCCGTCCGATGCCAGGTAGTAGCCGGTCGTATCCTTACCAGAGCACCTGAGTACGCTATCCATTGCGCAGGAGCCACCGTACTTGAGGTCCATCAGCGTATCGATTACGGCGTACTTTGCGCGGTAACTTTCCAGGACGTTCCATTCCCTTATCGTGGGCAGGCGCGTACTGTCGGGGCATGCCCGCTCGGTCTTGCTGTCTGTCGCCAGAAACAGGCGCCCGTAATCTCTACAGTTGCCGTTCTGCCTGTTGTAGCAAACGCTACTGTCCCCGGTCGCCTTTTCGGTTACCCTCTGCGAGTACCATACGATGTTGCCCGTACGTATCCTGTAGGTATAGGAACCCGTGTACCTGTCATATACCGTGTCTATCGAGAAATCCCCGGTCGCCTCCAGGTTCGACTTGATATAGTATTCCTTGTCGGTCGTGTCCCGTTTCGCTTCGGGTTCCGACTTTGCGCCCGGCTCTTGATTGTCGCCCGGTTCCTGCTTTTCACCAGGCTCCTGCTTGTCGCCTGTGTCCGGGTCCTCGTTCCCTGAAATTTCCGCATCGGCAGGTTCGCTCGTTCCGCCGAAGTCGTCCGACTCATCTGAACCGCACGCCCAAAAAGCCAAGCATGCAGCCAGCCCTAGCCAAGAAATTCTCATCCTCACTCCCTTGCCCTGTTGGGGGCAACAAGTTTCCTATGGATAAGATAACAAAAAATGGGCTTGTTTCACAAAACGGAAACGACTACTGGCAACTAAATCCCTGCAGTTCGAGGCCCGCGCGCATCTCGCCGTAAGTAGACGTGCGCTTCATGTCCATGGCCTTCATGAATCGGCAGTTGTTGTCGATATGGATGCGGAAACCCGTCATAGTGGGTTCCACCTCGCCCTTCCCGCTGGCACGCACGTGTTCCATCATCTGCACGCGCCGGCTTTCCATCGCCGGCGGCACAAACACGTCCGTCACGATATCCACATTCTCAATTTCGTAATCGCCGAACACGAAGGAGATGGTCACCAAGTTCTTGAGCCCGTTGAACTGGCCCGGAGTCTTGCACACCATGTTGCGTTTCGCGTTCTTGACCTTCTTCTGCTTGGCGGCGGGTTTTGCCAGCGGACTCGGCGTGTATTGCAGGGCAGAGAGCAGTTCCTCTTCCTTCACCGCGCCCACCAGCTGGTTTACAATCTTGCCGTCGCGCACCATGAAGAACGTCGGGAACGCGCGAATCGGGAGCGTAGCCTTGATCTTGTCGATGCCCGGTTCGTCGATGCCCACCGTCGCAATCTTGATGTCTGGGTAATTCTTCGCGATGCCGATGAGCGTCGGGATCATGATGAGGCACGGCGGGCAACTCGTAGAAGTGATATCCAGGATGACCGGCTTCTTGGACTGCAGAACCTCACTCTCGAAGTTGGCGTCGTTCACCTTGACAATCTTGATGTCCTCGGCCGCGAACGCCGCCACGGCCATAATGCAAAGCAAAAAAGCGAAATGTCTTTTCATAGCGTTACCTTCTACACCGAAAAGATACAACTTTTCGCGACGGACGGTTGTTATAGGATTTTCTGATAACCAATTTTTCAGCAACTTGCTGAGTAATTGAAAAAATTTTCATTAACCTTTACATTAACCCTATTGTTAACCCTATTGTTAACCTCTTCATTTTAATACATTCTTTCACAAAGAAGAAAGTCTCTGTTCAAGTTCCTCGATGGTAGGCATTGTTCCCTCTACCTTTTCGGGGTAGAACTTCTCCAGTTCGTATTCAGATATACTGATAGGTTGCGTCCTTGATTCCAGTGCGTACTGTGCCTGCACCTTGTCCTTTTCCTTGCAAATCAGCAGACCGATTGTCGGGTTGTCGCGCCCTTCCTTTTTAAGGATATGGTTGCATGCCACCATGTATCCGCCCAGTTGCCCGATATCGGCAAACTCGAACCGCCCGATTTTCACCTCGACAACGACATAGCAAGAGAGATTCAGGTTGTAAAAAAGCAAATCCATGAACTTCTCCCTTTCGCCCACCATAATGCCATATTCTCTGCCGACATAGGCAAATCCCGTGCCCAGTTCTACCAAAAAACGGGTAATATTGTTCAGCAGACTATCTTTCAACAATTTTTCGTTGTAGCGGCCCGTAATACCCGTAAACGCGAAATTGTAAGGATCTTTCGTCAGTTCCTGAGCCAGGTCGCTTGTCGCTGCAGGGAGAGTCCGTCCAAAATTCGTCAGCGCCTTTCCCTGACGCTCGTAAAGGTCGGTAGAGAGCGCATTCAAGAGCGTAGAGCGGCTCCAGCCATTTTCTACCGTCTGGCGGGCAAAAAACAGGGCCTTTTGAGGATTTTCCTTGAACTTGTCCATTAAGACAACGTGATGTCCCCACGGAATTGAAAAGATGTCATGGGCAATTTGCTCAACAACTTGTTGAGTAATTGGAAAATCTTCCTTTTGTTCCCCGATCTTGGGTGCATTTTCCAAATAGGGGCGATACATAAGATAAAAGTTCTTCATGTACAGAATGTTCGTGGGAGAAAAACAAGTGGCACTGGGAATCTGAGCCTTTAAGTCTCGGCTCAGATTCTTCATGAAGCCGCTGCCCCATTTGCTTTCGGCCTGCTTGGTTACAATATCGCGCCCCAGTTCCCAGTAGTAGCGCAACATTTCGCTATTAACCTTCACCGCAGCCTTAATTTGGCTCTTGCGGTAACGGGTAGAGAGTTCCTTTACCCAGCGGGTGTAATCCTTGTCCAAGATATTGATGGACTTCTTTGCCATTTTGCCTCCATTTGACCGCTTTGGCGGTCGATTGATGTTAGAGGCGTCCCCTTTATTCCGAAAATCCGAAATAAAAAAACGCACTAAGCCGAGAGCAGCGGAAATAAACTTGTTTATTTCCATTGCCGAGGCCAAATGCGTTGCGTTATAAACGCAAAGACGCATTTTTCCATTAGACGGAAAAACACGTCGGGCATTAATGTACCTAATATCCCCAAAACTGGCAAGGGGCCTAATGAAATTTTACAAAGAGCTTCAACTACTTCGCGTAGCCCACGGGGTTGTTCAGCAAGGGCACCTGCGGGAATATCGGGGCACTGCATGCGACTTGATTCAGCGGAACTACTGGACTTAGCCGAGCTGCTCGAATTATCTTGGCGGGAGCTCGAAGAAATCTTGGTAGATTCTTCGACACTGGAGGAGGATTCCTCTTCGTCGTCATACTTGCTCCCTATTGTAGAAAATATATATACGTTTATCAATACACATTACAATACATGTTGTAATTCTAGCCCTCCCGTTTCTTCAACTTCAATTTATTTATTACCTTCGAAACCTCCAACACCACATCCGTGTACTTTGACTTTTTCGTGTCGAAGCAAAGGTCTTTATCTACGTCAATGAATCTTATGCAATTTCCTCCGGGGAAACGCAAAGAATATGACACCCCCTTATATGTACTGCATATCTCTTCAAAGAATTCTACAATCTTGCGAGATTCATCTTTTTCTTTTTGCAACGGCGTAAAAATTCGCTCTATTTTATCGTACAATTTTTGTTCTTCTTCAGTGAAGCCGCTTTCACCATCAGCATATTGTCCCCAGTAATACATCATTTCAACTTCTTGTTCTGTAAATGTATAGTTCATTTTTTCCTCGTTTTTATGATTAAGTTTACAGTTTTTGGATGCGTCCAAAACATTATGATGTTGCTCTTTTTTTTAAGTCCTATTCTAAAACTAAATCCACGGCTATGCCGCGTCAAGAGCTTGAACTGTTACTCAATTTTAGAGTACGTTTTCAATTATTTCCCAATATCCGGTTTTATTACTGCCGACTCTCTTCAGAACACCCAATTTCTGTAGTTTCGTTATACTTCTGGTGACAGAGACACGGTGAAGATTTAGCTGTTCGGCAATTTCAATTTGAGTAATTATCGGATTACTCAAGATTTTTTCAAGAATTTTCTTTTGACTATCGGTCAGTTTTATTGTAGCGTTTATTGTAGCGTTTATTGTAGCGTTTGTTGTAGCGTTTGTTGTAGCCTTTACAGTCGGGTTTATTGTCGGCTGCCCTTCATTCAGTTCAAACGGGGTCACGTTAATCCTATTGAACGGAATCGTCACCACGATGAAATTCTTTTCAATTTTTATGGATTCGCGGCCATACGCCCCAACAATCTTCGGAACGCCGCGCCCCGACCGTTCACTCAGCCGCAACTGCAAGAACATCGAGGCGAGAATTTCATTGACAGGAATACTCACACCCTTGTAGAAGCCCTCCAAATCCTGCTCAAGACCAAGACCGCCATGTGAAAGAATCTCAATGCGATCCGTAAAGACACTAATCATTGGAGCATTCATTCCCAACCACTTGTTGTGAATAAACGCGTTCAAAACCGCTTCATGGAATGCCTCGTAATCAAAGAGGGGTATATCCTTCCGTTCAGAAATACGACCGCGTTCATCTGCCTGGATGATGTTGATGGCATCGCCGTATTCTAGGATCTTATCCATCGCATACAAAATGCAAGTGTTCCCATATTCCTTAACCGAGAAAAGCGTGTCAGCCTTGCTTTTGCCACTAAAAACAGACACTCGAATCGGTATATCGTTTACATCCGAAAGCAGCAACGCCATGATATTGTAGCGTCCGTCGGCAGTTAAAAGCTTGAGCGACTTCTTGAATGTTTCCTTTCGCAAAGCAACCCCTTTCGCGCCATAATACATGAACAATTTTTCAAAAGTCAGTTCCTGCGCATAATCGGGAGCAGCCATACTGACAATCGTTGGAATGCCGTTCGACAACGTGTTCAAAAGGCGAATCTCCCATTCAGGGAACTTCGAAAGTTTCTCTTTGCTAGAACCGATTCGGATAAAAGCTTGCGATAGGAACTTCGTCGGAACAGATCTCGCCGCAGGGACAGACAACAAAACAAGACGTTTGCCATCAATCTGAGCCTCTTCGACCTCAAAAGCGACGCTCGGCTTTAAATTCCGTGCTAAATAATGCTTGAAAGGTTCATGATCGACGTCAATGCAGCCCCGTTCGAAATCGCCGAAATGTACTCGCCAATCTCGTCCTTTGAAAACCAGCTTTCCTTAAAGTCCAACCACTCATATTCATGCGGAAGGGCCACCAAGTTCTTTATAAGGTCCTCTAATTTTGCCATAAGTTGATGCAGCCTCCATTTGACCGCTTTGGCGGCCGATTGATGTTAGAGGCGTCCCCTTTATTCCGAAAGTCCGAAATAAAAAAAAGACGCATTTTTCCATTAGACGGAAAAACACGTCGGGCATTAATGTACCTAATATTTGAAAAACTGGCAAGAGGGGCAAGAAAATTTTACAGAGCGAACTATTCCTAACGCAAAAAGTATATATTCTATTACATGATAACGTTTATAGTCATTCTCGGTGCAATCGTCTTTTGCATGTGGTTCTTCCAGAACCAGATTGTCGGGCACATCGGCGAGAAGCACACAGCAAACAGAATCCGCGCCATCAGCAAGGGTACCGTCTTCAGGGATGTCTATGTGGAAGGGAGCCATGGCGTACAGCAAATCGACATTATCGCCGTGACCGAGAAAGGCATCCTCGTCGTAGAAAAGAAGACATACATCGGGCTGATTGTCGGCAGCGCCTACGACAAGCAATGGACAGTAATCGCAGGCTGGGGAAAAAAGAAATACTCGATGAAGAATCCGCACCACCAGAATTACGGGCATATCATGGCCCTACATGAAAAGTTCCCGGCACTCAAGGACAAGTTCATCGACCTCGTGATATTCGGGAACAACGCGAAACTCGGCGACAGAATCCCCGAAGACACAATCCGCGACAGGGATTTCAAGAAGTTCTACAGGAACCTGCCGACACGAATGAACACCCAGGAAATTGAAAGCGCCGCCCAAACCCTCGCCACCCTCAATAAGGACAGGGCAAGACTCAAGGCGAAGCACAAGCAAAAAATCCGGCAGAAGAGGAAAGGCCAATGACTCAAAAACTCTGGAACACCTGCAAGAAATGCGGCTGCGACAAGCCCGAAGACACCGAAAAGCTTTGCGAACAGTGCAAGGCTAACCGGCGGCAATTCTGGAGCGACCTCAAGAAAGTCGGTGGAGTAGCCGCTGGCGCCCTCCTGGTTGTCTTCGCCGGCGGGAAACTAAGAAAGAAGTAAAAAGATTTATCTTTCCAATCTGTCTATAACAGCTTGTAATGGGCCTGAAATTTTTCCATTATCAAGTCGAATCGCAACATTAACGCATCTTCGAGCTTTTGAGAACTCTCTCAAATCCGCATAAGCCGCAGCAATATTTGTTAGAAAAACAGAAGTAATAAATTCTCTTCCAAGTTTTTTCTTTGCCTCTACAGCCAAGTCTATAACGCTCGCTGAGTTCCCAATTCTTCTATAACATAGCCCCATCATGGGAAGGATTGACTTAAATCTATTTTTATTATCACTCGTTACGAGTTTGAAAGCATCTTCATAACAAAGAACCGCTTTGGTGAAGTCATTCTTTTTGTATGCTTCGTCACCTTCATTTAGCAAACGTTCAAACTCGCCCATTTTTTTTCTCCTTTTATACTCAAAAATCAAAGATAAGTTACCTTACCCTTTTCATCAATATCAAGGAAGTTTTTCTTTTTCAAAGAATCAATAATCTCGTTAGCAACCCCATCGTCACTAACTTCTAGCCATTTCTTTATTGCCGATTGTAACGTTTTCAATTTCGCCGGTTTTGACACAGTCAAAATTTTTGCTTTGATGAACCCCACTGGATCTTTCTTTATTTCCTTCATTTTCTTGACCAATGGTATATCAACCATGGATTCTACACGATCAATGAAGAAACCTAAGCCCTTCATGTAGTTTATCAAAGCGTCAAAGCCCGTGTCTTTTGAAACTATATGGAAAAAAGGCTTTGGGACAACTAGTGACATTTGCCCCAGATAATATGCAATATGGAAATCAAGAGCATTATCACCAGTTAAACTTATAGGAATCCATCTTAGTCGATTCCCAAATTTTTGAGCGCTCTGAACAAGCAATGCAGAAACTTTTTTCTGCAAGGCTCCAATGAAAACACATATTTCAGAATCTATCTCAAAAACATCATCTAGATTCTGTACTTGAAGATTCTCATAATCTATAAGAATAATGTTTTTCATGTTACCCCACCCTTATCAAAATAATTAATCCATCGCTTTGGATAAGTCATCATTTATTTTTTCTTCTGCTTTTTCCATATTCTCACGAAAATCTTTAAAATTTCCATTTGCATCAGGAACAACGAACGGCACAATCGTTAATTTTACTGAATCATCATTATAAAGGGTTAAAGTCTTGGGTTCTTGAATTCCCTCACCGTTCTTCACTGGATGAATTAGGAATCCCTGTTTTGACTTAAAACGGAACAAATATGCAAGCATCTGGAAGGAATCATCACGGCCAATCCCTCCATCTAGGGGTTTATACTTGGCATCAATAATTGCTTTTGCAGAATCAACCTGTCCTTTCGCTTTGTCACAGCCGACCATAAAATCAGGAAATATCCAGCGCCGATTTTGATCACCATCGTTCTTGAACAAATATTGAGCGCCTTCGTGTGTTCGATTGTTGGGATGTTTCAAATCAACTTTCAATCCTTTCTTCAACACACGATTCAAGTATTCTTCCCACAAACTAGCCCCATCAAACAAAATACCGTTTATCTGATTGGTAGCATTCTCTCCATAACTCAATTTTTTATGCATTAAGATGGCTAGGCATAGCTTGCGAAGCGGTTCATAAGCTGTATAATAAGGATGTGTTATCGGGCGAAGATTTTTCGAAATAATTTGTTGTCGAGCGTTCCTATTATAACTAGATGTTGCGTGCTCAATTAATCTTACATTATCGGATGTTCCAGGAATTAAACTGCCATTTAGAACCGAATCTCCAAATGAAAGAGACCGAATATACTCAATTGTATGGCGAACCAGCTGTGTTACGAAATTGTTCGTAGTATATTCACGAGTATGATAGGCAATTTTCCCATTGAATGGCATGTTGCAGCGAATATGACGAGCGACATCAATTGGCCCACGAACATTCGCATCATTGTATTCTCGTGTCACATACGCACGATAAACACCCTGTTTCATCGCCACACTCAAATATGCAGGGAACAAGTAATACAGGAAGTCAAAGAAAGAATCTTCGCCAGAATGCGTTCTAGGCGTATATGCCACATTGCAGATTTTCTGCAACATGTAATGCAGAAAATAATTCTTGTCACCTGAATCAAATCGAGATGTTATATTGATGCGGACATCATTCATAAGGCTCATAAAGCCCATGATATTGCCCGTTGAAAATTTTGGGTTTTCTTTGTCAGAATAATCTACATCAAAAACGACATCTTTATCATCTAAATCAATCTCTTTTGAAAGAGGCGGATAAATAATAAATCCAGTTTCCTTACTGGACAGGAACTTTAGATTTTTCCCATCAATGACATCTAGGGCCTCTCGAAATTTTTCGAGAGAGCCACTAAACTTCCGTCCTTGGGATTTTTTGTTATCTTCTAAAGAGATTAACATTATTATTTGGATTCAGATTCTTCTTTCTTGGGAGCACTAGTTTCTGGATGCAAAAAAGCATTCTCCAATGCTTTAATTTTTTCTCCATTTTCATCCATACCGCGCAAATACTCTGTGACAAGTCCCTTTATATGGTAATCCCAAAGCATCTGAATGTCACCCTTGTAATCTTTCAATTTCAAGAAATATGCAGGGCCAATATCATATGCATGAGAAAGGCCAACAGTTTCAGAGCCGATCACTTCATTCAGCGCATTCATTCGCTTTTCAGCTTCATCAGCATATTCTCCAATGCCATTTTCAGGATCTTTTAGCATATCTGCGCGTTTTGAGGCTGAAATCTCTATGAACGCAAAGCGGCGGCGCATTGCAAAATCCATACATTCAACACTGCGGTCAATATCGTTCATTGTACCGATGATGTAAACGTTTTCGGGAACATAAAATCCATTTGCAAAAACATCTCCACTCGGCACAAGATTTTGATACTGCGTTTTTATACGGCCAATTTCTCCACGATACCCAGGATCTATAGAGAAGAATAGTTCGCCAAAAATCTTGGACATTTCGCCACGATTGATTTCATCGATGATAAAAACAAATTTTTTACTTTGCGATGTTTCGGTATTTTCCCCCTCTTGATACTCCTTGAGTCCCAAAGTATCCTTCATATATTTGACTATAGCTTTTCGATAATTATCAAAGCCTTTCTTTGGAGTCCCTGGCAAGCCTCGATATACATTATAACATTGTTCATAATTAAAGAAACGCGTTGTATCCCTAGTGAATTTACCAGAGTCTTCATCTTTAAGCATTGTCACAAAGCCATCACCATCAGAATTTAGGGCGATGTAGAAGTTCCCTTTCCCACTAATCAGAGGAATCTGAATCACATTGTCTGTTTCCAGTTTTGCAACAATCTTTTGGAAACTTTCTTCAAAATTATCGGTTACACCTATTTTTGCTGTTTCTATTGCTTTTTTACAAAAAACTTTAAAAACACCATCTTTATGTTCAAAGCCATCGGCCTTGCCATTCTCTCCCTTTGCCGGACGAATGCCTTCTACAAAATCAGTGTAATCAAAGGATTGATGGAACTGAATCATTTCATATTCAGCACCTATTTCTTTAGCAATTTGTTTCGCTAGATATGTTTTTCCCGTTCCCGGCGCACCATGAAGAATAATGTTGTAATTTGCTAACAATAATTTTGCATATTCAGATTTTTCTTGTACTACCGGAATCAAATCCATATTCAATTTTTCTAGTGCGAAATTTTTTAATTCCAGCAATTTATCGCTACACTCTTGCATTGTTTTTCGGTATTTTCCATATTCATTTCCATCAAAATCAACTTCTGGTGAAATTCTTACCCAATCAACATCACAACGATACCAATCAGGCCGTTCTTTTGTATTGACCATATCAGATTTCACAACACCAATTGCAAAAACTTTTATAAAAGGCGTTTTATGTCCGGGCCCCTTTGTTGAACTTGTATTAGCAATCAAAATATCGTCTTTTCTCACTTTTCGAATGTTGCTTAATGTATCACATTCGCCACCTTCCCAATAATGATTTTCAACCAATGCATCAATCTGGTTTCCTCCACCAAACGACGTTCCCGCAATCCAAAATCTTCGTTTGACATTTGCAGATTCGATAAGTTCCTTTAAATTCAAAGAATGCCAAAGAATCACACCATACAATCTCGTTTGATTTTGTGGATTGACACACACAGCATTTTCCAAAGAGAATTCATCAAAAAAACGAAGCAGTGCGCCATCTGTCTTTTCAATTTTTAATATAGAACAAGCCATTTCTCGCTTTTTATCATTTAGCGGAATTAAATGGGTTGGGTCTAAACAAAAATCAAACACTCTTTGGGCAGAATCGCCAACCTCTTTTCCCAATTTATATCTCGATAGTGCACGAGCTAAAGGAACCTTATTCGAATAGAGGTCTAATTTGATAGGAGACTTTTCTTTAATCGTCTCAATAGTTTGAATTAGCAATTTTTTTTCAGATTCGCTTAAAGAAACAATTTCCGCTTCCAATTCACTATCTTGATGTTTTGTTGGATTAGGAATCCTTGAAAGCGGCTCAATCTTTTCAGAATCTATATCTGCATTAAGCCACTCTGACAGTTTATTTTTTTGTTCCTGATATATAAAATCGTTACTGTTTATTATCTGCTGTATTTCTGCATCGTCTTTATGATTTTCCCACCATTTACGAATCAAATTTACAGCTTTTAAATTCAAAGTTGTTTTTATGAATTTCCCTAAAATACTTGCCTTCAATTCATTAGTTTCTTTTTCTGAAACAAGATTTCCATTAATTATTTGCTGGAAGAAATCACTAAGTTCATCCTCGTAATTAAGCTTGTTCTTTTTAAAACAATACGAAATATAAATTGTATTTTTTGCTTTTCCCAATGTAAAATATGTTTGAATAAATAGGCTTTTTTCTCTAATAAGTTTTCCACCATCTTCATCAAACTTTTTATCATAATAAGGCCTATATTCTTTACTTAGGTAATTTTCCATATCCCCCTTTCTTACGGAGGAATATCTTTCGAGACAAAGCCAAAAAACAATATCGTCTTCTTTTATAGATTTGTCTTCAGTAATCCATCCGTCACTACACCAAAGAGAAATTTCCCCTATTTGATCATCGTCATAATTCCATTTATGAAGCGTGCAATAAACATCCTCATTGTCCGATTCTACTATGACACTAGTCGCTTTATCCCCAAAATGGTCGTTCAGGAAAGACTGGCACGCCTTCTTTAGTACTTCTATATCCATTAGTTGAACCTCCTTTTTAAAATTCCCATTTATTCTTTTGAGCTTTAAGCTCTTTAATAAATTCATTTTTCAACGATTTAACATCATCAATACCATCATGGCGATAATATCTACCCGAAGAAATCAACCACAAAATTTTATCAATTTTATATGGTGTAACAGATTCGCCAGCTTCACAACATCTTTCTGAAATTTTTGATACAGTTTCAAAGACATCAAGTTTGTTACAATCACAAATACCGGCTTTTGAAAAAATGTCCACTAAGTGAGTATCAGGCTTACAATACTCATAAAAACCGAGTTCTTTCAATGCATCACATGCTAACGCAAAACCGAAACCACTTATACGTTCTGATATTAATAGGGACAAAGCCATTCTTGTATTCACATTAGAATTAAAAGACATCACGAATTCCCTAAATTCATTAGCATCCTTAAATTTTATCAGAAATTTAGCTGAATCTATAATGGAACGACTCCATCTGTACCAATAACTCTTTTTATTGTAAGGTCCTAGTTTAAATCTACTTCTAAACACTTGATATAAAGAATCTACGTCATAATCCTTTACAACTCTTGACGCATTATAGTTGAACAGAATTATTCTTATTTCATCTTTTCTTTCTTTTAAATTTATTGAATTAGGGGCGCCTTGGTAGTTCTGTGCAGATTCGATAAATCTAGCGAAAATATCTCCAACACTTTTGAAGTTGTCATTATCCGCCTTAAAATATTCTTCTAGTTCTTCAGCCGTCATTCCCACAGGAAGATGACGTTCCAAAAACAAACGTACAAAGTTATAAAATTGGAATGAATCACATCTATTCGTCATTTCTTTTATTTGATTCATAACGTCTGTCCTGTTATCATATGTTTAATATATATTCAAAAATACAATTTATCGAAAAATTTTCTCACCCTTCCAATCGTTTTTTCCGTTCTTCCCAGTCGGGCATGAACGTCGCTAGTTGCTGGTAGAACTTTTTGGAATGGTTCGGGTAAAGGAAATGCGTAAATTCGTGCGTAACGACATATTCAATGCACGACACTGGCATGGCGATTAGTGCAGTATTGAATGTCACGAATCCTTTTTTCGGAGAACAGGAACCCCAGCGAGAAACCATTTCGCGGAGCTGGATTTCTGGGAATGCGATGCCATATTTTTTTACTTGTGGGTAAACTTTCTTGCAAATTGCCGTTATTTCGTCTTTGCATTTTTTGCGGAGCCATGTTTCGAGCACACGTTTTTTTAAATCGGCGTCTTGCACGTCTTTAACATATAAAATTACGTAACTTTCGTCTGATTCTACTTTACTGCGCGATGCATTCTTTACCTTGAGTCGCAAGTTGCGGCCTAAGAATTTGACAGTTTCCCCATTGACAAAACTGTGTTCTGAAACGGTATCGCGGTTCTTGTCCTTGAACTTTTTGAGCGCGCGCAATATGTACGCCGATTTTTCCATAACGAATGCGTCAACCATCTTCGCTGCCACATCTTTGGGTGCCGACACATAAACACATTGGTCGGCACGGATACGCAGATTAATATTCTTGACAGGCTTTCGCTCAAGCGTATAACTTATCGCGTTGCCATCTGCCTCAACGGTACGGAGCATCAAAATCTCCTCATGGCGACATTCAGCACGCTTTCTGTGATTTTGTCGATATCGTCAAAATCTACGGCAAATCCCTTGTCGTTTTCGAGCTCATAGAACAAGTCGTCGATATCTTGCCTAATACGGTTGTGGATATCGATATTCGTCTTCCAGTCAACGGTATCATGTGTCCGCACTATCTGCGTTATCTTCTGCGAAATAGTCGTGATGGTTTCAGAATCCATATTGTATTTTTCAGAAAGTACAGGCATGGTAACGCCATAAAATGCTTGCGCATCCAAATCACCTGCAATCTTTTCCGGGAATTTCTGTTTGGTGTCGCCTCTTCGGAAATCTCCCAGCACTTCAAACATTTGCTTGAGGTATTCCTTTTCCGAGAGAATCCTGTTCTTGAACTCTTCCAAGACGGCATTAATCCTCCTAGAAAAACTCTCGTAGAATGCGGGGTCTTCGTCGTACTTCAACTTTATGCGCTTTGTAAGGTGCGACACGATGGCATCGGCCTTAGACCTATCCGACGGCAACTTCTCGATGACCTTGTTAAAATCTCCGATGTTCATAATGTCAATCGGTTCATAAATCTGCTGCACATCTTTCACAGACATGTAGGTGTCTAGCAAATTCCGCATCTGGGGTTCGTATTCCGAATTGTCCAATGCATCGGCATAGCGAAGCTTTACACTTTGGCGAATCTTCGTGAAAAATACAAATGCGTCATGGAACATCCGTATTTCAGAACGTTCAAAGGCAGCAAAAGCCTTTTCAGAATTCATCACCATGGAGAATGCACGGCCAAAAACGCAGAGAGCATCGTAGAACTTGGCACGGACTTCTGTATCTGCCAAAAAGATTTCAATCTCTTCCGTATCCTTCCTGTTCTTGACTGGCGCAAAAATATCCCAGAGTTGCGAATACGTCTCGCGGAGGCGTGCCACGCAAGCCATGACATCGACAACGACACCCTTGATGTCTGCCGAATCGTAATTTTCAAGTCCGGCACCACTATACACTTCCATGGCGGCGTCCAACTTGCTAATTAGGCCTCGATAATCTACAATCAGGCCAAAATCCTTGCCTTCGTAAAGGCGGTTTGTGCGGGCAATCGCCTGTAGCAGCCCATGATCCTTAAGTTCCTTGTCTATGTAAAGGACCTGCGTTCTCGGAGCGTCATAACCCGTAAGCAACTTGCTGCAGACAATCAAGATGTCAATTTCGCCATCGTAGAACTGGCTTTTCAGCGTATCCTCGTAGTCATCGGCATCATCATATTGCTTCATCATCTTGTTCCAGAAGCTTACGACAAGGTCATCGGAACTTTCGTCAACATCGTCATGACCTTCGCGCATATCCGGGGCCGAAATCACCACCTCCGTTCTGATGTCGCACAGGGTATCGAAAATTTGCTTGTAGCGCACGGCATCACGTTTAAAATTACATGCCAGCATCGCCTTGAATCCCGATTCCTTGAAACCGTCCATAAAATGCTGGTAAATATCTATTGCCACACGCCGAATACGCGAATCGCTAGATGTAAGTTTCTGGATGCTGCTCCACTTCGCTTTCAGTTCTGCAATCTGCGACTTGTTCAGCTTCTTCGTCACCATTTTGAACCACAAATCGATATTTTCTTCATCAACTTTCTGGTCCACAAAGCGACCTTCGTATATCAGCGGGACAATTGCCTTGTCTTCGACACCATCCTTAATCGTGTATTTGTGAATCAGCTTGCCGAACTTATGCAAGGTGTTTTTTTCGTTTTTCAGAAGCGGCGTGCCGGTAAAGCCGATATAGCAGGCGTTCGGGAATACCGTTCGCATCTTGGTCGCGAGCGAGCCGTAGTTCGAACGGTGGCTTTCATCAACAAGGACAAAAATATCCCTGGAATTGTTCTTGACGCCCTGATTATCTACCGTATTGAACTTGTTGATAATTGATGTAATGACGTCGGCCTTGCCTTCGTTAATTAGGTCGCAAAGGTTTTTGCCGCTTGTAGCACGGGCCGGCGTCAGGCGCGTGTGCGTAAACGTCTTTGCAATCTGCTTGTCAAGTTCCTTACGGTCGGTCACGACAATCACTTTGGGGCTTACCGAACTCAGTTCTTCAAGAATATACTTGGAGACCATTACCATGGTGAGCGACTTGCCCGAACCTTGCGTATGCCAGATGACGCCACTCTGACGGTTGCCTGCCGGGTCATTTTCGGCAATGGTTTTCATAATCGCCTCTACCGCAAAGAACTGCTGGTATCGGCAAATCTTTTTCACATTGGCATCGTAAACGACAAAATACTTCGCGAACTTGCGCAAGCGTTCTTTTTCGAACAGCGAAATCAACGTCTTGTCTTGTTCCGTCGGGACACGCCCCGCCACAATCTGATCGACAAGGTTCGTTTGCCATTCCGTGTCCTGCTCGCGCCATATATTCCAGAATTTTTTCCCGGTACCCACAGTCGCATACTTGACCGCATTCTTGTTTGTTGCGACAACCATCTGCACGTACTTGAACAGCTGCGGAATATACTCCGCTTTTTGGTTGCGGATATTCTGCTCGACACCCTTTTCTTCAGAAATATCGGGAGCCTTGCACTCGATAACGGCAAAGGGAATTCCATTCACAAACACAACAATATCGGGGCGGGCGTTTTTCTGTTTGTCCCAACTGTCGCAAGAGAATTCCTCCGTCACATGGAAAACGTTGTTTTCGAAATTTTCCCAATCGATATAGTTCAGGTTGAAACTTTTTGTTGTCCCATCCACCAATTTTTCCTGATAACTCTTGCCAAGCATCAGCGCATCGTAAATGCGTTCGCTCGTTTTTACCAGCCCCTCGGTTAACGGGACATCAAGTTCTGCAATAGCCCTTTCGATGTTCTCGGCAGAAAACTTGTAAGTAATGTCATTGTATTCAAACTGGTTGATTTTCTGGAGCTGCTTGCGGAGAATATCCTTGAGCAATACATTGTATTGCGTGCCACGCTCCTGGGCCGCCTCTTCGGGCGAAATGTAGGTATAGCCCAGCTTCGCCAGCACTTCGATTGCGGGGTACTTGCTTGCATTATCTTCAAGCATCAAATCTGATTGATTTGTAAAGCTCATAAATCTCGTTCCTTTTAACCTAATGTGCCATTTAATATGCCGTTTTTATCCGCCAAGCATAGTCTTACTAACGATCGCTTCGAAGATTTCTGTGCATTTCTGCATAGATTTTTAGAGTTTGCTTGAATATTGCAACATCTTCAGAGTCTTCAAAATCAATAAAATTTGGACTTCCACAATACAGCCGCTCGTTCAACTTTAGGCATATTCCTCCACGACCATTCCACACCTCTTCAATAAACGATATCGGAATATCGATAGATCTATATCCATTCTGATCAAGGCGAATTTCATTTTCTGAATTATGGATCCATTCAAATCGCCATTCTATCTTATTATTCGCTATTGGAGCAGGGTATACATTCACTTTCCCGCCAGAAGGAATATATTTCTTCAATTTAAGATACATTGCCCTAGTTTTATTATCGACCATTCTCTTTTCAACCTCTTCAAATGTCATAAACTGATTGCCAAATTCCGTTCGATACGGGAAACTGTATTGTCGTCTATCCCTATCCAGGCAAACGCCAACGAGGTTTATCGAAGGTTCAACGTTCACAGCAACAATAAGATTGCCAGAAACCACAATCGGCACCACTTGGACATCTATCTTCGGAGAAATGATTTCATTAATGCGCGTATGAACCAGTTTCTTTATTTCCTCTGCATCAACATTAGGAGCAAAGCCTGACGCGACTTTCAAACCGTTTATTTTCTTTTCAGCAACACCAATCAGCAATGTTCCGCCGTATGTATTAGCAAAAGCAGCCAAGTCAATAGCAGCATCAGCAGAATCTTTAGGATTAAAAGCCTGCTTATAATCCCAATGAACCCCTTCTGGAGTCTCACTCAAATGGATAAGACTTTCAAAATCTTGTGCAGTTTTAAAAGGTTTGTAAAGCATTGTCATCTTTTCCGCCTGTCAATTAACCAATCTCTTCCAAGCACAAAGTCACATTCGCTAATTGTTGCGTCCAGAAAGCATGAGCCATGCCATTCTTATATGTCTGATTTTGCATTCTTATTTGTTTTATATTCCTTATCGAAGTCTCGCGCAAATCCTCAAATGCTTTTTTCATAGTTTGACTAGTAATTTTATCCAAATAGCACGCAGGAATCAAATGGGCCATCAAACGATTTGGTTCTCTATCAGGGCGAGCATCATTAGCAATGAAAGCTTTTTCTGTAGCAGGAATGGCAAACAAGTCCTTCAAATGAAGTGTATTCAAAACCACAAAACCCTTTTGATGCGGCAATTCCCCTACAGGTATTTTACAATTGGATTTGTAGGTTTTTTAATAGTGGGTTCATGAACAACCATATTCATTACCGGTTAAGTTAAAATATATCCTTTTTTCTTGTTAAGTGGTATA
>NZ_FQWR01000028.1:0-45633 GCF_900129735.1 Fibrobacter sp. UWCM | reverse complement strand
TGTAGTTGACTTTTGCCATTGTTTTACCTTTTTGGGGTTGCGCAATGAATATAGTAGCTTATGCTACCCTCTTATTAAACTCCTGCATGGTCCAGGGCACAAGATGGGGGAATGCTAATGCGGGGCACAAGATGCCCGCGGGGTCGCTGACGCGCCCCCGCGAAATATTTTTCAAAAAATGCAGCGGGGGTATTGACAACCGTCCTGCGTTTGTGTATATTTGATAGTGAACAAATGTGTAGTAGTTGAGCGAAATGCCAGAAACTCGCCTTGGCTGTTGAAAATTGGCTTGCGCTTTTGTTCGGATTAATGTATTGAAGGCCCCTGTTTCTGTCAGCCGAGTCAAGGCCGATGTTCTAAGCGGAGTTTACAGTTTGAGAAAACTCGCTCTCCTTAGAAAGAAACATGGCTTCTAAATCTTATTTTGTCGTAAACATCATGGAGTATCTTTGTGATGCTCCCATGGAAGCTTGAGACCAACGAGTTGGAAGAAATTTCAGTATGTGCAAAATTTGCACATGCTGCCGCCGACGGCAAGACCTACGATATCTAGGCACATCAAGGGGGCTGGAAAGTGGCGAGTTGGACGCGGATTCAGTTGTTGCATTTTTTGCAACAGTTCGGGGTTTCAAAATTCTCTATTCTACGCATAATTTGCGTTAAATGAGTCCGCCAGGCGGATAGCCCCCGCAAAAACCCCTTTTTTTAGTGAAAAATCCCACTTTTGGCCGTTTTGTAAAGATTTTTTGAGCCTTCGCTCCCGAAAAAAGTTATTTTAAGCAGGACGGGACTCGTGTGGGCCCCGCGTCGCGGCGTGTGCCGCGGGTTTTTGTGTACACTGAACGGACTGTGGACGGTATGGGAAAGATTACTACAGACAAGCGCGCAGGCTTTACCCTCATGGAACTGATGGTCTATATCGCCATCGTGGGTATCGTCGTTATTGTCGCGGGCCAGGCGTTCAGCAATTCGACCAAGATGCGCGTCCGCACGCAGAGCATGCTCAAGGCCTCCGAGGTCGCCGAGAACGTGGCTGCGGTGTTCAAGCAGGACGTCGCGCAGACCGGCGCGAAGAGCTCGATGGAGGCGGGGACTACGGATGATGGCAATAACTTTGGTTCCGTTCACACGAGTGTCTATATGGATCCGGTGCCGGGTTCTTGTAGCAGCGCAGATTATTCTTCTTTCAGGGTTTCGGCAAGTAGCAACCAGAGTGATTTAACTATACGTCGCCTGCGTTACGATGCTAACGGATACTACGAGGCTACTGAGGAAGTTCGTTGGTATGTGGAAGACGCAAAGCTGAAACGCTCGTGCAAACTTGTTGAAAAGAGAACGGGTTTGACTCTTGCCGATGATGAACCTTGCGCGGATGTCGGTGGAACTCCTGAAGGTGTTGAAATGGCCGATGGTGTTGCGACTTTCGCTGTTGAAGCCGCTGAACCTGGTGTGTTGGAAGCGAATGAACAAGTGTTCCCGGCAGCGGATGCTGGTGGAGCGTTCAATTTCTTTCCGCGGACTGGCGATATGAAATATGTGGCTGTTACGACAGTCAATTCTCTGGGGGAGTTGGGAAAAGGCGGTACAAGTGTTACGATATCTGATTTTTTCACAAATTTCAAATCAGACGATGACTCTCCGGGTATTCTTGATGAGGGCAGTCGGAGGTTAAATCAGATTTTTGCAATGAAAAATAATACATTGGAAGGAACTCAAACATGGGCGACGGCATGTGAAAAGATAACTCTTGAAGCTAATCAGGAGTATGAGATTTCGTTCAATGTCGATTCTCCAAACGCTTATTCGGGAGATGCGAAAAATAGAAGCCTTTCATTCGTTCCGGGGGTGGATCATTTGTCGGTTGGGTTTAGAAGTGTGAGTACTGGGGATATCCCGAGGAAAGATGGCGTAAAATTGCTAGAGGATTTTCTTTTCTTTCCTCCTCTTGATGCTGATAAAGGCGGGGGAAAGCGCACAATGCGATTCTCTGTTCCGCAAAAAATTGAGAATGCCTGCATGGCGTTCACGTTTGCTTGTTATTCACCCTTGATTCATCAGGGAAAAATCACAATAAGTAACTTGAATTTGAAGAAAGTTGTCGGCACAAACTATGTGTTTAACGATGGCGGTTACGCTACCGAAACGCACAAAGCGGAAAAGAAGAACATAAAAGCTCTTCGGTTGAAACTGAAAATTTCACGGAACGGTGAAGGCGGCAGCGTAGATGTTGTTGTTCCTATGCCGAGCAACGGCCCCAGTGATTAGGAGGCGGAATATGAAGTTTGGAATTAGTAGCAAGAAAGCTGGTGTATCTCTTGTCACCGTGCTTCTCTTTATGCTTGTTGCGACTATTGCGGCGACTGCGACCTACAAGTGGCTTACCTCGGAAGGCCGTTCGTCGGGCTCGCGTATGCAAAAACAGATGGCGTATCAGAGTGCGGTGGCTGGTATTGAAAATGCCCGTGCTTGGATGACGTTCCATGCAAATGATGTAGGAGCACTTGTCAAACAGTACATGGATGGCAATTACGTTCCAATTAATCTTGATGCGAATCTCCGCTCGCTGCAGCGCCCGGGCCAGAACCATCATGTTTGGTTGGTTGGCGTGAATACTTCTGGGTCTACATACAAATTGAAGGTCCTTTCGTCGGGTGAAGCTAATGGTGGGGCAAAACATAGCGAAATAGCCATTTTTAACGTGAGCGGCTTGTACCAGGTTTCGCTTCCTGTACCTCAAACCACAAAGAAAAAAATCCCATTTGACTATGCGTATTTTGGTGGCAGTTATGATGGTGCTGGTTCCTTGACGATGACTTCTGCCATCGTGAATGGTAACTGGTATGGTAACCCGCAGGGGATTGAAAAGAAATTCGTTGTGACGGGAAATGCAGAACTAACCGGTAATAATGTTTCGATAGGCGAACTCGCTTGTGTTGGCGGAAATATGAGCCCCGAAAACAACGGTTTGATGGGCAAGGACCTTTATGTGGGGAAGAATTTTACGGGTAACATAAATGCGTCTGGGAATGCTTATTTTGAAGGAAATGTTAGCCCCAGTTCGGCGGGCCCGTTTGAAATTGGGGGACATGTCACGTTGAACGGTGACCTCCAGACTGTCCAGAGCGCAAAGCCTATGACCATTAAAGGAGATCTTTGCCTCGCCGAGGATGCCCATATTATATCGAGGGGGACGAATTATGTATTTAAAAGTGAAGGCAATGTGTGGATGCCGGGAACGCAAAATCTTTGGTATGGCTCTGTAAAGTACAGCGGCTGCTCCTGCGAAAGAGTGTGGTGTAACTGGATGGGCTGTCAGCCGAAGACTGTTGTTTCGTGTACGGGAAGTTCAAAAAAACAAGAGCCTAACGGCTGGTATGGATGGGGCGAGGCTACGTATACTTTGCTGAATTGTGCTGATACAAACTTGGTTTCTGATGGTGACCATTATGATAAGTATGAAACGATTATTTTAGGTGGGGCCGGTAAGACGGTCTACATGAAATCGGGATATCCCTGGAGTTCGTACAATTCCTTGGTTGAAAACAAGTTTACGGAAACTACAGATGAGATAATCAAGTGCAACGTCAAGCCCGGCGTTATGGCTCCGGATATGAATCATGCGTACTGTGACAATAACCATGAAGGTAAGGTTGGCCCGGCGGAACGTTGGAATGGTGCGCAATATTCTCCGTATCCGGAGAAAGCATCTAAGGAAAAACTGTATTATTCGTATTATCTTGAACCTGGCCATGATGATGTGACTCTTACATCCATTACTGACCCTTATTGGATATGGTGTAATAAATGGGAACACAATGCTTTTGGGTGGCAGTACTGTTCGGATGCCACAGAAGGTGTCGAAATGCTTGCGTATCATGTGGATGGTCAGCGCTTCTGGGATGGCTTTGAAAACCACGATCGCAAACGCCTTAATTACAAGGATGGGAAACCAACGGGGTCTCCCTACTGCACAAACCAGAATGGTGGCCCGGGACATGAACGAGACAAGTTCCGCCCGATTTGTGGCGTGACCCCCTGGTTTATGTCTAATGGAACCGTTACTAGGGATGAACCTTCTACCAAATTGGAATGTGCTAAGGCGGTAAAGGATAGTTGTAATGAAATCTGGGAAAAGAAACCTGGTTGCGATGGTTCTTCCTACAAAGTTGATGATGTACTGGTTACTGCCAAGACCATGTTTGAACCCTACGCGAACAAGGGTTGCGCAGCAAACATTACAAGATACAGCAATGATCTTGTAACAAAACTGAACGCGTGCTATCAGGAAAATACCACCGATGCAACCAAGAGAGAAAAGAATCTTTATAATGGCTACCTTGTGGTCAAAGTTTCTGGAGGAACAAACAGTACGAACCCCTCGGGAACTTTGGAAGGCAAGTTCATTATTATTGCGAAAGACGCTCTCTATACAAAGCTCCCTCAAACATCTGGCGATACAAGAGTCCTTCTTTACCTGGAGAAGGGCGCAAATACACTCAACGACGTGACTGTATCGAACTACTTTATTTATACCGAAGGGGATATTGGTTCGGGAAACCAGTTTAACCTGACTGGAACCATTTATGCGACTGCGGAATCCTGCGCGGGGCTTGGCAAGTTGCAGTCTTCTTCCATTACGTATAACCAGGAATTGGTTAACGCCTTGTCCGAGGCAGGCGTTATTTGCCCGAATGATGGTTCTGTTTGCGGTGGTACGGGCGGAACCGGCAGTGGCGGAGGCGATCCCTCGGGTTCCGGTTCTGGCGAAAGCACTGAAGAATCGACTGCAACAAATGGTACGGATGCTTACTATATCTCAATGGCACCTCAATTAGGCGTGACACTAGAATCGCAGTACGAAAATAACGAGACTCTTCCGTCTGGTAACAATCAGGCAAATCTCAATCCGTCGTTTATCGTGTTGCCTCGTGTCATTTATTTGCCGGGCGACCCGTTTGGTGAGCTGAATGATTACTACAATGTTGTTCCCCTGAATGGATCGACGTTGAAAAAGGCTGATGTTAGCGTGGGTTCTTGCGTTGGAGGTTCCGGAAGTCTTTCAACAACAGGGAAACTGTATTCGGGTGTGGCGCTTGCCAAGGGTATCTATACCTGTAATGCAAAGGCTAATGGCTATAGCGATGTGCCGTTCTGGGTAGTTGTTGGTGATAATCATCGTGGGTCGCTGCCGATAACTTTTGTCGATCCTGATCAGAAAATTTCTGCGGGTATGACAAAGGATGTCAATGTCGTGATTCCTCCGAATACTCCCGCGACAACATTGTACACAACCTGCCCGAGTGCTGACGAACATTGGAGCTATACGCTTGGTGCTTCTGGTACTAGGTCGGATGAATCATCAACCTGTTCGTTCCCGATACAGGGCGATCCTTCGACAAGTAAGATTGTAACCTTGTTCTCGGTAACGACCGACGCCTCTGCAACTCACGGTTCTATTACGTTCCAGTTGCTTTCTGGAGACGGATACCATATTGGCAGCCCTTACACCGCCACTGTTTATATGGCGAGTAGCGCGACCTTGAAGCGTGTTGATGTGACGGATAATGATATTGCTAAATATTGTGAATCGCATTCTAGCGTCTGTCCGCCCGAAGGTCAACGAGGTGATGCATCTTGGCCTTCTTGCAGTGTAGATGAAACCTGGGTGGAACCTTCCGGTATTACCTTCGGTACCGAAGAAAGAAATAATCGTTGGAATATTGTCGTTGGCGGTTCAGGGACGTTGCAGCTTGCTGGCAGGAACGTTGAAAACTGCGTCGTGATTATTCCCACGGAAGGCAATTCCTACGATATATCGGAAATCGCTGTGGATTCTGAAAAGGAATTGCGGGCGAGTATTAAGGCTCTCAAGAAGACTATTCGCTTGACGTTTGTTGGAGAAATATCCGGATATGATCCTGTGATATCAATTAATGTTGGTAACACAAGTTCCGAATGTAAGTATAGTACATCCGGTGATGATAAATCTTGTTATGTATCAGCCTTCAGTGGACAAACTGTATCGTTAACGGTTAGTCGTACATCGTATCCTAAATTCAATTATTGGAGTTGCTCGGGCGTTAGCTGCCCGGTAACCGAGGCTATTTCTAGTGAGACTTATCGCGAATTTACTATCAAAGATGACAATTCGGTTATCTACGCGCATTTTAATGAAAGCGATAAGCATTGCTTCTTTGAAGAATTTAAGTCTGGCGATGTGCGCTGCACCTCTGTTGATATGGAGTATTGCATAGATAAGTGTGGTGATGCAGATGATGCAACATGCGTTGGGGCAATTGATGCTACGGGCAAATATACCAAATCTAAATGGCACTTGATTTCGGGCGAGATGAGCAACATTGATGAGGTTGCTGGTAGCGTTTCCTTGCGCCGCCAGGGACGTGCTACGGTTCAACCTGTTACGGTGATGAGTACGGTGAATGCTGGTACGTATGGAACAATGAAGGCTTTGTTCCAGTTGCCAAAGGAAACTGCAAGCCATAACCGCAATACGCAAGAAATTTCAAAGTCTGGCTTCTTGCTGCATTCTAATGTATCGGGCGGAGAATACTTGATGTTGAACGTTTTTGCCGGACAAACAGGATACCTGACAGCGCAGTTGTGCTCCAATAGCGGTAAATGCTTGAATGGAGTCCTGGTTGATGACAACGACAATCCGGCGCTAGTTTATGCATCGAGCATGGTAATGATGTCTGCGACAATCAGTGTGGACGGGAAACTCTCATTGGCCGCGTTTACGGGGAATTATTATGGAACTCCGACGGAATATGGTTTTGTATTTGATTTGAACGACATTGGAACAAGCTATATGGATGTCGCCCACGAGTTTGTTGGATTCAGCTTGGCGGACCCGAACTTTAAACTGTATGGCATTGGCTGGAAGAGTGATACCTATTCGGCGGAATGTCATGATACGCCCCCGATAGTCAAGTGCTCGTTTGCTGCAGTCGCGACGAACGGAGCGATTCCTATTGAAAAGAAAGTGAAGCCATGGGTTGGTCATTCGGGTTGGTTTGATAGCCAAAGCTGCACTGATGCATATTACTATTATAATGGAAATGACCTTCGCAATTGTTCCAGTAATACCGATGCAGGGACTGAATGTGGCAGTGATAGCCTCATTTTTGATGAACCTGGTCTCGGTAACCATAATCATGGTTATACTGATAATGATAGTAAGAAGGAAATGAGAACGGTCAAAGCATCACTTACGTGTACTCCTAGTTCAACGGAGAAAGCGGCTTGGGCTTCTACTGTGGAACGTGCACATTGTGGCCCCTTTTGGACAGGAAAAATCAATAAGTGTGCAGATCATGTCGCTATTGACGATGCCAAGGACAAACCGCTGTCCGCTGGACAAGAAACGACTGTGACTTTGACAAGTCCAGCGAACCTTCGTGAAACAAGCCTTTCTATTGAGCTGGCTGAAGCGAATGGTGATCCTGCATCTGGTGTAGATGTTGAAATTTGGCTAATGAGCGAAAATGCCCTATGGGGTGCCCAGGGTTATGCGAGTAAATCGGTTGTCATGACTACCGGAAAAGCAAGTTTCAGTGTTGACGATGCAATGACGGTCGGTGCGGAGGGCTTTGACCCCGAACATGTAAAGCAGATTATCTTTAAAAATCGTGGAAGCTCTGCTCTCTTAGTCAAGAGTGTTGTCGCATCTTGTAAAAATGCCGTTGACATTTCGGAATGTACTGCTAACTATGCTGATGGAAAATGGACTGTACTGGTAGGTGTTCAGAATAAAGATAATATTGCATCGTATGGCGTGGAAGCGAAAGTTGATAACGCGACTGTATTTGATATTTCCAGGTTGCCTGCGGATGTGACGTGGAATGATCAGAAGGCTCAAATAGAGCAGGCTGACAATCCTTATGCAGAGTATCAGGGCAAGTCTTACAAGTTCTTTGCTTCTATTGTGAACAATACTGGTTCTACAGCTTCGAAGGAATGTTCTGTAACACCTTCGACGATAGGCTCAATTAACCGCTCTTGTGGTGTTACGGGCTCGCCGAAAAAACAGGGCGAAGGCATGCCGCAGTTTAATATAAACCTTGATGGCTGTCCCACGGGAGGTTGCCAGTACGAAGTGTATATTGGTGATGCCATGTTAGATGGATACCCGAAGAATGGCAGCGGGTCTATCAATGTGACTCCAAATGGCAACGGCAAGAATGGTGATGGAAGTGCTCCGACAAGTGCATCGTCTGCTGCCGCGGATTATGTTGTGGGGACTTACAAATATAAGGTAAAGAGCCCGGAGGGTGCATCGTATCCGTTTAATGAGTGTGAAGCAAGTTTTGAGATTACGGAAAAGAGCAGCGGCAATGAAAACGATGTCAGAACGGAATGTCGATTTGCCAATGCTTCTGTCAGTCAGCCTGGTGCAAATGCAAACTTCCGCGCATATATAAATAGTCACGGGTATAGTTTGTGTGATCGCCGATATAGGTTGATGAAGGGGGCGGATAGCATTGCTGTTGGCTCAACGGGATGTCAGGATGAATTATCCTTTGATATCTCAGGAGTGAATACAGCCAAGTCGGGTTCCTATACGTTGATGATAAAGGGCAAGGATGGCGACTATAAAACATCTTGTACGGTGGATTTGACGGTTGCATCGCCAAATATTACTTGCTCTTCAATAACGGAAGGAGGAGATGAAAAATTCAAGATTTCCGTTGGGCAGGCGTGTGCCAATAATGCTTGTCCTTGGAAACTTGTGAAAGACGATGATATGGAAAATCCAATTAGTAGTTCAAGCAATCTCAGTAATTCTGAATACAAGATTACGTATCCAAAGACAGGTTCTCACCCCACTCCAGGTGTGTACAAGTTATATCTTAATGGCGAAGCGGTATCCGATCAGTGTACAATAACCAAGGAAGCGCCTCGTCCAGATGTTACGTGCCCAAGTACAAAGAGAACATATTCGGTTAATAAGACGGAGACATTTTATGCTTCGTCCCTTGCCAATTGCGATAATGGCTGTGATTACGTGTTGCGACCTACTTCAGGAACGGCGTATGCTTCAACCCAGAATGGAACAGGAACCTACTCTTCCGCGACAACAGGTATTAGTTTCCCTACTCCCGCTTCTCCAGATGATGATGTGGAATACATATTCACTGTTTATGACAAGAGTAATCATGACATTTGGGACTCTTGCCATGGGTTGATGCAGTTTGTTGAAGGATCCACATGTAAGGCTGTTACATGGACTATAAACGGAGACAATTCGAACGATGCTAATTATCCTCCAACTCCGAATCTTCCATGGAAAAATACCAGTTGTGCGACTATTACAACCAATCGTATTTGTACGGGGCAAGTACAAATAAAGGCTCCACTTGCATGCGAAAATCATACGGGAAAATGGAATGGAGTGCCTTTCCAGTTACAAGGGAACGGTCCTCCTACTAAAGATTTCTCTACCAATCCTGCGCCAGCGTTTGTTAATAACTTAGAAATAGATGATTGTAATGAAATATCATTTGTTTATATGACGGGCTGTAAAACTGTAAGTGCCGCAACATCAGTGCCTTCGATTACTGGGTGCCCCTCTTCGTCTATTGTCTCAAAGCCAGGGAGGGATGTGTCCTTGCCGATGACAATATCGAATTGCGAGGTAGTTGGTGGATGTTCTTATACAATATCTGCTAGTGGCTATTCAGGAGCAAGTGGAACTATCTATGGAAGTAGTTTGCCGATTTTAAGTGGAGCATCGGTTGATAAAACAACTGTTACATATACTTTGTCGGTAAGCAATTCACAAGGTGATGCAACTACATGCACTTCCTTTAACGTGTACTATGATAGTGATGCTAGAGAAGTTGCTGATGCATCAGGTAATCAAGTGTTTGGTCCTGGAAAATACAAATTGTATTGTGCTGGACAATCGGGAACCAAGAATATGCAACCGCAGGACTGTAATGGAGGAACTGCTGGGAAGGCTTGGTTTAATCCAGCAATTACCTTCTACCATGATTATGGAGGATGCAATGGCCAAGCAACCGTTACATTCCCCATAGATTTGGATGTTCCGTCAGGAGGCTCTGTAAAATTGCATTGTTGGTAATTCTAAGGTATTAAACAATTAAGGCCCCCCGGACTCTCCGTCCGGGGCTTTTTGTTGATAAGGGGAGGGTAGGATATGCTAGGAGATCCTCGCCTGCGCGAGGATGACGATGGAGGGGACTTGGATGACGATGGTAAGGCGGGGAAGGCGAATGCAAAGATGCCCGCCTGCGCGGGCATGACAGCGGGAGGGGTGAGGATGACGAGGAAGGAGGATGGCGATGGTGGTTACTTATTCGCGAGTTCAGCCAGCATCGCCTTCGCCTCGGCAATCTTCTCCGGAGAAACGCCCAGTTTCTCGAAGACACTGATGGCGTTGGACTCTCCTTTTGCCTCGCCTGCATTGAAGAAATGCTCACCGAAGGTTTCGTAACCCTTGTTTGCAATGGCTTCCGGACTATCCATCTTGATTACCTCGCTCTTGTAGGGCCACTTCCAAAAGAAATACGAAAGCGACTGCTTGATAAAATCCTTCCCCTCATCGGTATTCTGCATCTTGAGCAGGTACTTCGCCGCCTCACGAAAGGACACGGAGAACTTCTCCATGTCCCAAATATACTTCATTGCGGTGAGCGCGACAAGGGTAATGGGCGAAAGAGCCTTCAATTCAGCATCGTCGATGGCGTGTCCCACATCCAAGAATTCCACCTTGAAAGGAAATCCGATGTCGTGATAATATTTGGGATAGTTCGGAAACCGAGTTTCGCTGAGTGGATCCCAGCCGTCCTCTCCGTTATAGACGATGAACGCCACCACAGGCACGTCCTTTCCGCGCTCCAGGAACAGGTGGTGATAATACTCCGAAATCTGGAGAAACACATTGTCCCTGTTGGTGGACTTGTGCTCGGCGATGATTCCCACGTAGAGTCCGGTGACGCCGCCATCCTTGAGATTCGCCTCGAAAACGAGGTCCGCGGAGCCTGCATGCTTGTCACTGGAAAGGTTTTCGCTCGATCCTCGCAAGCTTGCAAGGTCGATGGTGTCTAGGAATGCCTTGAGCGAGGGATTGTGACGCGAAAACAGCGTCAGGAGTTCCACCATGCGGGAGGGCTTCGCAAAGGCGAACCTAAAGTATCTGTCGTGAACGAAATTGCTCTTGTCATCTTTCACGGAGTCCACAATCACGTTGAATTCGTGAGCGATATCGCGAATATCCGACTTTACAAAGTTTTCATTTTTTGTCATTTTATTCTGTTTTATAGCGGGAACGCCCCCGCAAAGGCGGATAGAGTGACCCTATCTATACTATAAAACGATTTTGCGGCCAAAATGAGCCAAATAAATTTTGTTTACGTGCATTTTTTACATTGCGGAAACAAAAAGATCCCCGACCGAGTCGGGGATGACAATGGTGGTGGGGGGAGGATGACGATGGTAAGGCGGGGATGACGAGTGAAAGGATCCTCGCCTTGCTTCGGCAAAGCTCAGCACAAGTCGCGAGGATGACAATGGGTGGGGGCGGGGATGTTATCGCCACAAATCCTGTTTTTGCCAATCCTCTGGGAAACCCTTCGCCTTCAGCCGCCCCCTCGGCAAAATAGCAAGCAATGCTAGCAAACGTTCCTTAACAGAGGAATTTACAGATATACTTTGTTCAAGGTAAAGAATTGTCGAAAGTAGTGCATATAGTTTTATAGGCAAAGTTTTTGAAGAATCAATCCAATCAAGCGGTAGTTCTCTAGGTAACTGCGGTTTCCACGGAAAGCGTCTGTTCCAGATACGCGCATGGTGTGCGCAACAGTTTCGCAAAACGGTAATGCTGCGAATCCAACTTTCGAGATATTTGTATTGCGGCAGCCCGAAGCTTTTGGAGACAGACTTTTTTACAGACGTGTCAGCCATGTTGCAATACAATTTGGAGAGTGTCCCAAAGGAAGCTACTTCTAGAGTTTTCCATACTGGGGGCATTGGTGGCGAATCATATTTCTTGAAGTGCTCCAAAAGAAAATCCTCCTTAGAACGTTCCACTTCGTTCTGTAAGCTAGATAAGCACCTCTGAAATATTTTGATGTCGCTAAAGAGCGCGTCATTCATAAACCAAAAAGCACCATGAGCCATTGAAAAATGGTGGATTATCCGCGTCCTTAGGGCTATTTCTATATCTTGTATTGCTGCGAAAATCACGCCTCGCAGTTCTCGATCAAACGCATACAAAGATAGGACATCGTGCAGAGAGGTTCCTGTAACCAGTTCATGCGAAGTGGAATCTATTTCAAATGTTTTCCAATAACTGGCTAGGCGAAAATAACTGATGCTTGAAAAATGCAGCAAGGCCGTGGTGGCATCCCCAATAACAAGGCCACGATTTTTCAAGATGGATATCTGTTCGGGGATGTCTATAGGCATTTTCGTGTATTCCATACACTCCCTCCATGCCTAAAAAACGAAGTCCCACCGTGGTACGCATTGTTAGGAGGCGCGGTGGGAATTGTTATTGTATAATATAGTAACATTTGTATCCTTTTGTCAATAGTCCATAGAAACATCCGAAAACGGGATGCCTCTACCTATAAAACGATTTCGCGGACAAAATGAGCCAAATGGGGTGTGAAATTTTTCTTTACACAGAAAATTCCCGATTAAGTCGGGGATGACGGGCTACGCGCCCGTCGGTTCATCATCTTTTGCTCTGTCGGTTTCTAAAATTTTTTGCAATTTTTCCACTTCATTTTGGGGCAGATCGGTGTAAATTGCAGTATAAAAGGGATCAACTCCCTCGTCTAGCATAAAAAGTGCGATGACTTGGCGTTTTTGGGAAGGTAAATCTTCTTTTGACGTAGATTCGGGTAAGCCAAGTGCAACAAGAGCGGTTTTGTAACATGAATCGGCTCTGCCTCTGTCTCTTGCATTTTTCATTTGGCACAAAAATTCCATTTGTATGTCGCTCTCGGCGTCTTGCTGCATGGCTAGTTTCAGCGAGACCTCGGAAGACATGATTCGTTTTAGGGCGCTGTCGAATACGGGAATTCCCAGGAAAAATGCTTTGTCTGCCTGTGGAGTGGTTCTCAATAGGAAAATCCAGCGGTCTTCGTCCGTTTCCAAATATTCAAGTTCCTTTGTAAAAAGAGGTATCTCGTAGCAAATGTAGCACGTTGAAGTCGTTTTCCGGTAGGTTTGACCCCAGCTTTTGCTTATTTGTTCGAATTCCTTGTCGGTTCGGTCGGTCCGATATTTTTCTGTTGTAAAGGCTAGCCAAATGACATAATCATAATGCTCCGAGTGTGCAGAAAACAACTCTCCTGGCTCACATGTTATTTTGTATGGTGAAAAATGGCGGAAGCTTTTGTTGCCTAAAATTTGATGGTCAATGGACGAATAGATGGATTTCTTGTGTACAGCGATGCGCAATTTACTTTGGTCGCTTAGCATGGCATTTATTGAGAAGAAAAATTCAATCGGGGTGCCTTGTAGCATTTTATCTCGGCCGCATTTTTCGTAAGTTAGCGAGACAATTTTTAGTTCATTCGGCAAGGAAATCGCCGCGTTGCAAAAATTGACTAGCGCATCTTCGCTGTCAAAGAAGGCTCCGAAAGCTGGATTAATTTCAACAGACTGGTAAGTTGGATACGCAAGGTGCATAAATGGCATATTTTTACTCCTTATGTTGCATGTCTGCTTAATATATTCTCCCTGGTTTGATGATGCAATAGACCGGAGTTTCCCAGCGCATCTTCGGTGCGAAACGGACAAATTGCCCAAAATGAGCCAAATAAATTTTTTTTTACGTGCATTTTTTACACTGCGGAAACAAAAAAGATCCTCGCCTACGCGAGGATGACAATGGGTGGGGCGAGGATGACGAAGGTAAGGCGGGGAAGGCGAATGAAAGGATCCTCGCCTCCGCGAGGATGACGATGGGGTTGAGCCTACTTGCCTTCGACGAGCTCAGTGGCGAGTTTCTTCATGCCCGGGAAATCCCACTTGCCGCTACCCAGCTTCGGGATGTTCTCGACGCTGAATACGCTCCCGGGCTGCATCAGGGGCGGCATGCCGGACTTGCGCAACTTGCGGGCGATATCTTCCGGGTCTTCCGCTTCCTTCACGAGCAGCACGATGCGTTCGCCCTTCGAGGAATCGGGAACAGCCGTGACGGCGAATTCCTTGCCGTCAAGAATCTTTGTTTCGCCAATGCGGAGTTCGACTGCGGTAAGCGAGATCATTTCTCCTCCGAGTTTCGCGAAGCGGCTGTATCGCCCAAGAATCTTCACGAATCCTTCTTCGGTAATGATGCACTTATCGCCGGTCTTGTACCAGCGCCTGCCTTCGGTAATAAAGACAACGTTGTTTGTCTTTTCCTCGTCCTTCAGGTAGCCCTTCATCACCTGCGGGCCGGTAACGGCGAGCATGCCTTCGGCGCCTTGCGGCAGGAACTCGTTTGTCTCGGGGTCAATGATGGCGGCTACGGTACCGGGAGGTGGCATGCCGATGGTATCGGGGTCGCTGCACTTTTCCATGGTGAGGAAGTCATCGAGCAGCACGTTGGGCGCGTTTATCGTCGCGAGCGGGGTAAGTTCCGTGCAGCCGTAGCCTTCGTAGATATCCTTGCCGAACTTGAGCTTGAACGCCTCGCGCATTTCGGGGCGCAGTTTTTCGGCACCCGCGATAATATAGCGGAGCGTATCGAGACACATCGGGTGTACCCAGCGGTTTATCGCAATCGCGCGCAGGAACGTGGGGGTGCCCATGAGGATGGTCGTCTTGTACTGGGCGCACACGCGGGCGAGCGTCTTGATGTCGGTCGGGTCGGGGCAGAGCACCATGGGCACGCCGTCAAGGAGGGGCAGGATAAACGTGAGCGTGAACCCGAACGAATGGAAAAGCGGGAGCAGTGCCGTCATCACGTCGGTACGGCAGAGCTTGATGACGTTGTCGCCCTGGAGTGCGTTCGAGATTACGTTCTTGTGCGTGAGTTCTACGCCCTTGGGCGTGCCTTCGGAACCGGAACTGAAGAGGATTACCGCATCGTCAGAGAGCTTTGCGGAAGTGAACCAGAGCGGCCTCAAAATACTCTTGGGGCAGGTGCGGATGATGAATGCCGAGACGAGTTTCCCGAGCGTCGTGAGTTTCTTTTCTTCGTCGTCCAGATAAATTATCTTGCACTTTTCTGCAATGTGGACAAATTCACCATTCTTGTTGCAGAGCTTGTCGAGGAAGGCGTGCGTCGTGACGACGGTAGAAACTTCTGCCTTTTCGATACAGCCGAGGATGGTGTCGACGGGGGAGGAGTAGTTCAGGTTGACGCTCGTCTTGCCGGTGCCGAAAATCGAGATAATCCCGAGTGCGGCGTCGCGGCTTGTCGGGAGCATGAACCCGATGTTCTTCTCGTTTCTCGCAATTGACCTGATTGCCTTGCCGAAGTGATGGCAAAGGCGAATCATGTCGTAGCCGTTCACGTGGTTGCCCGCGGGGTCTATGAGTATCGGGCGGCTACGGCGCTTGCGCATCGCCTTGAACCAGAGCGGAACGATGGATTCGGAGCGTTCCATCGCGAGGTTCCATATGTCGCTTCCGAGGTACTGCAGGTCTTTACGAATTTCCTTTTCGGATGCGCTTGTGGGGAGCGGCTTGGAGAACCCGACGCTTATCACGCGGTTGAACGCCTGCGGGCGCATCACGCATTCGGATGCCTGGCTGTAGCGGCTGCCCCAGAGCCCCTGGATGTAGAACGGGATTATCTGCGCGCCCGTGTTCTCGATTGCCTTGCTGTAGTCGAGCGAGAACTTGGATACGAACGGGGTCTTGGAAACTTCACCTTCGGGGAAGATTACCACCGCCTCGCCGT
Source organism: Fibrobacter sp. UWCM (assembly GCF_900129735.1). Taxonomy (NCBI): domain Bacteria; kingdom Pseudomonadati; phylum Fibrobacterota; class Fibrobacteria; order Fibrobacterales; family Fibrobacteraceae; genus Fibrobacter; species Fibrobacter sp. UWCM. The sequence continues at coordinate 29,747 of NZ_FQWR01000028.1, read as the reverse complement.
TCAGGAGCGCCTTGCGGATTTGTTCCATGGCGGGGGCGGGGTCGCGGCGGTTAATGTCTATCACGTATTTCCCGTGCATGAACCAGCGCTGGTACCAGTCGGCAAACGTGTTGCGGTTGCTTGCGAGGCGTAGCGGGCGCGGCGATGCCATCTGGAGTACGGCCCAGTCGATAAAGCTGAAGTGCGGGCCTACGAGGAGCACGGGGCCTGTTTCGGGAATGTTCTCGACTCCCTTCACGATAAAGCGGTAGCGGAACACGAAGGCGAACGCGAAGCGGAGCGATGCGCGCAGGAGCGTCATGGGGGTCTGCTTCAGGTTCATGATAAAGCACAGCGCGAGGATTACCGCAAGAATCATGAAGCAGTAATCGAGCGTAATTGGCGTGAATATCAGGAGCAGCGTCTGCCCGCCCATGATGAGCACGAGGAACGCCATCTGAATCATGTTCGCGACGGCGTGTATGCGGCCTGCGGTATCGGGGCGCGTGAAACTCTGGAGAACCGTCCGCAGTATCACGAAGCCTGCGCCGGTGCTGAACCCGATGATGCCGTAGAGAACTGCCTGCAGCCAGTCGTTGTGCACGAACGGGATGGCGAACATCGTGATGGCGGAAGCGGCCGCGGCAAACGGGATGAGCCCGGTTTCGACGAAGCCCTTGGAAGCCCAGCTGGCGGAAAGTGCACCGACAAAGTAACCCGCGGCAACGATGAACATCGATATGGGAATGACCGCCGTGTTGAGCATGTCGTTCATGCTCTGGATGAGTATGAGGAATATCTGCGTTACGCCCCAGAAGGCGGTGAGCCCGAGGATGGCGAGCCGCACGATTGGGTGGCTCCAGGTGGCGGAAAAATTGCGCATGGGGGAGCGCATCTTGAGCTCGTTGTGCGATACGCCCGCGCGAATGAAGAAGGCGGCAAGGGTCGAAAGTGCGCTGAGCCCGAGATAAATCCAGAGCGTAAGGTCGATGCTTACCGGGGAATCGGGGCGGCCCGAAAGCCCCATCGCGAAAAACGCCGCACCCGCGGTGCCGAGCACGGAGAGCGCCATGTACCACGAGTTTATTTTCACGAGGTCTTCGTTCTTGACGATTTCCTTCATTATCCCGAGTTTTGCCGGGGTGAGGACCGCGAGGAACACGCCGTATAGGCCCAGCAGGCCATAGGCCACCCATTCCGCACCCGCGACGTAGCACACGACAATCGCGATGACGGAGGCGAGCATGCCCACGGACGACCACGCCATCACGCGGCCCTTGTGGTAGTGGCCCGCGAAGTAGCTTGCCGCTGGCATCATGAAGATGCTCGGGGCAAAGATGGCGACCTGCAAAAGCATGCTGCGCCACCAGAAGGCGGAACCTTCGAACGAGAAGGAGAGCCAACGTTGGAAATGGACGAACAGGCCCATCTGAACGAAAATGCTGCAAAAGACAAACAGCAAAAACAACGGGGCACTCGGATACTTGCTCAGTTTCATAAATCCTCTAGAGTTACCCAAAGTTAGTATTATGGGTATGTTTATCCACGAGTCTGTAGTTTACATTAAACTTACTTTTTAGTGACGGGACGCCCGATTCGTTTATTGTTGGCAAGTGTTTCCATATAAACGCAAAATTTTTTAAATTTTCTTACCCGAAACCCGGATTGAAGGTAACCGATGAGCGAAGATATTTTGTCAAAAATCGTACGCATGCGCCGCGAGGATATCGAGCGGCTGGGCCTGAATTTCGGAATAGAGATTCCGGAGAAGCGACGCCGCGGGCACATCGAGTTCCTCGGAACGCCGGGTGCCATTCTCGAAGTCAAGCGTGCATCGCCATCGAAGGGCGACATCGCTCCGGACCTTGACCCGGTTGGGCTTGCCGGCACGTATGCAGATGCACATGCGCAGGCGGTTTCGGTGCTGACCGAAGGCAATTTTTTCAAGGGAACGCTCCGCGATCTGATTGCGGTCGCCGATTCGATGGAAGAACGTGCGAAGAAGGGACTGCACGCCTGCGCCGTCCTCCGCAAGGATTTTCTTTTGTTCGAAGACGAAATCGATATCGCGTACCGTTGCGGTGCTGATGCGGTGCTTCTGATTGCAAGAATCCTGGATGACGGACAACTTATTAAAATGGCGAAGCGTGCCCAGGGCCTCGGGATACAGGCGTTTGTCGAGGTCCGCGAGAAGGACGACTTCCGGAAGTTGGATGTTGTTCTGGAGGCGCTCGGGGCAGATGCCGCGAAGACGATTGTCGCAGGCGTGAATTCGCGCGATCTCGCTACATTCCACACCGACCCGCTGGTTCCTGCTGCGGTGCGCGGTAAGTTGCCGGCGAAGGCGGTTTTTGAATCGGGCATACTGACCCCGGGCGATGCCGCGTATGCACGCAACCTCGGGTTCACGGGAATCTTGGTGGGGGAGGCCGTTGCCAAAAATCCGCCGCTCGCGAAAGAAGTTGTGGCTGCGTTCGAAAGCGGGTGCGAAAATGCCCGCGGCAAGTTCTGGAAAAAGTTCGCGGAACGCAGGGATGCCAAAAGGTTTTCCGCAAAGTTCCCTGAGCTTGCCGAAGGGAGCGTGCGGCCTCATCCGCTTGTTAAAATCTGCGGCATTACCCGCGAAGAAGACGGCATGCTCGCTGCCGAACTCGGTGCCGACATGCTCGGGTTTGTTTTCAGCACCACCAAGCGCTTGACAACTGAAGAATTCGTGCGCGGTTTCGCTGCGAAAATTCGCTTGTGTCATCCTGAGCGTAGTGTTAACGGAGTCGAAGAATCTCCGCTCCTCGTCGGCGTCATCACTGACCCGGATTCTCCCGAAGGGCAAACCGCCATCAGGCTCGCCCGCGAGGGTGTTCTCGACGCAGTCCAGTTCCACGGAGTTAATCCGCCGAAGGTCGGTGAGCTTGCCGAACCGTTCGCGCATTACTGCGCTGCCCGCGTTGGTGCTCCCGAGGATTTCGAGTACGTTGCCACCCTCCGCAGCCACGGTGAACCCCGCGTCTTGCTTGATGCGAAGGTGGAGGGGATCCCCGGCGGTACCGGAAAGACCATCCCCGAATCGCTGCTCCTGGAGAAGGCGGGCGACCTGCCGCTCTGGCTTGCGGGCGGTATAAATCTCGAAAACGTGGGCGAAATCGTGGCCAAATTCCGCCCCGAACTGATCGATGTCTCCAGCGGCGTCGAAGACGCACCGGGAATCAAAAATGCGGAAAAAATGCGCAAACTGTTCGAAATTTTGCAAAAATAGGCGTTTTTGACTAAATTTTAATTTACAAAAATTTGCTTGTAACCTATTGACAGACAAGGAATTAGTATATATATTGAATTCCATAAGGATGAAACGGGCAATCCGCTCTGGCCGCTAGCGGCAGGGTTCTCGGGAAAAGGGATTCAGGACTTGCCTTTTCATCTAGTGTTTCAGAAGGCTCCTCCGGGGGCCTTCAATTTTTTTTCAAAAATTTTGGGGCGACCCCTTGCCACCAAAAAGATACATTCCTAATTTTGGCAACATGAAGATGAATTCTGCAATCCGTTTCAACCGTTGGTGGTGGGGCTCTAGAACATAGAGTCCGGTTTTGCTGATTTCATCAAGTGCTTAAAATCAAGAATTGAAAAAGGCTTTCGGACTCCCGAAGGCCTTTAATTTTTTACCCCGAGAACCTTTAACCCTTAATCAATAAGACAAAACTTTAAACAAGATCGCTCCACTCAGGATGACACAACAATGACTATGATTAATTCGAATAACGGTTTCTTTGACAAGTTCGGTGGCAAGTACGTTGCCGAAATCATCCGTCGCCCGCTCGACGATCTCGAAGCGGCGTTCAACAAGTACATCCACGATCCGGAATTCCTCGAGGAGTTGCGCGTTATCCAGCGCGACTACATTGGCCGCGAGACTCCGCTGTACTTTGCCCCGACGGCGACCGAACTCTTGGGCGGTGCGCAGATTTACATCAAGCTCGAAGGCCTTGCCAACACGGGCGCACACAAGATCAACAACGCCATCGGTCAGTGCTTGCTCGCAAAGAAGATGGGCAAGACCCGCATCATCGCGGAGACGGGTGCCGGCCAGCACGGGCTCGCCACTGCCGCCGCTTGCGCCAAACTCGGGCTCGAATGTGTGGTGTACATGGGCGAGGTTGACGTGCGCCGTCAGCAGCCGAACGTGGCGACCATGGAAATGTACGGCGCGAAGGTCGTGCCGGTCACGAGCGGTAGCCGCACTTTGAAGGATGCCGTGAACGAGGCCATGCGCGACTGGGCCACGAATTTCAAGAACACTCACTACGTGCTGGGTTCCGCCCTCGGCCCTGCGCCGTTCCCGGATATTGTCCGTACGTTCCAGTCCATCATCGGCGAAGAAGTCAAGCGCCAGGCCGCAGAACGCAACATCGATATCGCTGCGGTTGTCGCATGCGTGGGTGGCGGAAGCAATTCCATCGGCGTGTTCACCCCGTTTATCGAAGACGAGAACGTGCGCCTGATTGGTGCGGAAGCGGGTGGCATCGGCCCGAACGTGGGCGAGAACGCATCCCGCATGACAGGTAACGCGAGCCGCGAAGGTATTGTGCAGGGCTACAAGAGCCGCTTCCTCATCGATGAAGACGGCCAGTCTATGCCGACCCGCTCCATTTCGGCAGGCCTCGACTATATGGGAATCGGCCCGCAGCTCGCTGCTCTCGGCGAATCTGGCCGCGTGGAATTCACGGCAATCCTCGACAAGGAAGCTCTTGAAGCGGTGAAGTTCTTTGCAAGGAATGAAGGCATTCTCTTTGCTCTCGAAAGCGCTCACGCAGGTGCCGCCGCCATGAAGATTGCGAAGGAACTTCCGAAGGACAAGGCGCTCGTCATCAATATGAGTGGCCGCGGCGACAAGGACATCTTTATCACGAGCCCGGTGTTCCGCCCCGAAAAGTGGAAGGAATTCCTGAAGGCCGAACTCAAGCGCCTCGACAACAACGAAGACATCCACGACGCGGAGATAATGAACAAATAAAAGGAGATGCCCGCCTTCGCGGGCATGACAAAACGGGATTATAACTATGAACTTAATGTCTCATCTTATTGCGGGTTTTCCTGACGCTGAAACTTCTATCGCTATCGCCGACGCACTTGTGAAGGGTGGCGCAAAAATCCTTGAAATCCAGCTTGCCTTTAGCGATCCGAGCGCTGACGGTCCCGCCATTCAGACCGCATCGACCATCGCTCTCGACAAGGGCTATTCTACCAAGCAGGGTCTTGAAATCGTGAAAAAAATTCACGAACGTCACCCAGAAACGCCGATCTACATCATGATTTATGGTTCGCTCGCCTTTACGCCGGGCATCGAAAACTTTGTCAAGATGTGCAAGGACGCTGGTGTTTCTGCTTGCATCATTCCGGACTTGCCGTTCGACGGAGACGAAGGTCTGACTGAAGCTTGCAAGAAGCATGGTCTTGAAAATATCCCGGTGGCTGCTCCGAGCATGACCAAGGAACGCCTCGAAGCGATGGCCTCCAAGGGCTTCAAGTACATCTATGCCGCTCTCCGCGCAGGTACCACCGGCAGCGAAACCACCATTGACCAGGCGACGCTCGACTTTATCGACACCGTCGGTAAGGGTGGCGCCAAGGTTCTGGGCGGCTTCGGCATCCGTAACGGCGAACAGTCCAGGGTGCTCAGCAAGCACGTGTATGCCGTAGTCGCGGGCTCCGTGTTCGTGAATATTGTGCTCGGTAACGAAGATTCTGCCGAAGGCCGCAAGAAGGCGATTGCCGAAATCGAGGCGAAGGCCAAGGAACTCACCCAATTCTAGGGAATCAGGAATTTTAAAACAAGAGGATCATCATGACCAACAAGATCAAGCATATCACAGAACAACCGGGTTACGAACCGCGTACCGATAGCATCTACGTGGCGCTCCCGGGCGAACGTTACACCCCGTTTTCGCTCGGCAAGAAGCTCGGTGCGAAGGCCATCTTTGAATCCGCGAGTTTCTCGCACGGCCGTAGCCGTTACTCCACCTTGATGGTGGATGAGGGCTTCCGTCTGCGCCAGAACGAGAAGGACGTGAGCATCGTTATCGACGGCAAGGAAAGTACCTTCCTCAAGGAAGGCGAAGGTGACATTCTCGACGCCCTCACGCTGATCTCTGCCGAAAACACGGTGCCGCCCAACCAGATTCCCATTCCCTCCTCGGGCGTGGGCTACCTGGGCTACGAATTCTGCGCCCGCTGCGATACCATCCGCCTTGCCCCGCAGGTGGACGAGCTCAACATTCCCGAAGCGGAATTCCTGGTGGGCCACATCTACATCGTGTTTGACCACTTTACCGAAAAGCTTCACTTGTTCGCCCTGAACTATGAAGAGCACCAGATTGACCTGAAGGCGGCCATCGAGAACGTGAAGGCCCGCCTCGCTGACCTGGACTTCAGCTACCTCGCTCCCGAACCGCAGTACGGCAAGGGCATTACGATGACCGACCTGGAACAGTCCCGCAAGGAATACGTGGAAAAGGTCGAAGCCCTGCAGAAACATATTGTCGCTGGCAACATCGTGCAGGCCGTGCCTTCCCGCCGCATCCAGTTTGCAAGCGACATCGCGGCGCTGGATATTTACCGCAGGCTCCGCACGGTGAACCCGTCTCCGTACATGTTCTTCCTGGATTACGGCACGCACCAGTTTATCGGTGCCTCGCCTGAGAGCCTCGTGCGTGTGCGTGAAGGCATTGCGACGATTCACCCGATTGCAGGTACCCGCCGCCGCGGCAAGGATGATGCCGAAGATGAAGCATTGATGAAGAACCTGAAGGGTGACCCGAAGGAACGAGCCGAACACCTGATGCTCGTGGATTTGGCCCGTAACGACCTCGGCCGCGTCTGCGAAGCCGGTACGGTGGAAACCACCAAGTACATGGAATGCGAAAAGTTCAGCCACGTAATTCACCTGGTCTCTGACGTGCAGGGCAAGGTTTCCAAGACCAAGAAGGCGATTGAAGTGCTGCGCTCCAGTTTCCCGGCAGGTACGGTGAGCGGCGCTCCGAAAATCAGCGCTATCGAAATCCTTTCTGGCCTCGAAAAGGTCAAGCGTCGCTTCTATGCGGGTGCGGTTGGCTACATGGAATCCGACGGCGACTTGGATTTCTGTATCGCCATCCGTTGCTGCCTCAAGCAGGGCAAGACTATCAGCTTGCAGGCCGGTGGTGGCATTGTCGCGGCCAGCAACGCCGACCGCGAATTTGAAGAAACGAACGAAAAGCTCGGAGCGATCAGAGCTGTACTGGAGGGGGAGAACTAAAAGGAAGACTAGCATCTGTCACTCTGGAGCCGAAGGCGATAGAGTCCATGGATCCTATCGAGTCCTACGGACTCTCCAGGATGACACATCCCCGAACCATAAACCTTTTAAAATTCGGATTAGAAAAATGATTATTATCATCGATAACTACGACTCTTTTACTTACAACGTCTACCAGGCGCTGGCAAAAATCACTAACGAAGAAATCCGCGTGCTCCGTAGCCGCGAATGCACCGTCGCCGACATCGAAAAGCTGAACCCGAGCCGCCTCATCGTGAGCCCGGGTCCGGGCCGCCCCGAAGACGCGGGCGTCTCCGTGGAAGCCATCAAGCACTTTGCGGGCAAGCTCCCGATTCTCGGTGTGTGCCTCGGCCACCAGGCTATCGGTTATGCCTTCGGCGCAAAGATTGTGCAGGCCAAGTTTATCAAGCACGGCATCGCCGAAGAAATCGACCTGGACGGCAAGGGACTCTTCCGCACCATCGGCAAGAAGAACATCTTCACGCGTTACCACAGCCTGGTCGTTGACGAAGCGACGCTCTCTCCGGATTTCGAAGTGACCGCGCGTGCTACCGACGGCGACATCATGGGCATTCGCCACAAGACGCTCCCCATTGAAGGCGTGCAGTTCCACCCGGAATCTATCGCCAGCGGCCGCGCCGATGAATTCTTCAAGGCGTTCCTCAATTACCGTCGCGAACCTCTCGATGTGCGCGGCATCTTGAACACGCTTACCGAAGGCAAGGACTTGAGCCGCGAAACCGCCGAAATGTTCATGGAAGACTTGACCGACGGCATCATGGACGAACGCCAGATGGCTGCAATCCTTACCGCACTTTCCAGCAAGGGCCCTGTTGCCGACGAAATCGCCGGCTGCGCGAAGGTTTTGAGCAGCAAGAAGCGCAAGTTCCCCTACAGCGGTGACGAACTCACCGACATCGTGGGTACCGGTGGCGACGGCAAGGGAAGCTTCAACGTGAGCTCGCTCTCCGGCCTGATTGCTGCCAGCTGTGGCGCAAAGATTGCTAAGCACGGCAACCGCGCGGTTTCCAGTAAGTCCGGCGCCGCCGACTTCTATACGGCCGCAGGCTTCAAGCTGGACATGGTTCCCGAAAAGGCAGCCTCCGTCATCGACAAGACGAACTTCGTGTTCCTCATGGCGCCTGTTTACCACAGTGCCATGCGCTTTGCGGGCCCGGTTCGCGGCGTTCTCGGCGTGAAGACCATCATGAACCTGCTCGGCCCCCTCACGAACCCGGCCGAAGCCAAGTACCTGATGCTCGGTGTCTATAGCACGACCGTGCTGGAACCGTTCACCAAGGCGGCGAAGGCCCTCGGCGCGAAGCGCGTGATGGTCGCCATCAGTGACGACGGCTACGACGAAATTTCGCCCTGCGTGCCGACGACCATCGCCGAAATCCTGGAAGATGGCGAGTACAAGACTTACCGCATCGACCCCAAGGACTTCGGCATCCCCTCCGTGGATCCCGAAGACCTCGCCGGCGGTACGGGAGTCGACAACTTCAACCTCGCTCTCGACGTGCTGAACGGCAAGGGCCGCCCGGGCATCAAGTACGCCTGCGCCCTGAACGCCGGTGCCGCCCTCTACATCAGCAAGAAGGCAGCCAGCATCAAGGAAGGCTTCGACAAGGCCATGAAGGCGATGGAAGACGGCTCCGTGCTGAAGAAGATCGAGGAAGTCAAGGCTGCAACGAATTCGTAAAGGAGATGGGTTATAGGAAAAACCTATAACCTACGCCATATAAAAAGTATTGGACGCTCGGAAACGGGCGTTCTATATTTGCGTTCGAAAAAAAACAAGGCAGGTGTAGAATGGAAAAACGTACAGGCTTGTTTACGAATGCCGTCATTTGGTTCGGCGTCGCAGTTTCCGTTTCCGAAATTGAGGCGGGTATAGAAATCGGTGCCGAGGCTGCTCCGGGTTCCCTGTGGTTGCCTCTGGTTCTCGGGCACATCGTCGGCGGAATTTTCCTGTTCTTCGTGGGGCTTATCGGCGCCCGCATCCGGGTGAACGCGATGGAAACAACAGCCTCTGTCTACGGAACATACGGCTCCAAGTTCTTTGCGTCGCTGAACCTTTTCCAGCTGGTGGCGTGGATTGCGGTTTTGAACGCGCAGGGCGCCTCCGTGCTCGCGGGCCTGGACCTTCCGATTTCGTTCCCGTTGACCTGCGTGCTGCTTGCGGTGCTTATCGCACTCTGGGTTTTCGTGGGTCTGCGTCGCTTCGCGAAGGTCACTACCGTCGTGATGGCGGTGCTCGCCGTCTTGCTTGCTGCCTTGACGGTTAAGTTGTTCGGAACGGGCTCGATTTCTGCCGGGGCATCCTCTTCGGGTGCGGATTCCGCGGGCCACGCCCTCGGTTTCTGGAACATCTTTGAAATATCTATGGCCCTGCCTCTCTCGTGGTTGCCCGTGATTTCGGACTACACGAAGGATGTGGAAAAGCCGGTGCGCGCTACGGCGGTTTCTGCCATCGCTTACTCCATCGCCAGTTTCTGGATGTATTTCATCGGGCTTGAAATCGCAAACGCCGGTGTGGGCAACGACATTGCGAAGGCGATTCTCCTTGCGGGTCTCGGAATCCCGGGCATCGTTATCGTAGTGCTCTCTACCGTCACGACGAACTTCCTTGCGGCAAATTCCGCGGGCGAATCGGCGAAGGCGATTGTGCACAGGCTGAACCCGAAAATCACGGGCGTCGTGGTGAGCGCCATCAGTGCACTCCTCGCGATTTCGGGAATCATGGATCACTACATCAGCTTCCTCTACCTCATCGCTTCGGTCTTTGCACCGATGGCCGCCGTTCTTCTGGTGTCGTTCTACTTCGGGAAGGCCGGCGCAGTTCATACCGGCGCAGTTCATATCGGCGAAGAAACTTCTCGCGAAGATGCTGCTCGCGAAGAAACTGCCCGCGTATCCGGCAAGGCGTTCTGGATTTGGAACCTTTTCGCGTGGCTTGCCGGCTTTGCCGTGTACCAGGTCGCCGTGCGCTTGGATTCCGTGCCGCTCGGTCCCACGCTTCTCGCTGTCATCGTATCGGCGGCTCTTGCCTACGCTCGCGTGCTTGTGAAGCGGTAGATTCTATCATTCCACTGCGTTCCGCTCCAGAATGACTTCGCTTTAATTTCTAAATTATAGCCCGCTATGCCACAGAAAAAGATTGCGTTGATCAATGACATCACTGGTTTCGGTCGCTGTTCTGTTGCCGTCATGGCGCCAGTCGTTTCGGCCATGAAAGTTCAGGCCGTTGCCGTGCCGACTGCAATCCTTTCGACGCATACGCAGTTCCCCAAGTATTTTTTCGACGATTACACTTCCAAGATGCGCGACTATATCCAGACCTATAAGGATTTGGACATGTCGTTCGATGCAATCGCTACGGGATTCCTGGGTTCTGAAGAACAGGTCGATATTGTTGTCGATTTTATAAAGACCTTCAAGAAGCAGGGCGTGTTTACGCTGGTCGACCCGGTGATGGGCGACTACGGCAGGCTTTACACCACCTACACTCCGGAACTTTGCGAAAAGATGCGCGCGCTGGTGCATTTCGCCGACATCCTCACGCCGAACCTCACGGAACTTTGCTCCCTGATGGGCGTTGATTATCGCGATGGAAAATTCAGCGCCGATGAACTGGAAGGCTTGTGCCGGAAGTTGAGCGAACGTGGCCCCGAACATATCGTGGTGACGGGAATCCATTACAGCGATAAGCAGATCATGAACTACGTGTACAGCCGCGGCAGTGCGCCCCGCACTATCATGGTGGACCGCATCGGCCGTGACCGGAGCGGGACCGGCGACGTGATAAGCGCCGTGATTGCGGGTATGTACCTGAATGGGCATGGATTCTATGAATCGGTACTGCGCGCTACGGAATTTGCGTCCAAGTGCATCGAGTATTGCGAACAAAATAACGTTCCCGATCACTGGGGCCTGAGCGTCGAGATGTATCTCCGTGACTTGATGGAGGACTGATGGTTATTTATACGGTTACAGGAAAAGTCGGCCAGGCCGGCTATTTGGATATCGCGAACAGCGGCGATATTGCGGGCAAGAACATCTACGTGAACATGACGAACCGCTGCCCGTGCAGTTGCGTGTTTTGCCTGCGCCAGACCAAGAAGATGATGGAAGGCAATTCGCTCTGGCTCAAGGAAGGTGAACCGAGTGTAGATAAAGTAATGGACCTGTTCGCGCCCTACGACCTTTCCGTTATCAACGACCTGGTTTTTTGCGGGTTCGGCGAACCGCTTGAACGCCTGCACGACGTGTGCGAGGTGATTGACCGGCTCAAGGCGAAGTGCCCGAAGCTCAAGGTGCGCGTGAATACGAACGGCCTTGCAAATTTGATTCACGGCAAGGATATCACGCCCGAACTCGAAGGTCGCTTCGACACGGTATCCATTTCGCTGAACGCCCCCAATGCCGAGGAATTCTTGGCACTCACGCGTTCCAAGTTCGGAATCCAGTCGTTTGATGCCATCAAGGAATTTGCGGTGCTCGCGAAGGCTCACGTGAAGAACGTGGTCATGACGGTGGTCGAGAAGGTAATGCCCGAAGAAAAGATTGAAGCCTGCCGCAAGATTTGCGAAGAGCTGGGCGTCACGCTTCGCGTGCGTCCGTTCGAGGAATAGTCTATGCTTAAAATCAACGGTGAAAATGTAGATGCAACCGGAAAGACGCTTGCCCAGTACCTTGCCGAGGCGGGTTACAACCAGGTGCGCATCGCTGTCGAGCGGAACGGGGAAATCGTTCCCAAGGCCAAGTACGGCGAGACGGTGCTTGCGGAAGGCGACTGCGTCGAGGTCGTGAACTTTGTAGGTGGCGGGTAACATGGACTGCCGTCCGGTTCCATCGCGCGAAGAAATCCTTGCCGCCCTCGAGAAGAAGCAGGGGAGCGTTGCTACTGCAAAACTGCAGGCGGCGACGGTCGCTATTTGCGGGCTCGGCGGGCTCGGCTCGAATATCGCTATCTCGCTCGCGCGTTCCGGAATCGGGAAACTCATCCTGATCGATTTCGATACGGTCGATATCACGAACCTGCACCGCCAGCAGTACAAGGCCTCCCAGGTGGGGCTCCCGAAGGCGGAGGCGCTTCTTGCGAACCTGAAGGAAGTTGCGCCCTATGTCCGGTACGAGGTTCACAACGAGAAGGTGACTGCCGAAAATGCGGTGCGCCTGCTTGAAGATGCCGACATCGTGTGTGAGGCGTTCGACAGGGCTGACGCGAAGGCGATGCTTGTGGATGTTGTCCTGGAACGGTTCCCGCAGAAGACGCTTGTCGCTGCGAGTGGCATGGCGGGTTTTGGCAGCGGGAACACGATTCGCACCCGCAAGGTGACGGGGCGCCTCTACCTCTGCGGCGACGGCAAGAGCGACGTGGACCAGGATATCGGACTCACCGCCCCCCGCGTGATGCTCTGCGCCGCACACCAGGCCCTGACTGTCATCCGGCTCATTCTTGGCAAAAAAGACGTTTAAATAACAAAATTAAAAGTTATAGCCCCTTGTCAAAGTGATAGGTTTATTCTATGTTTATTCCTATCGTTTTAATAGGAAATGAAAACATAAGCAAGCGAGGTCCATTTTTATGACGCTGCAACAACTCCGTTACGCCATCGGCATCGCAGAAACCGGCTCCTTCAACAAGGCTGCCGAGAAACTCTACATTTCGCAACCTTCGCTCACGGCCGCCATCCGCGACCTGGAAGACGAACTGAATATCCTCATATTCAACCGCACGAGCCGCGGCGTCAAGCTCACGAGTGAGGGCGAGGATTTCATCTCGTATGCGCGGGAACTCTACCACCATTATGAAACCGTGCTCGAGAAGTACGGCAAGATTGGCAAGCGCAAGAAGAAGTTCGGCGTGTCTACGCAGCATTACTCCTTCGCTGTCAAGAGCTTCGTTGAGACTGTTAAGTTGTTTGATACCGAGAAATACGAGTTCGCCATCCGCGAGACCCGCACCAAGGAAGTCATCGAGGACGTGGCCTCGTTCAAGAGCGATATCGGAATCCTGTACCTGAGCGACTTCAACCGCAAGATTATCACGAACCTGCTGAACGCCCGCGACCTCGCGTTCCACAAGCTTATCGACTGCAAGGCGTATGTTTATCTGTGGAAGGGGCACCCGCTTGCGAAAAACAAGTTCATTACGCTCGACGAACTTGCGGAATACCCGTGCCTCTCCTTTGAACAGGGCGACAACAGTTCGTTCTACTTTGCCGAAGAGATTTTAAGTACAAACGAATACAAGCGCACCATCAAGGCGAACGACCGCGCCACCATGCTGAACCTGATGATCGGTCTCAACGGGTACACGCTCTGCTCCGGCATCATCTGCGAGGAACTGAACGGTTCCGACTACCTGGCGGTACCCTTCAAGGACAAGAGCGAGGAATCGCGCCGAGTCATGGAAATCGGCTACATTGCGAAGCGCAACATGTTGCTTGGCCTGGTGGGCGAGCGCTACGTCGAGGAACTGCAGCGCTACCTCGCGACTTGCTCGTCGTAAGTGTTCTGTTCTTCGTAGCAACTAAAATCTTGAAAAGGAAAGCTCGTTTTAAAAAAAAAGAAAGCCCCGCTCGTGTGAGCGGGGTTTTCAAGAGGCAACGATCAGACTCGAACTGATGAATAAGGCTTTTGCAGAGCCGCCCCTTACCAACTTGGGTACGTCGCCGATGTGAGCGCTAATATAGATAATGATTGCACTTTTGCCAAGAGCAAATGGGCAAAAAAACTAATTTTTGGGCATGTTCGGTGCGTTTGGCGTTGATTTTGCAGCATTTGTGTGCAGGCTCTGGATAAAAAGCCTGCGGGTCCGCGTCCATGCGCCGGAAGGCTACGGGCCGGGTATTCTCGGGGTCTGGCACCGCGACCTGCTCGCCTGCGGGGCGGCTTTTCGCGGAATGGGGGTGCACGCGCTTGTCTCGGAATCGCATGACGGGGAATTCCTTGCCCGCACGCTCACGCGCCTCGGGTACACCGTCACCCGCGGGTCCGATACGCGCGGTTCGCTGAACGTGCGCCACCTGCTAAAAACGCTCCGTTCGGGCGGATTTGTGGGCATGGCGCTCGATGGCCCCCGCGGTCCGGCACTCGAAGTCAAACCCGGTTCCCCATGGCTCTCGAAGGCTTCGGGCAGGCCTCTCTGGCAGGTCGACGCCCGCTACGGGGCGCATTTTACGCTCCATACCTGGGATAATTTTGTAGTTCCGCTCCCGATGTCATCTATTGACATCGAAATTAAGTATTTTTGCATTGAAAATTCAGAAAATAGAAAGGAGGTTCAGCCGTGATTACATTGCCGCCAAAATTTGTCGCATTTGACCTGGAAACGACTGGATTGGTAAATACAAAGGACGAAATCATCGAAATCGGTGCGGTCAAGTTCACCGTCGCCGTCGAGGGAAACAAGGTGGTGCCGAAGTTGCTCTCGGAATTCAACATGCTCGTGAATCCCAACATGCTGATTCCCGAGGAGGCCTCCAAGGTGAACCACATTACCGACGACATGGTGAGGGATGCCCCTCCCGTGGGCGAGTGCCTCAAGAAGTTTACAGCCTTCTGCGGCCAGGGCACTATCCTGCTGGCCCACAACGCGAACTTCGACGCGAGCTTTTTGCGCGTGGCGTATGCCAAGAACCCGCAGCTCGTGCCCGTGAACCCCGTGGTCGACAGCCTCGTGATGGCGCGTACCATCTTGCCCGAACTCAGCAACCACAAGCTGGGCTTTATGGCGGGCCTGTTCATGAAGCGCGGGGAGTTCACCATGAAGATCGACCCCGCCAAGATGCACCGTGCCGTCTACGACTGCGAGATGCTCATGGAAGTGTTCGTCGCCCTGCTCCGCCGCCGCTTCAAGGAGAAGGACTGGGAAATGGCGAACATCATGGCTAGCCTCGCCAAGTACAAGGGCGTGCCGCAGTTTATCAATAAGTAGTCATTGGTCAATAGTCATTGGTCAATAAAAAAGGCGCCAAAGGCGCCTTGCTAAACACACAAAACACCGCCAAAGGGTCACCTTGGCGGTTAAATTCTGTAGCCGGAGCGGGAATTAGATTCCGAGTTCCTGGGCGACGGCCTGAATGCCGACCTTGTTGATGGTGCGGAGACCGGCGGCGCTCACGCGGAGGGTCACCCAGCGGTCTTCTTCAGGAATGTAGAAGCGCTTCTTCTGGAGGTTGGGAAGCTGCTTCATCAACTTCTTGCGGTTGGAGTGGGAAACCATGTTGCCCACGAGGCCGGCCTTACCGGTAACTTCACAAATGCGGCTCATAATAAACTCCGTTGTTTTTCGGACACCAATTTTAGATAAAAATCACTGAATTGTCAAGGCTAAAGTTAATCCTGCAGCTCTTTGGGCAGGTTAAACTTGGTCGATTCCAGCAATTTTATGAAATTTTCGGTATTTAGGGGGCTAAAACGGGCTTTTAGCCAGTCCACCACCTCCTGGACCAGGATCTCGGGTGCGCTCGCCCCGCTCGAAATGCCCACGGACTCGATGCCTTCGAACCAGGAGGGGTCGAGGTCGTTCACGCCGGCGATTAGGTGGCTCTTGATGCCCTGCTCCAGGCCCAGTTCCATGAGTCGGGTGGAATTCGAGGAGTTTTTCGCCCCCACCACGAGGAGCATGTCGACCTGCTTGCAGAGGTCGAGAACCGCCGCCTGCCGGTTGCCTGTCGCATAGCACAGGTCGCCCGCATTCGGGCCGACGATGTTCGGGAATTTCGCCTTGAGGGCGTCGATAATCTTGCGGGTTTCGGCCACGGAGAGCGTCGTCTGGGTAATGTAGGCGAGTTCCTTGCCCTCGGGTACGGCGACCTTCGCGACGTCAGCCTCGTTCTGGATGAGCGTGATGGCGCCTTCGGGGAGTTGCCCCAGCGTGCCTTCCACTTCGGCGTGCCCCGCATGCCCGATAAGGATGATGTGGCGGCCCGCGGCGTAGTGCCTCTTGGCGCTGTAGTGCACCTTGAGCACCAGCGGGCAGCTTGCGTCGAGCACCTTGAGCCCGCGCTTTTCGGCATCGGCATAGATGTGTTCTGCGACCCCGTGTGCGGAGAATATCACGACCGAGCCTTCCGGAACCTCGTCGACCTCGTCGACGAACACGACGCCCTTCTCCTTGAGGGTGTCCACCACGAACTTGTTGTGCACTATCTCGTGGCGCACGTAAATGGGGGTGCCGAACTTTTCGATGGCTTTTTCGACCACGTGGATGGCACGGTCGACGCCGGCACAGAACCCACGCGGGGTGGCAAGTACGAGTTTTTTCATTTAGACCGCTCCCTGCGGAATTATACTGCGGATGTATTCGACAAACTGGCGGTAGGAATCCTGGATTTTCGCCTTCTCGTGGGTGAGGAACGTGCTCACGAGTTTCGGGTCGGGAAGGTTCCGCCTCGCGTACCCGGCGGTGGACATGAGCTGTGTCAGCACGCCTTCGCGTACGAGTGCCGCGACGTTTTCCTTTTGCCCGGTAGCGAACGGCCCGATGCAGGTGGCGACGCCCATCTGCAGGGGTTCCCAGAAGTCGTGCACGCCTATCCCGCGGCTGAACGAGCCGCCCACGATTGCGGTGCGGGCCTTGCTGAACACGTCCTTGGTGAGCCCGAATTGAGTCACTATCGAGACCGTTCCCTTCTGCACGAGCGGCCAGTCCACGACCAGGAGTTCCTGCTCGATGAGCGCCTTGCGGAATGCCTCGACCTCGGTGAGCCTGCGCGGGATGAGCACTACGGATTCCTGCCGCTTGATGGAAGAGACTATCATGCGGCTCAGGCTTGCCCATTCGGCCATGTGCATCGAGACGAACACGGTATCGATGGTCGGGTTCTCGTTGCGCGCGATATCCTTGCCCGCCCTAACCCAGGGGAGAATCTTCCAGTCGCCGCCTATCATGGTGTTCGCGATGTTGGCCTTGGAGGCGACGTTCATGAACCGCGAGAGGTCGCCGCCGGTCTGCATGCTGGCAAACCCGACGGGCGAAAAGTCTATGCCCGGGAACGAACTGCGGTAGCGGCCCGAGACTATGGCGACGGAGGGCTTGATGCCGAGCGTGCGCATTGTCGAGATGTAGCCCGGCCAGAGCTCGTTTTCGGCGAGCACGAGCGCGACGGGCTTGACCTTCTTCACGAAGGCCTTCATGGCGGTCTGCGTGTCGGCGGGGGCGATGGCCGCCTCGATTTGCCCGCCCGATTCCTGTAGGAACTCGACCACCTCCACCTTCTGCGTGGTGATGAGGATCCTGGGCAGGTTCGCGATGTCCTCTTGCAGGAACTTCGCGAGGTTCAGGAGCATCTTGCATTCCCCGAGGCTTGCCCCGTGCATCCACAGGAATGGGCCTTCGGGCCAGGGACCGTTCAGGCGGTCGCCGATATGGAACCGTGTATTTACGGCAGGGACCTTAGCGACAGCCTTGGCGGCAGTGCCAATGGCGAATCGTGCAAAATCAATCGCGTTAAACATGTTTATCTCAGGCCGTGTAGATTTTGAGTAGAACCATTATCAAATTAAAAAATACGAACCAGAACCACGTGGAGGCGTCGGCGCGGAATGCCTGTAAAACGGTGCGCGCGGGGCTGCTGCCGGAGTTGCGGCAGAAAAGCGCCTCGATATTCGCGGTGGTCATCGGTGTTCTTTGGGCCCAGGCGCGCCAGATGTCGCCGAACTTTTCTTCAAGGAAGCGGTCTTCGGCGCGGGCGAGTGCGAATTCGAAGAGGACAATCGCTATAATGAAGATGTGGAAGAGCCCGCTCACGCCGAGATGGAAAAAGATTGCGCCCAGCGCGATGTAGGTGTTCGACGTGTACAGCGGGTGGCGCATGTGGGCGTAGGGCCCTGTGGTAACTAGAGTGGCGGCCTCGTGCGTGGAGCCGCGCGTGTGCTGGCCTATAAACTGGCGGGCCCTGATGCGGAGTGCGATACCTAAGGCGTAAAAGAGAAGCGTGCCGATGTAGGGTATGCATGTCGTGCCTCCGCCCTTTAGGGCAAGGGCATCCAAAGATACTTGCGGGAAGGGCGCTGCGGGGCAGGCGAGGAGTGCTATGGCGAACAGCGCGAGGATATAGCCGCGGAATCGGTAGAGGATATCGCTAGCCTTTCGCACGTTCCATCTCCACTACGTTGAAACGGGACTGCGCCGTAGCGCTGAACGGGTCGTGACTCGCCATGATGACCCACTTGCCGAGGGCGGCTGCGGTATCGAGGAATGCGAGCAAAATGCGCTCGCGGTCGTCGAGCGCGATGGCTGCCATCGGTTCGTCGAGGAGGACGGTGGGCGAGTCGCTTGCGAGTGCCCACAGGAGGGCGATGCGGGAGCGTTCCCCGCCCGAAAGACCCTGCTTTTCGAGCAGGCGGTCGGTACCGGCGGTTCGCGCGAAGTTTGCGAGAAGGTCTGCTTTCGGGATGCTTGCGGGCTTGTCGTTTATCGCGGGGCTGTTGTTTATCGCGGGGTTGAACGTGCCCGCGGATTTCGGGCTTTTTTCGGGTGCCGAGTTGCCCGCGGATTTCACGCTGTTAAGTTGTTCTATAAGCAGGCGGCGGGGCGGGAGTTCCAGGTCTTGCGGGATAAAGAACACGTTTGCGGGCTGGGCTGTTCCTTCGGGCAGTGACTGCGCAGGTGTATCGCGGGTCGCGGCGTCCCACTCCTCGAGGCCTGCGAGCAGGCGCAGCAGGGTCGATTTCCCGATGCCGTTCTGCCCGCGTAAAAGAACGGGCTTTTCTCTGGACAAAGTAATCCCGAAGTCGCGATAGACCGGCGTATCGCTCCCCTCGTAGGTGAAGTTCCCGTGCGCGATTACAATGCTGTCGTCATTGCGAGCCTCGGAGAGGCGTGGCAATCTCGAACCCGCCTCCAGACCGCATGCGTCGCCGGCATCCTTAGCGGCGCCGTTTAAATCCTGATTAGAACGGTCCGCCGCCCGCATCGGCAACCCCTCGAATTCCTCCAGCACGTCGCAGGCGCTCGCCGCGGCCCGGAACTGCGGCACGGCGCGGGCGCATTCCTTCACCGGCTTGTAGCAGAGCAACAGCGCCGAGCAGAACAGCACGAGCCCCGTGCCGTCCATCCACCCGCGGGCGATAAGCATCGCGCAGAATGCGAGAACCGCGACCATCGCCACCACCGAGAGCGTCTCCATCGCGATGGAAAGCGCGTTCTTGCGGATGCTCGCGTCTAGCCCCTTGCGGTTGAGCGTGCCAGCCTCTTCCGAAACCTCGCGGGCGAGGTGCTCGATTTCGGCATTGCCGCTCCAGTTGCGGTATAGCCTGCGGGCGGTATTCAGTGAAAGCCTAAAGTTCGACCGCGCGTACAGGAGCGATTCTTCTTGCGGGCCGAGCGCGTGGAGCCTGCGCTGCATCCAGGCGACAAACGGCACCACCGCTGCAAACAGGAACAGCGTGAGCGGCCATGAGATGTATAGGAGCACCGGCAAGAAGATGGCGAGTTGCAAAAGCGCCTGCACCAGCTGAAAATACGCCCCGGCGTTGCTCTGGAGCGAAAGTGTCGCCTCGTAGGCGGCCTCGACCTTCGCATCGCCCGAGCCGTCGTGGAAAAGCCGGGGCGAAAGCGTGCGGATGCGCCCGAGGAACCACTCGGTGACGCTTTTCCCGGTATTGAACAGGAATGTCTCGGAATTGCGGGCCTTCGCGAACATGAACACCAGACGGAGCGCGGCGAGAAGGGCCATCAGGCCTGCCCATTCCCAGAGGGTAAACGGCGAACTGCCCTCGAGCAGCCCCATGAACGAGCGGATGCCCCACAGGAGCCCCGCGTCGGCGAGGCTTGCCATGAGAGCGAGCGGCAAATACCACAAAATCCCGCGCAAAAGGGATTTTTTTAGCCTTTTTTTGATGTTCACCGAAAAAAAATACAAAAAATGTCGCTCGGCCCCCTTTACAAAATCGCCCGATTAACTATATTTGGCCCTACATAAGACGCCCCTATCGTCTAGTGGCCCAGGACTCGGGATTTTCATTCCCGCAACAGCGGTTCGAAACCGCTTGGGGGTATAAGAAGTTCAACCATTTGGTTGAACTTCTTTTTTTTGGTTGATCCTAGCGCCCAAAAATGTCTTTTTTGTCAAAAGTGGGGATTAAAACACCTCGAAATACATAATTCAATCCCCAAAATCTTAGTTTGTTTGTGCTTCGGGCTTCATAAAAAGCCAAAAAAGGGGATGGAACTGCGCAAAAAAAGCATTTTAATCCCCACTGGAGGCTCTTTTTGAGGGGCCAACTCCCTAATTCATACCAAATATTGTTACTTTGTTCTGAAAATTGGGGATTGAAAAGCCTCGAAACATCCCGTTTAATCCCCAATTCCCGCAAAAATGCTTTTTTTTACACGCCTTTTCCCCTGAGAAAAGCCCAATTCGCGGCCCCGCCTGTCCCTCATCTCGCGGAATAGGTTATATTTATAAACTAGGTTTATTGAGCAAGGACAAGCCCAAATGAAAAAAGCCGATTGTAAAGCGTTTTCCAGAAAAACTGTAATAGCTTTCGCCATAGTTTTTATGGTTGCCTTGATGCTTGGCTTTCTTTTGGGCCAACAGACAAACCTTGATTCTTCAAAAAATAAAATACAGACGCCTTCAATAAATTTATCGAGTGTGGCGGAAAATAAGATCGATTCTCTTCAAGTTCAAAAAACGGATGTCCAGTGTTTCGTCGAAGCCTTGATTATTTCGATTTATCCGAATACCGCCCTTCGCTTGAATAATTGCAAAGCAGCCCACGTTGATGTCTTGGAAAACGGTTTCAAGAAATTGGCGGCCAAAGATAATGGCAAGGATGTTTTAGCAGCACTAAAGAATTATTTGCATTCAGATGTAGATTTGGGCGATTTTGTCTTTTTTATCAATTTGCTGGGATACCAATTGTCACTTGATAATGGAACAATAGGAGGAGGTTCCAAGAATTGGATTCTATATCCTTATAATCTATTGAATCCCTATGCATCTTTATATCCAGAAGCATATTATTATTCCGCTCTTGGCAATCTTTACGGATATAAACCATCAAAAGATGATTGCGAAACTGCATTAGAATTTTACAATGAATATCGCAAGTTGGGTGGGAATATTGAAATTAAACTTGAGGATTTTTGCAAGGATTAGAATTTTGTGGAGTAATCCATCACGAATATGGCGGTTTTTATTGAAACTGGTCTAAACAGGAAATGAACAGATGAATTTGAAAGTCCTTAAACGAACGTTCGCAGAAATAACAAAAAGCATCGGGCTCGAAACGAAATTTGGGGGCTTTGTAAAAGAGACTGAAGAAGTCATTATCGTTCTTTCATTCCAAAAATCAAATTATTCTTCTCAGGTATATTTAAACATCAAGCTATATATTCAAGGCGTCTTTGGAAAGAATTACCAACTTTCTCGAGAAATGGTTGTCAACGATGTGGGGGATGTCTTTCGACGGGCGCCCAAAGATTACGATCAAATTTTTGATTTGGGCTTCGATTTGTCCGATAATGAACGAATTGAACAATTAAAAGCGTTTGTTGATGAATTTTTAAGCGGATTTATTCAACAGGCATCAACTGTAAAAGGTATTATGTTATTGGCGGAACAGGGAGAACTGTTTTTGTTTCCTGCGGTAAAAAGTGAACTTGAAAAAATTTCCGAGCGGAATAGGTTATATTTATAAATGTGAATTTTTTTTGAAGGTCTGAATTTATGGATTATGTGATTATGAAACCTCGCCTTGTGTGGGTTGTACTTTTTCGTGCGCTTGGTGCTTATGTTATATATCTGACTATATATGCGATTTTCTTTGAAGGTTTGGAACTGCAATTAGAATTCCTGGGGTCTCTCGTTTTTGCAAGTTTTTCTTTTGGGGTCTCATGTTGTTGTATTGAAATCTCGAAAGATGGTGCTTTATATTGCTTGAAGTTTGGTTCGAGAAGTTTTTTGGGGGGGAAGAAAATTGCTCCTTGGGACTACGCAATGATAGATATAGGATGGATATTTCCATTTTACCTTATGGATGGTTTTGAAAGACAGTATAGATCATATCCCTTTTTTTTATTTGCAAATTTTCTGGACCTTATAATTTTTATCCAAAAAGAAATACCGCACGATAAAATGAATCCTAAATCCAGAGAGAGAATTAGACTACTTGCCCAAAGGTATCGAAGGCTGAAAAAGAAACACAGAATATTATATTGGATTTTGAATAATGTTTAATTCTTAAGGTCTACATGCTAAAATCTGCTCCCATAAGAATAATTCTCGGACTTCTCTCGGCGGTAGCTTTTTTCGGCCTGTTTTATCCGTTTTTCGTTTATCTTGTGTTCGGAATATCTAGCGGCAATTTTTATTACCATTGGGATCGGTCAAAACATGTAAAATTCGATCGCGAAAATCGAGATGATATTTTCGAGGGTGGGCCGGCTAAATTAAAGGTCTGCTTTATTGAAGGAAAGCAATGTTCTTTTTCATATGAAACGGATGAGGGACGTGAAGTGTTGGCCTTTTGCCCGGAAAATGATAAATGCTATATATCTTTATTCAAGGGTGCTTTTTCTTTTTTCCCTGAGAAAAACTATGAAGTCGGAAATAGGAATGTTACAGAAATAGATTCGTTTCGTGTAAAACTTCACGGACTTGCGATGCCTTTTTTAGAGAATCCAGGATTTTACTTTTTTGCCATGGCTTTTTTTGCTATCGCCATGGGCCTTTGTTTTCTTGGAATTAAGAACGGAATAAAAAAAGTGGACTACAGGGCGTCTCTATTTTTCTTCGTGGGGTTGGGGTTATTGATTTGGTGGGTTGTTTGTTATGCTGAATCGAAAATTCTTTTCTTGCACTTTTTTGCTCTAACAGGAATAGCTGCTGCAGTAGGGTTTGTTTTTTATAGGCTGTTTAGAAAGAGGGTGTTGACAAATGACAAGCCTGTTTAAATCAGCCAATTTATCAAATGTCATTTTTTCAATCGTTTCAATAGCGATGTGCGTTATGCTGTTTTTATTCTTGAAATCGAATGGCTTTGTTGCGGCGGATGTTTTTGATATGCAAGGCAACCCAGATATTGTTTATAGTAGGGATTTAATGAGTGCTGGGTCTGATGACGATGGCGTGGTTTGGCCAATGATGTTTTTCAGAGTGCTTTTTATCTTGATTACCTTGCTGAACTTGAAAAAGAGAAGATTAATCTTTTTCATTCTGCCGTTTGTCTTCGATATAATCTGCTTGTGCCTGATTTCTGATACGTCAAGCGTGGGCAGGACCATCGCCCATAATGGAATGTTTCTCGCTTGGTTCTTGACGTGGATTGCTAGTTTCGTGGCGTGTGTTATTGTTCTTTTGAAATCCGCGGCCCCGCCTGTCCCTCATCTCGCGGAATAGGTTTATTTATAAGGAACTGCAATCTTTGTAATTAAGAGGTCTGCATATGATGCTCTCTAAAATTAGACAGACGAAACTAGGCAAATTCATCTTTGCTGTTGGTTGCCTATTTCCCGTAAGCATAGTGTTTCTTATTATGTTGCTCTTCGTGTACGTTGATATTCACGAAAAGTGGATTAAGGATTGGACTTCGTCTTCTTTTGAAATGGAAAAAAATGCGGTCGAGACGGATTTTTATTTTGAAAGCGCCGTAATTGAGGATGAAAAAAAAGTCACTATATTTGGAACAAAGAATAGACTTAGAAGCGATAATAACAAACCCGTCGTTTTGCAAACAACGGATGGTGGTAAAAATTGGAAGAAGACTGAAATCGACTTGGATTTTCAGGCAGCCTCTTTTGATCGTATTGATGATTGCGTTTATATGGTCGGTTCCATTGATAGCGGAGATTCTGCAATCAGTCCGGTTTATGTTCCTAATGGGAATTTTGAAAAATGGGAATACGTCGGAATGGCGGAATCTCCTAAATTAGGATTATACTATCTAAACAAAGACGAGTCATCGGAAAAGATGGCTTTGCTAGAAAGAAACGCCCACCAAGAATATTTTGATGAACGCCTTTGCAGTAGTGATGGGCGAACGTATGCCCATAATGACAGGAATTGGATTATTTGCGGTGACAACAAAACGAAGGAGGTCCGTATTTTACATAAATTAGGAAATGAGTATAGAGTGCATAGCCGTTTTTCGTATAAATGGCATTGGGGAATTGGGGCCGTTTATGATTTGGAACCGTCTGACTTCTATGCTAAGGCTGACGTGATGGTGGGAATTCTTCAATTTCAGGTGAGCGTATTTCAGATGATTCACTACCTGTATTATAGCGTTGATGGTGGAAAAACATGGCAGAACGAGAAAATGCCTGTTTTCGCATTTGAACGTTTGGCTGTAACGGAAGATAAAATTGTTGTTCTTGGCTTTGACCAGTTTTACAAGCAAAAACGTGGAGAAATCACAATCCTCACGATGCCGATACCGAAAAACTAACGGATTGCCTACAGCAGGTAAATTTTTACTCCATATTGCAAAGCCATTCGCTTGCTTTTCGGCAAAGAAAAGAGTATATTTAAGATAGACAAGAGGTTCAATTATGTCGGATACCGCTTTTGCAGAACTCGAATCCCAGGTGGAAGAACTCCCCCTGTTTCAGATCGTTGTCCTTCGGCAAAAGTTGGACCGCATTCTGGAACGCAAAAAGTCAGCGACTAACGTGGCCGCTGGTCTTGCCCTGCTTGATGAATTCGCTGGTTCAGTAGAACGCGAAATTGACTACAAGAAAGAACGCGAAGAAAGCAGGGATTTCTAAATGAATCTGCTGATTGATTCAAATGTCATTCTTGACATGGTTCAACATCGTGAACCGTTTTTTCGCGAGTCAAAAGAAATCATCGCAGAATGTATCAGGCAGAGCCATTTCGGTTTTGTAACGGCGCATTCCCTTTGTGACATCTACTACATTCTCCGCAAGGATATGTCTGCCGAGCAAAGGTTGAAACTGGTAAATATGTTCTGCCAGTTCTTTACAGTTATTCCTGAAACGGCTTCGGATTTCACGGCTGTCACAGAAAATCCGGATACCGAAGATTTGGAAGATGGTTTGCAACAACAGTGCGCTGCCCGTTTAAATCTCGATTATATCGTTACGCGAAATATTGACGATTTCGGGACATCCACCGTTCCTGCCATTGAACCCGGGCAATTCCTGTCTAAATTTTTCTAGTATATGAACAAGATGGAAAACTCCGCCAAATGGCCAAAGGAACGTTTCGATGCGGAACTCGAGAAGGGCTACAATGATATGCTGAACGGTCGTGTTACGCCTTGGAACGACGTGTATGCCAAACTCTCCAAAGCCATCTCCGAAATCAATAACGGAGCATCGGTCGTCGATGCAGAAAAATTCATCAAGGGCTTGATGAATTCATAACCCCTGATAAGCAAAAAAATCCTCTGCGGGGAAAGTGTTGTCGCGGCCTCGCCGATTCCCTTTTTCGCAAAATAGGTTATATTTATAAACAAGGTTTATTGAACAAGGACAACTCCAAATGAAAAAAGCCGATTGTAAAGCGTTTTCCAGAAAAACTGTATTAGCTTTCGCCATAGTTTTTATGGTTGCCTTGATGCTTGGCTTTCTTTTGGGCCAACAGACAAACCTCGATTCTTCAAAAAATAAAATACAGACGCCTTCGATAAATTTATCGAGTGTGGCGGAAAATAAGATTGATTCTGTTAAAGTTCAAAAAACGGATATCCAGTGTTTCGTCGAAGCCTTGATTATTTCGATTTATCCGAATACCGCCCTTCGCTTGAATAATTGCAAAACAGCCCACGTTGATGTCTTGGAAAACGGTTTCAAGAAATTGGCGGCCAAAGATAATGGCAAGGATGTTTTAAAAGCCTTGAAAGATTATTTGCATTCAGATGTGGAGTTGGGAGATTTTAAATTTTTTATCAGTATGTTGATATATCAATTGTCTCTTGAAAATGGAACAATAGAAGGTGATTCAAAAAATTGGATTCTATTTCCGTATAATTTATTGCTTCCTTACGCATCTATATATCCCGAAGCGTATTATTATTCTGCGTTAGGTAATCTTAGACGTAGACGCGAACCGTCAAAAGATGATTGTGAAACGGCATTAGATTTATACAGTGAATATCGTAGGTTGGGTGGAAATATTGAAATTAAATTTGAGGACATCTGCAAGGACTAAATCTTTGCAAAGCCTCTCCCTGCTTTTGGCGGCACGGCAGAACGTGCGGTGAGTTGAATAACGGATTTTTTGTATTTTTATCGAAAAGCTAGCCTTGATGTAATCAAAAAAATATTCTGTATTTAAAGCGAATCAAAAAGAATTGAGAAATTATGGAATTTGGTTGTATGAGCGCATTTATAAATCGCAAAATACAATTTATGGAAAAAACATAGAGAAGTATAGTAATGATTATGTTAAATAAATTGATTGTTTCATTCTGTGTGCTTGTGAAAATATCGTTTGCTTTTCAATCAGACGATTTGTTCACAAATAACAACAATCCTGGTCCGCCTCCAAATATATCGGTCCCGCTTGTTTACTCTATTTGTTTTGCTTTGGATTCAAGCGAAAAGGTATATTGGGGAAAAGTAATTCTTTTTGAACAGAAACGGATTGAGTTGAAACCAAATTATGACGAAGTAAAAAACAATATGTTTTTTTCAAAAGAAAACACAAACCTTATGCTGAAGGAAGTTCAAAACAATCAATTTTTCGAAAGAAAGTTGATTGTTGAAGTAGACAAGGAATTTGATAAAGAGAAAAAATTATGGTTTTCTTCATTAGAATCTATTTATACTTTTAAAGATACCGTTGAATGTGGAATTTTATGGACAAACTATGATTTTGCAAGAACATATCAACCTTGTAGAGAAATTTCTTTTTCACAAAATGAAAAAAATTCTTTGAGTCACTTATTTTTTTTATCGAAAGGAAAAATTTTTGCATTTTCAAAAAAAACATTTGAATATATTGACTCAAATGTTTTTGAATGCACATACATAAAGGAACTATCAAAAAAAAGAATTTTTCCATTTTATGATGCAAATGGAACGTCGCAAGAATTTGACAAACGAATGAAGCAAGGTCTATATTTCAATCCCAAACAACTTAGTGATTATAATTTTTATCATCCTACAAATGTAGGATGCTTTGCATCGGCTGATGCTATTTGGCTCGGGACAATATATGACGAAGGAGTCGTAATAGACACCATAAAGAAAACGAATGAATGCATTTGGAGCGAAAATTTATACAGCGATTCGCTTGAGTCTTCCCGAAAAAAAAACAAGAAATATACAGAATATAAAATAGAATATAAAGTGAATGTGCAGTTTCAATTAGAAAGACCATTTAAGAAATTAAAATGGAAAAAAATGAGTATGCAGAATCAAAAAAAAATGATAGGCAGGATGGTTGTTGGAAATGCTTCGTGTAATTTCATGTATTTCCCATTTTTTAGCGATGAGAAACATTTAAACGATGGAAAAGAGCGCTTATTTTATGTGAATAAAATTGACGGCGATTCTTATCTTGCCTATTATTCAGAACCTGTTATTGCAAATGAGTTTGTTAAAGACAAGGATCCTGGAGGATGTATTTTGCAAGAACATGTGTATAATCATGCTATAATTCCATTTGCAAACAACATAAATGCAATTGATTATTTGTTAAAACAACCATAAAGAGTTTGCTACTGTATATTGTTTCAGGATAGATTTTTGATGAGCAGGATGCGATTTCTCAAAAATTAAGAAGATGAATTTTTATCCGTTATTTTATGATTGTTTGTTTATGAATAATTTATACAATGGATAATCTAGAAATTTAAAGTAGTCTACATGAATAAATTAAGAAAAAAAATACTTGTGATAGCCACAATTCCTATAGGAGTAGTTCTTCTTTGTCCTTTATTTCTTTTGGGTTTAACAAAGTTGTTTGAATTAGACGATAGATGGCGAAAGGAAGAATTTTCAAGCCTTTTTCAAAAAGAAACTCGTACATTTGACGAATTACAGGAGTTTATTCTAGATACAATAAGATACAATGAAAAAACAATTACAATATATGGGTTTAAAGAAAAAAAGCCAATCTTGTTGCTGTCTTTAGATGACGGTAAAACTTGGAAAATGACAAATACAAGTTTGAATGAAAATATTCTCTTCAGCGATGATTCTGATAAATGGAACTATTGGGGAATGGGAATGATAGAAGGAAAAATTGGAGAAATTTATGTAAACAAACTTGATTCTTTTTTGAAGAGTCCGAATTTTTTGCTGGAAAAGAGAAAAAAATACTATCTGAACAACCTTTGCAGTACCGACGCGGTATATGCGCAAAAAGAAAAAAATTGGATTGTTTGTGGATACGACGAATACGCCTCATCTACATATGAAGTTCGTATTTTGCATAGAAACAGAGACGGATTTCATATTTTTAGTACTATTCCTTACAAGAGACATATATGGCTTTCTGATGCTTTAAATCCATCTGATTTTTATGTTAAAGATTCTCTAATGGCCGGAATATTTAAATTTAGGGTGGGAGCCGGTCGTTGGTTTCATTATTTGTACTATAGTATTGATGCAGGAAAAACATGGCGGAATGAAAAAATTCCATCTTTTGATAAAGAACGTTTGGCCGTTATAAAAAATAATATTATTGTTCTTGGGGTAAACTATTCTTATAATGAAAAAAAAGGAAAGGTCACCATTCTCACGATGCCGATACCGAAAAAATAATCTTATAGAAGATGAAAAAGCCTGTAGCCATAATAATTTCCCTTGGCGCCCTTGCGGTGCTATTGTTCGTTCTTCTGATTATTCAATCTAATTGTGTGGGCAACTACTATATGACAAAGATTGAACCGGTATATATAATTCCGAACGAATCCAGCTTGTGCAGGTTTGAAGTTAACCAAATGAACAACGGCTCTGGTGACTGGTGGATATATGGTCAAGACAATAAAAACTACTATTACTATATCGGCCACGACTCATTGCCGTATATTACTTTTTCGAATGGTGCCGCTCAAATATGTAGTGGCTTCGATAAATTGAACGTTAATACATGGTGTGGTAAAATTACCGAAGCATTCAAAAGCAGGGATACGACCGTCACCTACGCAGAACTTTTCGACGATGGGTATCACGCTCTCCTGTATCGTTACAACTATCCTGATGTGCTTTTTTTTGTCAAATTATCAGATTCGTCTTTATATGAAGTGGATAGCATTGTAGATTTCTATTATGACTTTACTGTATATCAATCAGAAGCGGATTTGATAAAAAACAGACGTGATGTATTGGAAAAAATGGACGGCGGAGACCGGCTTAGAAAAATGATTGATTATGGAATGATTTTACATCCTATAATGAATCGCTTTGCAGGGGAATTATTTATTGTTGATGAGAAGATGTAAATTTCTTTCTGTAAAATCAAAAGAGCCTGAAATTTTGCGCTTTTGGGCCCTATAAACAAAAAGTGGAGTTTCCACATCCTATTTT
>NZ_FQWR01000056.1:0-2380 GCF_900129735.1 Fibrobacter sp. UWCM | reverse complement strand
TATACCACTTAACAAGAAAAAAGGATATATTTTAACTTAACCGGTAATGAATATGGTTGTTCATGAACCCACTATTAAAAAACCTACAAATCCAATCATCAATTAATCAGTACGGGACATAGTAAGGAATCGAGTGCAGGTTTAACCCCGATGGGCGTAAATTTCCTAAAATACCTTGTGAATGAAACAAAACAGATTTAGGGTGGACTGGAGGCTTTCTGATGAAAATCAACAAGTTGGTTATTAAGAATTATAAACTCATCAGGGATGTCGTTATCCCGCTGAATCCGGAAATTAACATCTTTGTTGGTGAAAATGATGCGGGAAAGAGTTCGATACTCGAAGCCCTTTCAATCCTCACTACAGGGAAACTTAATGGAATTGCTTTAGAACGGCAACTGAAGGCAAACCTTTTCAATAGCACGACACGCCAAGAATACATTGATGCTGTTGGAAAAGGACAAACCCCGGCTCCGCCTCAGATTGTTTTTGAAGCCTACTTTGAAGACGATTTGATTTTAAAGGGTTCTAATAACACTCTTTCAGAAGATGCTGTTGGCATTAATGTTACGATTAAGATTGCGGACAATAATACGGCTATATACCAAAAGATGCTGAATGCGGGGGATGTGACGGATATACCGATTGAACTCTATACCGTTGATTATCATTATTTCAATGGTGGTCCTGTATCTTTCAGATATGGTCCTTTCAAGAGCGTGTTCATAGATACGACTCGGAAGGAATACGTGGGAATTATTAACCAATTTGTGTCCGAGAGCATAACGGAGAACTTGTCTCCTGAGCAGCTCCGGGATTTAGCAATTGCTTATAACCGCAGTAGACGTGAATTTCATGAAGACGATACTGTTAAGACATTGAATAACGCTGTTAAATCCGTCATACAGGGGCGTAGTGTCTCTTTGGGACTTCGAGAAGACGATGTTGAAGCGTGGAAAAAGCAGTTGTCAATTGTTGTAGATGATGTTCCGTTTGAACATTTGGGCTTCGGTACGCAAAATACTTTAAAAATAGAACTAGCACTTCGAAATGCGGATGTTCAGGCAAATGTTGTTTTGATGGAAGAGCCAGAGAATAATCTTTCTTTCACGAATATGGCTAGACTTGTAGGTCATGTTTCTTCTTCAACAGGAAAACAGGTTTTTATATCAACCCATAGTAGTTATATCGCTAACAAACTGAGTCTTGAAAATGTCATATTAGTCAAGGATGGAGATGTTACATCGTATAAGAAACTTCCTGATGACACAAAAAAATATTTTATTAAACTCCCAGGTTATGATACATTGCGATTTGTTTTGGCGTCAAAGGCTATTCTTGTGGAGGGACCGACAGATGATTTGATAATTCAGAGGGCGTACAAAGATAAGTATGGAAAACTTCCGCATGAAGATGGCGTAGACATTATAGTTGTCGATTCATTGGCGTTTAAGCATTATTGTGATATTGCGCTACTTATGGGGAAGCGGATAGTGGTAGTCACCGATAATGATGGAGATGTGAAAAAGAATATTCAAGAGAAATATGAGGGGTATTTGGGGAAGAAGGAATTAACATTTTATTATGAGGAAAATGCCGAGTTCAATACAATTGAGCCTAGTGTTTTGGCAGTAAATTGTGAAAATGGACAGCCTGTAGAGCAATTTAAAAGAATAATTTCCTCAGAAAATTGTTATTCGCTAAAAAGCCGGGATTATGATGGTGTACTTGAATTTATGACGAAAAATAAAACTGAATGGGCTTTTAGGGTGTTTGAAGCCGAGGAAAGTATCAAGTATCCCGAATATATTCAGAAAGTGATTGCTCATTATGACGAACATCATTAAGATTTCTGCCGCTGGATCTGGTAAAACATATGATATATGCCGTAATGCACTTGATGTTGTCGCGGATAGTGACAAGAGAGTTTTAATTGTTACATATACAAATCGCGGAAAAAATGCTGTTGAAACTGAAATTAGAAAACAGAATAAAGGTGTCCTTCATCCGCAGGTAGTAATAAAAACGTGGTTCCATTTTCTTTTGTCAGATACGGTTAAACCGTATCAACGGTATATTACTGTTGATGGATCTTTTAATGTACTGAAGGGTGTTGATTTTACGGAACCATATGAAAAAGTGAATTTTCACAAAAAGGGAACAAGTGCAAGATATTTGACTGGAATAGGAAATGTCCGTTCTAATTATGTGTCAGAATTAGCTTGCTACTTGAATGAAAAAAGCAATGGAAAGATTGTTGGTAGGCTTACTGAAATTTATAGCAATTGGATTTGTAGGTTTTTTAATAGTGGGTTCATGAACAACCATATTCATTACCGGTTAAGTTAAAATATATCCTTTTTTCTTGTTAAGTGGTATA
>NZ_FQWR01000045.1:0-7912 GCF_900129735.1 Fibrobacter sp. UWCM | reverse complement strand
CTTAATGTTTTGAACACCACTAAGTTACTAAAAATCAGCGATATGTGCAACTTTTTACTCATATTTATCAACTTAAATTAATTCCGCCAACGGGTTTCCAGTATTGAAGAAATTTAACTGAAGTGCCTGCAGGAATAGCGTGCAAGGCGAATGCCGCGACAGAGTGCTAGCACTCTGGCATGGCTGAGCCGAAGCCGCGGACGCCGTAGGCGTCAATATCACGCGAGCATTGAGGAAATCTAAGGATTAGGGGAGAGGGGAAAGCCTTCCCCTCGCTCCAGCCCCGACCCGCCCTTATAATCACGCCCACTCAAAAGAGTGGGCGTTTCCCATATGCCCCACCCAAGTCGGGTCTTCCGCTACCCCTACTGCGGGTGCTCAGACGCCGCACCCGCAACGCCCGGGCTTATCCCGCCAACCCGACCTAAGGCATATTTTTTTCACGTTTTTCATTTTTGTCATTTTGTGCCATTTTATTTATGTATTTTTAGATTATGATTACTGCAAAACCATTCATCAAGTGGGTTGGCGGCAAAACGCAACTCTTGGACGAAATTCGCAGGTTTTATCCTGCTCAAATTGAAAAGTATTGCGAACCATTTGTAGGTGGTGGAGCAGTCCTTTTTGATGTCCTTTCTCGTTTGAGTCCGAAAGAGATTCTCATCAACGATATCAATGGTGAACTTATAAACACTTACCGTCAGATAAAAACGAATTGTGGCGATTTGATAGATGTTCTCGCTGACCTGCAAGAAAGGTATTGGAATTCATCTCTTGAAGAAAATAAAAATCTTTTTCTTGAAAAAAGAGAACGTTTCAATTCGTTAAAAGTGAATGGCAATGAAAAAGAAAATCTTGAAAAAGCAGTTCTTTTCATTTTCTTGAACAAGACTTGCTTTAATGGTCTTTTTCGTGTAAACTCGAAGGGCCTGTTTAATGTTCCGTTTAACAATGCGAAAAAGCCTCTTCTTTGTGATGTGGAAAATTTGAAATCTTGCTCGCAGTTGTTACAGAATGTGAAAATGTCTGTTGGAAATTATGTTCAATGTAAAGATTTTATTGATTCTAAAACATTTGTCTATATAGATCCTCCTTATCGCCCGCTTACCGAAACCGCCGCTTTCACTTCATATAACGAAAATGGCTTTGGGGATAAGGAACAAGTTGAATTAGCTAAATTTATTGAAGATATATCAGATAGAAAGGCTATTGTTGTTACAAGCAATTCAGACCCTAAAAATGTTTGTGCGGACGATAACTTCTTCGATAAATTGTATAAGAAATTTTCAATCAGACGAGTTTCTGCCTCAAGAATGATTAACTCTAATGCGAAAAAGCGTGGAGCAATAAATGAACTTTTGATAAGTAATGTCGCATCAACTTTTTAGGATAATCTATGGCTAAAAGAAATTTTATTGATTGGTTCAGAACCTTTAGACCCAGCATAGCGACATTCTCTTATTATGCTGATTTCCCTAAAATATTTAGCAATGTTGATGCTATAAAAATTGAGCTGAACATATTAAACTCATTGATAGGTTCTAAGAATATTAAGCAAGAGTTTGAATCAATTCTTGCGAAGTATCCGAATGTTGTAAAGTGTATTCCTGTTCTGTTGGCTGTTAGAAGTACTCAAATATCAATAAGCGATGAGAATGGAATGTTTGTATATGTTTTTGATGGGCTGATGCACGATATTTCCATTTATTCAAGGTTTATGGATAAGTCAGGTTTGTTTGACCTTATGCAGAATCATCTAATAAGCAATCTAGTTGATTATGTGACGGGTGTAGAAACTGGACTAGATTCAAATGGGCGGAAAAATCGTGGCGGTCATTTGATGGAGGATTTGGTTGAATTATACATCCGAAAAGCAGGCTTCGTAAAGGAGAAAAACTATTTCAAAGAGATGTATATTTCGGATATTGCAAAAAAGTGGAATATTGATCTTTCTGCTATTTCTAATCAAGGTAAAATGGAAAAACGTTTTGATTATGTTGTTAAAACGGAGAAGAAGATCTATGCCATTGAGACGAATTTTTATGGTAGTGGCGGTTCAAAACTAAATGAAACGGCACGAAGCTACAAAACTATTGCAAATGAAGCAAAAACGATTCCTAATTTTGAATTCGTGTGGTTTACAGATGGCTTCGGTTGGGCGTCTGCAAAAAACAACCTTGAAGAGACTTTTGATGTTCTGGAACATATTTATTGTATCCAGGATATGGAAGCAGGGATAATGAAGGAAATTTTTAGGTAGTTATTATGGATGAACTTTCTACATTTTGCAATGAGTTGAAAGGGATTATGGGGAATTCTACAGAACTCTCCATAGAAAAAGCTCGTAAAATAGTGCAATCATTAAATGAATTTCTTTATGCACGATATCCTGATATTGGAACAACTAATGTGCTAGATGCGGCCTATGACTATATTTCTGACTTTCATAAATATTGGGAGCGTCATTATAAAGAAATTTTGAATGTTCGCATTGATGACTCAAATTGTGAAAAGGTAGCAGACGCATTGCATTTGGTATTTCAAAAAACAAATGGGCATGCTTTTTCGCAGGTTTGGGATACTTGTGGATTGCGCCCTGAAGATGTTTGTCGAGTTCGACTTTTTACTGCAAATCAGGATTTTCGTGGGTCGAGAGCTTTTTCGGAACTGGCTGAGATTTTTAGAGATGATGATACAATTTTTGATGAAGATAAAATTATAAGGGATCCTGCGGGATTTATAAATGACTTGGGACTGTCTGATTTGTCTCAGAATGACAAACGTGAAACTTATGCCTTAAAAATAGCGGAATTTGTAAAAGCAAGAAATGTGTCGCCATATGAATTGATATCGTGCTTTAACAATAATGTTTATGATTTGCGAAATGCGTTGATAAATTGTGTTAGTTCTGGCTATGGAAATAAAAAAGCAGATATGTTTGTTCGAGATATGGTTGTCTTGAATATTTGGACAAATGTTGTTGGTTTCGAAAAAATAGATGTTGCTAGTGATGTAAATACAATTAAAGTCGCTTTAAAAACAGGTGTGTTAAAGACGTCTATACCACTTGTATCAAGTTTTCTAGATATATTTTGTTACCAATATGGTTATATGGATGAGATGAATGCAAAAGCGTGGAGACGAGTTTGGGAAATATGGAATGAAAAGTTTCCAACTGAGTGTGTTCAAAGTCCGTGTTTGATGGATTATTTTGTTTATGAAGTAATAGGAAAACAGTTTTGCAAAGAAAGTCTTGCGGTGTATAAGTGTGATACTTATGATCACTCTTTCAAATGGCATTCTGCAAGGATTTCAACATGCCGTATATGTCATAAAGAGGGAAGAAAGGGTTTTACGGCGACCTGTATCAAAAAGGTCATGCCTTGTTGCGATCCCGATGGGGCTATTGCAATTTTACAAAGTAAGTATGTATTAAAGCTTCCTCAAAATGAGAAAATGGAAGAATGCCCGTTTAAAAATGTTTGTGATTCAAATAATGCAAGAAATCTTCAACCACCAAAATCAATTAGTATTTTGGGACAGACTGGTTGGACTACTGCATACTCCAATAAGGGGTGTGGCGGTGGAGGCCTCATGGCATAGAGGAAAAAATGGCTTTAAAAGCGTGGTATCGTTCTAAAAAATTAGATTTTTCTCTTGTTCAAGGCAATTGTGTTGATGTGCTTAGTCAACTTGATTTCCAATTTGATATGATTTTTGCGGATCCGCCCTATTTTCTTTCAAATGGAGGTATTTCTGTTCAAAGCGGTAAACAAGTTAGCGTGAATAAAGGAGATTGGGACAAATCGCAGGGTTTTGAAAAAGATAACGATTTTAATCGTAAGTGGCTCTCTGTATGTCGAGAAAGGCTCAAAGAGAATGGAACTATTTGGATTTCTGGCACTTATCACAATATCTTTTCTGTTGCCCAGATGCTGAATGAATTGAATTTCAGAATTCTCAATTGTATCACTTGGGCGAAAACAAATCCGCCACCAAATTTAAGTTGCAAATTTTTCACACATTCTACAGAATTTATTCTGTGGGCTCGCAAGAATAAAAAAGTTCCCCATTATTACAATTATGAATTGATGAAACAAATTAATGGCGGCACTCAAATGCGAGATGTATGGCAGATGCCTGCTATTGGTCGCTGGGAAAAAACTTGTGGCAAACATCCTACACAAAAACCACTTCCTCTTTTAGCCCGTATCATACAGGCTTCAACAAAAGAAAATGCGTGGATTCTTGATCCTTTTTGTGGAAGCTCTACAACAGGAATTGCTGCAAATTTGTTAAATCGCCGCTATCTCGGAATAGATCAAGAGCTGGAATTTCTTAAAATTTCAAAAAAACGCCGCCAAGAAATAGATAATATTGCAGTTCGAATGGACTATCGTGAACGCGTGTGCAAAACAACGGATAGTCAGATGCAAACGATTTTAGAGCTACATGAAGATGTCCCATATTATGGGATAGACTTGCCTTTATAGTTTTTAAGACACTTTTTGGGAGAAAAAACGTAATGGGTGAGAATCGTCGTGCAAATTCCGTGTTATTTGGCTTTGATTTCCAGGTCAATGCAGCTATTGTTTTAATGCTCGAAAATATGAAAGAGATGGATTCATTGCGATTGGAGAGCGACCTGGAGGATATAGAAATCTTTTTGTCAAATGGCAAAAGTATTTTGGCTCAAGCAAAAGCTGTAGAAAAGAGTAGCTCTGATTTTACGAATGTTCGGAAAAATTTGAAAAAAGCATTGGAATCGTTGTCAGAAGGTGCTCATAAGGGGAATGTTGAAAAACTCATTTTGATAACAAATTCTCCGAATCCTTTAAATGATGAGGATTCTAGAAGCGTGTTTTATGGCGAAGCTCATCGTTCGTACTCTTCCTTGCCGGATTCTGCAAAGAAAATAATCGATGATTATCTTTCCAAAATAACAAATCCTCTCAATAAAGATGATTTTCTTATACAAGTTTTACCTTTTGAAACCGATGATGACAATGAAAGATACAAAGTTGTTTATCAAAAGGTAAATGAATTTGTAAACCCGATTTTAGATGGTCGAGGAAAAGAACTTTTAAACATATGGTTTGACAGTATTTTTGGCAATGGAAGTAAAAAGGATTCTTCTATAGTTTTGTCGAAAAAAGCCATAGT
Organism: Fibrobacter sp. UWCM; assembly: GCF_900129735.1. Taxonomy (NCBI): domain Bacteria; kingdom Pseudomonadati; phylum Fibrobacterota; class Fibrobacteria; order Fibrobacterales; family Fibrobacteraceae; genus Fibrobacter; species Fibrobacter sp. UWCM. Next base: position 2,749 of record NZ_FQWR01000045.1, on the reverse strand, counting down.
ATGGCCTTTAATAGTTTTGGCTACGGATGTTCAAAAATCAATAAGTAAAATTGTAGAAGTGTTTGAACTAGATGACGGTCAGGTAAATGATGTGATTCGCAAATATAAAGATTTAATTGATTATTCTTGTGAAAGGTATGAGTTCACAACAAAAGTTTTATCTGATTTTATAGATTTTAAAAGAAATAATCATGAAACCACGGTGTGTAGAGATTTTGCCAATAACTATTGTGCACAATATCTCCGCGTTTTAAACCTTGAAGACAATGAAGAAAATAATATTCTAACGAAAATCATTTTGTATTTGATTGTTGTTAATCGATATGATGTTGACCGTATAAAAAAGGGGGCGAATTTATGATTTTTCTAAAACTAGCCTTACAAGAAGGCCTTTTTTCTCGGACAATTGATTTTTCTGCACAAGAAAATTTAATATACAGTCAAAAAAATACTAAAGGTAAAACAACCTTGATGAGATGGTTGTTGTTTGCATTGGGATATAATATTCCGAATACTAAGGGAATAAATTTTTCGAAAAATGAATCTTTGTTGACTATCAGGAAAGATGATGGAGAAGAAATAACTCTGTCAAGACATTCTCAACAATCAATTCAAATTGTAAAACCAAATGAAGAGATAACTTTTGTTTTGCCGGAACAGCAGACAGAACTTCACAAAATTATATTTGGAATTCAAAATGCTGAAGTTCTTGAAAACTTATTGGGAACATTTTATGTTGACCAAGAAAAAGGTTGGACCTTACTGAATCGTGGCGTGGTTGTTGGAAATATCAGATTCAATATAGAAAGTTTTATTCGCGGAATATCGGGCGTTGATTGTTCATCATTGCTTAGTAAAGCTAAAATTCTTTCAGGTCAATTAAGTAAATATAGGCAGATGTATAATGTCGCTGATTATAAAGAGAAAATACAAAAAGATAGTGGTAAAATAGTACCTGACAACTATGATGATTCTGTTGATAGTTCTCTTAATATTCTTGTCTCTCAATTAGAACAAAAAAAGAGAGAACTCCAACAAGTTGATAAGGTTTTAGGTGAAAATAAAAGATTTAAGAAGTTTATTTCAAATATTAGGCTAAGAGTTTTAGTGGGCGAAGAAGAAATAGAGGTAACGGAGGACAAAATTATTGGCTTAAATGATTCCGTAGATTATCTTGTTGCCAAAAGAAAGATTATTTCAACCGAATTTAAAAAAATATCAAAAGAATTAGAGGAATATAGGAAACAGAAGTTTGGAAAAGAAGAAAATACATTTTTTGATGACACTAGCATATTAAGGGAATTTGATAATAGAATTTCAAAATTGCCTCTGAACCCAGTTGTTATAAAAAATAAAATAGATCAACTTCATAAAGAATTGACAGATGTTAGAAAGTCAATTTCTGAAAGAACGAAAAATAGCAATAGTGTCCCGCTTGAAATTTCTGCGGAAATGATAAAATATGCAATGGAATTAAATTTGGGTGGCGATAAAAAAATTTCAAGTTCTTATATATTCACTTCGAATTTAAAAGAACTTTCTGGAGCTGTGTTACATAAAACAGTTTTTGCTTTTAAATTGGCTTATATCGCTGCGGTGAAAAAATACCTAAATATAAAATTGCCGATAATGTTGGATTCTCCAAGTGGAAAAGAAGTCGATAGAGACAATATTCAATTGATGATAAATGTTTTGAAACGAGATTTTTCAGATCATCAAATAATTGTCGCGTCTATTTATAACTATAGTGGTTTTGACAACGCTAATGTTATTGAAATAAAGAATAGGCTTATTGAATAATTCTTTGCGTTAGGGATAGTGACCCCTTGGGGCGAAGACTTGCGGGCGGTTTCGTCCTGATGTTTTCGGGAGCAAGGCATCGTTTTATGAGGTTGGGCGGGAACGGAGTGAACCACGCAACCCATAAAATATAGCCCGACCGCACATGTATGTGCGGGAACGCCCAAAAGAGTCGGTGTGTTCTCCAGATTTACCACAAGGAAAAGCCTGCAAGCCGAGTGTCGCAAAAATATGCTTGCATATTTTTATGACCGAGGCGTAGCGGCGGACGCCAAAGGCGTCAAAAGCCGGCTGGCGTGATCGTTCAGTTCGGTGGCCAGACCCCGCTGAACATCGCCCGCGCTTTGAGCGACGAAGGCGTCAAGATTCTCGGCACCAGCATCGACTCCATCGATATCGCCGAAGACCGCGACCTGTTCCGCAAGATGATGGACAAGCTGGATATCCCGATGCCGGAAAGCGGCATGGCCACGAACATCGACGAAGCCCTCGCTTGCGTCAAGCAGATCGGTGGCTACCCGGTGATGATCCGCCCGAGCTTCGTGCTTGGCGGCCGCGGCATGGAAGTCATCTACGACGAGAACATGCTCCGCGAATACGTGGCCAAGGCCGTGGGCGTGACCCCGGATCGCCCGCTCCTCATCGACCGCTTCCTCCACAACGCTTTGGAATGCGAAGCCGACGCCCTCTCTGACGGCGAACACGTTTACATCCCGTCCGTGATGGAACACGTGGAACTTGCCGGTGTCCACTCCGGTGACTCTGCCTGCATCATCCCGCCGGTGACCATCACCAAGGAAAACCTCGCGACCATCAAGGATTACACCCGCAAGATTGCCGAAGCCCTCCACGTTTGCGGCCTCATGAACATGCAGTACGCTATCGAAGACGGCAAGGTGTTCGTGCTCGAAGCGAACCCGCGCGCAAGCCGCACGGTGCCGCTGGTCTC
>NZ_FQWR01000027.1:0-50777 GCF_900129735.1 Fibrobacter sp. UWCM | reverse complement strand
TTGCGGTCGCCCTGAAGGAGAACGGAGATTGCGAGCAGGGCGGCGTTGCCCTTGCCTTCCTTGAGCACGTTCAAGTCTTCGGCCAAGCCTTCGAAGCCCAAATTGTTGATGCCGAACGCAGCGAAGAGTTCCTTCTCGGCGGCCATCTTCGCCTTGGTTACAGAAGAATCCTTCCTCGTGACAAGGTACTGCACGCGGTCGTACTCGAGGTGGGTCACCAGGTTGATGTTCGCGGAGGAGCGTCCCTTCAGGTTGGTCAATGCGCGCAGCTTGATGGCGGCGGAACTGTTCTCGCCCGTCACCTCGTTGCGGTAGAAGCCGTCCGCCACAATGTAGGCAAACGCACTGTTCAATTTTACAGTCTTGATATCGAACGTGCCATCGGCGCGTTCAATCTTGCCGCCGAACGTCTTGCCGGTCTGCTTGAGCGAGCGGCCGTTCTGAAGTTCGTACGCCGTAATATCCGTACCGGTAACGAACGGGCCCTTCTGGCTCACGCCGCTTAGGCTAATAGCACTATCCAGAGTAACGCAGTCCTCGGCACTCACGTTAGCGTCGCATGCCTCGGGCTGTTCCACATAACCCGTCAGATCCATCGTGAAGGTCTCGGAACCGCAGGCGATTGTCGCGGTCAGTGTGGAGGATTCCTTTATGATACAGCCCGTGCCGTTCGTACCGTTGGTGCCATCGGTGCCCTTGTCACCTTTTGCGCCAGGTGCGCCGTCCTTGCCAGCTTCGCCCGGCTCACCCTTTACACCGGGAGCGCCGTCTTTTCCGTTCTTTACCGTGCCGATAGATTCCCCGTTACAGAAAATCTCGAAGCCCGTGCCGTCGCTGAGGCTCGTGGAGGTACAGACGTTGTCGCCCACGCTCACCGTGTTCGCGCCGAGCGCCATCCACTCCTTGCCGTCGCAGCCCAGGAACTCGTGAGTTTCGGTGATGAAAGCTGTCTGGCCCGCAATTTCCTTGGTACACTCGGGCAAATCCTTGCTCGTTTCCACAGCGCCAACGTTCGCGTTTATCTGCTCAGTGATGTCGTCACCGCAGGCAGAGAGCCCAAAGGCAAGAGCAGCGGCAAGGGCAAGAACAATACTTTCAGATCCTCGCCTACGCGAGGATGACGTCAAGCAAGAGTGTGACGCGGGTAGAAAACGGGTTAAACGTTTCATAAAACAGTCCTCATAAGGATACGAACTTATATTTTACATACAAATGTAGTAAAAAGGCGACATTTATGACAAATTCGCTTACTTCACGTTATAAATCGTGAGGGTCTTGCTGTATTCGTAGCCGACAACGAGAAGTGCTGTGCCGTTCGGGCTCTTTTCGGCGGGGATAAACAGCACGCCTTCGGGGCCACGGTCGCTCGGGTCAAGGTAATAGTCAACAAGTCTTGGCGAGGGGTTGCTTGTCTTGCCGAAATCGGTAATGTCGAATACGGCAATACCGCTCGTGCGTTCAAGCCCCACGAAGGCGTATCGCTTGCCCGCGACCTCGCCCACGGTCACATTTTCGGGTTCGCAGCCCTTGTCTTCGCTGCGGGAATCCATCTTGACCTTGTTCTTTTTCGCATTCCAGTTAAAGTAATCGGGAGCGACCTTCGCAATCATGCGTTCGAGCATATCGCCGCTATCCCAGACAAGCGCGCCTGTCGCACCGTCGAAGATGCTCACGCTGCGGGAACCGAACGTGTATGCGTACGGGCAACGGCCACCGGGCGCCATATCGGGCACGGCATCGCAACGTTCCAGGTTGCTCACGGAAATCCCGCCCAAATCCCTGACCAGCTCCGGAGTAAACACCTTCGGGTCCAAACGCCCCTGCTGCGAAAGCATCACGAGGCTCGTCACATCGGTCCAAGCCTTGTAATCGTTCACGGGAGCGCCCTCGTTCGCCGTAACCACAAAAGGCCTGCCGTTTACTACAAACGAAGAAATGCCATCGGGTTGGCGCAGTCCACGTAACGGGTAGTTCGCAATTTCAACTTTCGAATTCTTCTTGGCGTCGAGCCCGAACCCGGGAACGGAATGGTCGACAAACCCGAGCGGGTACACGTTCGTGATTTTCTTTGCGGCAATGTCCACGACCGCTATAGCATTGTTCTCTTGCAGGCTCACCCACGCCGTCTTGGAATCCGGCGAAACGGTGATGTACTCGGGCTCGAGCGACTTCACGAACCCCTGTGCTCCGGTTCTGCGGACCCCCTGCGCCATCAGCGATGCGGTATCGAGCCCGTCAAAGCCCGCAACCGCAATCTCGAGGCGTGACCACGGACCACTCTTCGGGGCGGTTACAATCGCGACACCGCCCTCGGGATCTTCGTGGAAATTCATGTCGGGAGAGCCCTCGCAGGCAACCAGGAGTGCCGAGCCATCGGGCGTAAACGTGAGCATGTCGGGCTGGTGGCAGACCTCGAAGAACCCGAGAACCTCGAGGCTGTCGGTATAGCGCATCACCTGCACATGGCCCTTTTTCCATTCAGGTGCGTTCAGCAGGCTCACTGCGAAAAGGTTCCCGTTCACCGTCACGCTCGAGGCATCGCCCCCCAGCGAAACAGTCCTTACGACCCTCGGCTTCGCCACGTCGGAAAGGTCGACAATTTCGAGCAGGTTATCGCCACCCACGACAAACAACTTCTTCTTTTCGGGCATGTACGCCGATATTTCCGCAGACTTCATGGGAATTGTCGCGAGCGGCTGCAGCGTAGCCCCCAACTGGAACTGGCCCGCAGGCGCATCGCCACCCTTCGCAAGGCATAGCCCCGCACCCAGCAACACCCCCATAACAGCACACAGTCCAAGTCTCATACGGCCTCCGTCAGTCAAAAATCAGCCAGAACAGGAGCGCCCCGACAAGCAGGCCTCCCATAAACGAAGACGAGCTCATCACGGCCGCCTTGCGGCGTTCCTCGTCGGCACGGTCCTTATCCTTCTCGCTCGCCTCGATAGCAATCCCGAGGGCCTTCGCGCAAACCTCGTTGTTCTGCTTCATCACCTGGTAACTCTGTTCCCAGTTGGCGCACTTGGCCTCTTCCACGACAACCGTCTTGCGGAGCGAATCCTTTTCCACCATGCACAGGCTGTCGCGAACCTGCATCACGCTATCGCGCAGGGCGAGTTCCTCTTGCATCACGTCTACCGGGACCATTTCTGCAGGAGCGGCGGGCGATTCACCCGCAGGCTGTGCGGGCGCGGCTTGAGTATTCGCAACTTGCGTATTTCCGGCATTAGACGGCGCATTGCCTGCATTAGACGGCGCGGCAAACGCGAACGCAACTGCAAAAAGTAGAACAGCGAAAGACTTCACGAACATCGGTTACAACCTACCTGGGCAACACGGCAGTCTTGAGCCACTTGCCGTCGGAATATTTCATGTAGTAGACACCCGGAGCGAGCGTAGCGGAATTCTTCACGATGGAGCCGTCGAGGGTACGGACCTGCACCACGCGGGCCGTTGCACCCTGGGCGGGAGCGGTCACGAGACGCGTAGAACCCTCGGAAGAACTGGACGCAGGTTCGGTTCCCGAAGAAGAACTTGCGGGTGCATCGCCGGACGAAGACGTTCCCGGTTCTGCAGAGGACGAAGTCTCGGGCTTCGTAGAAGAAGACGTGCTGACCACGCTCGAAGAGGATGCATCCAACCCGTGGCTGGACGAGGAATTCTCTTCGGAAGAGATCGGCCCCGGAGTCCCGCTGGACGACGAAACAACAGGGGTCTCGCTCGAAGAAGACTTGCCTTCGGAAGAGGAACTCGCGGGCGGATTGCTCGAAGAAGATTCGGGCAAGAGCGGCTTTCGGGAATCGACAAGCACTACCTTGAGAGCCTGGACGCGGACATATTCCGAGCGTATAGTCCTTGTCGGCTGGGAAAAATCCATAGCGTTACGAGCAACCTCGAAAACATGCAAGGAATCCATGCCAATAGAAGAGGAATAGGACCTGCCCGTCGCTCCGTAAGTATTACCATTAATAACCGTATCGAAAACGAACTCGTGGGTAAGCCCGACAAACCACCATTCAAAGGCGAATTCGAACGTCTTGGAAGCCAGCATGTAACCAGAATTGTAGCTATTGTCTTCAGGAATCTTTGCGGGAGCCATACCCAGCAAATTGTACGTATTCGTAGAATCGTAGCCATCCAGTTTCATGTTGTGAATATCGAAAATGTATGTAGCAATGCCATCTTACGAATTCTCTTTCCACTGCTTGCTATTATTCCATGTCGCATACTTGAACTCCGTACCTCGCCTTTCGCGACACTCCGCACTTATCGAAAGCGGAAGCTTGTTTGCGAACGATTTTGCACTGACCGTCACCGTCCTATACGATTCATGCCGCGTGGAGTTAGAGGAATCCTTCGCCCAGGTGTGCGGATTGCCGTACCAGTTCGATTCTTCAATATAGGCAGGCACAAGTTCAATCACAGGCTGTTCGCCAAGCGAAAGGGAATCGCAGACGTTCCGATACGGCGTATCATCTGCCGCATAGAGGGCGGGCACCATCGCGAGTGCCACAAGAGCAAGGAAAAACTTCTTCATAAAACCTCCCTTTTCTCCTAAATATATATCGTTTTCGCGCGAATCGTTAGCGGGCAGGGCTCGCCGGCAACCAAATCTGCAGGCATACTACCCGCGGGCAGCCAGAATGCGCTTCCAGCCGTCTTCGGGAATCTGCGCGCCCATCACCTGCACCACCTCGTTGGAGACGACGCTCCCGAGGTTGCCGCTGCGTTCCATGTCCCAGCCGTTCATGTAGCCGTACAGGAATCCCGATGCCCACAGGTCGCCGGCACCAGTCGTATCGATGGCCTTCGCGGGGCCAGCCTGCACGCGGGTAACCTTGCCGTCCTTCGCAATGAGGGCGCCACGCTTGCCAATCTTCACCACGGCAACCTTCGCCTTCTGTGCAAGAACATCAAGTGCAGCCTCTTCCTTCACGCCCGCATACGCATACGCCTCGTCCTCGTTCGCGATGATGATATCAATCATCTTATCGGCAAAGAGTTCATCGAACAGCTTGCGGCAGGCTTCCACCACGCCAAAGCTACTGAAGTCAAGCGCGGTTTCCACGCCCAGGCTACGCGCCAGCGTAAACGACTTCTTGAAGCAATCCGCATTAAACGCGCGGTAGCCTTCCGCATACAAGAGGCCCACGCCGTCGTAGAGTGCAGGCACAAAGTCCTCGCTCACAAGGAAGTCAGAAGCGCCGAGATACGTCCACATGGAGCGCTGGGCATCGGGTGTGACCGCACTGAACACGCAACCCGTAGCCGCATCGCTCATCCCGAGTTTCGATTCCACGCCGTTGCGTTCCAGGTGCTCGCGGAAAATTTTCCCGAGTTCGTCATCGCCGACCTTCGAGATAAACGCAGCCTTGCCGCCCAGGCGCGAGAGCCCGACCATCGTATTGCAGGTAGAGCCGCCCGGCACGCGCAGCGGGTTCTTGAGCGCCGCAAGGAACTTTTCCATCTGCGGCCAGTCCACCATGTTCATGCCGCCCTTCTGCACGCCCTGAGATTCAATCCATGCGTCATCCACGTTCGCGAGAATATCAACGAGGGCTGCGCCCATACCAAGAACTTTCTTCATAACATTTCCTCTAAAAATGCCCTGAACTAAAAGCCTCCCCTACGGCGGCGCAACTTTTCGCCCGCGCGCAGCAAGAACTGCCGTTCGGATTCGGTCAGCGAGTTGATTCCCTCGCTATTGACCTTCTTCAAGATTTCGTCCATGCGCTTCTGCTCATCGACGTAAAAGACCTCGCCCTCGATAGGCTCGTCACTGCGGGCAGGGCCATTGCGGTAAACGGTACCCTCGCCATCATTACGGCCACCATCGTGAACCTTAAAGCGACGGCTGCGGATTTTTTCTTCCATACTGCGGCGCGCCCCCGCAAGCGTATTGCCGAACCCGTGTTCGTACAGGTACATGTAAAGGAACCCGCCCACGACACCGCCCAGGTGGGCAAAGTGCGCCACGCCATCGCTCGAATGCGCCATGAACACGTCTACCGCGACCATGAACCACATCGCATACTTGATGCGCATTGGGAAAAAGAAGAACATCAAAAGCATACGGTCCGGGAAGAACTTGTAGTAGGCGACGAATATGCCCATCAACGCGCCCGAGGCGCCGATAATCGGGGCGTTCGTCATGCCGAGCCAGTACATCGCGAGGCTGAACACCGCAGCAAAAATCCCGCAGAAGAAATACATTCCCGTAAAGTGTTTGGAGCCCATCATGTCGGCGATATCACTGCCGAACATCCACAGCATGAGCATGTTGAAAAGAAAATGCCAGAAGTCCACATGCACGAACATGTAAGTCACAAAGCGCCACGCCTGCTCCGGAGCGAACGGCCAGAAGGCTCCAAAGTATGCAATGTATTCGGCAAGGTTTCCATAACCGAGGCCAGGCAGGTTCAGGTGCAAGCCGAGGATTTTCCCGCCCACATAGGCGAGCAGAAAAATTACCGCATTGACAATCAGCAGGGTCCGCAGGACTTTAGGTAAAAACTGGAAAGGTCTCATAGTAGTTGGTCACTGGTTATTGGTCACTGGTTGCTAAAATTGCCGGACTCAAGAATCATTTCCGCGACGGGTTCAGGTACATACTTCGCGAGCAGTTTACGGCCTTCCTCGCCCTTCGCGATTCCCGCCTTCAAAAGTTCTCGCACCACCGTGCTCGAAATCATCAGGTGCTCGGGAGCGCTGGAAAGGAAAACCGTCTCGCATTCCGGGTAGAGCATCTTGTTGTTCCACGCAAAGGACTGTTCAAAATCCAGGTCGGCCGCATTACGGATTCCGCGCACCAAATAACTCACGCCGATATCCTTCATGAATTCGGTCGTGAGCCCGTCGAACGCATCCACATACACATTCGGGATTCCCTCGACAGCCTTCTTGATCATCTCCACACGCTGCGATTCGGAGAACATGTAGTTCTTGGAAACGTTCTTCGCCACAAGCACGTACACGTCGCCAAAGCACTCGGAGGCACGCCTCACGATATCAAGGTGCCCGAGGGTAAACGGATCGAACGACCCCGCGAATACGACATTTCTCTGCATGCCGTAAATATAGAAATTTAGCAGGCTCGCTTTTCAGCAAGGCATAAACAAATCCTTTATTACAGAGTGGTACTGCACTGGCCTAAAGACCCGATATGTTGAATACGGAAATCACCCGTAGTTCCCGCAGGGCCTTCAAATTTCAATCTGATAGTAGCAACATTTCTCAATACTTCATAAATACCAGGATATGGACCAAATGCAGACCACGGAAAATCAGTATGAGTCCAAAACTTTGACTCAGGAACCGTAACTCGGTAATTGCTATAGGACGAAACAGGCTCATTTTCGACACCAAGTTCAATAACAAAATCAATGGTAGACTGGTAGGCTACGCATATACCAAGCCATGCTTCAACATTCACTCCCTCCTGGTTTTCGCTCCATATATTGAAACCGAAACCCGCATACGGGTAATCAGAACCTTCTCCTAGAACCACGCTAGCCTTTATTCCCCCATAGGCATCAGCTAACAGACCAAAGAAATCTTCACCTTCGTTCCTCTCTATATCTGGAGGGAAAATAAACCTAGAAGATCCGCCTTCATTGTGGTCATAAAAATCATACCAGTAGCCAGAAGTTTCTTCCGGCGAGCCCGTATTAACTTGACCTCCACTACACTCTTCCCAACCGAAAAAGTAGTCAACAACTCTTCTGCTTGAACTAGATACATCTTCCGAAGAACTAGAAGATTCTGTTTCTACCAAACTGGAACTAGAAGAAACATCGGATTCGCTCGAGATGTCCATCACCGAAGAGCTTGATTCTTCAACAGGCACAGGTACAACACTACTACTAGAATCCACAACAACATCGGACGTTGCCAAAGACACATCGTCATTGCAGGCAGAGCTGAAAAAGGCAAAAGCGCCTAGTCCTAGTAGCAGAAACTTTCTCATAGCAGGCTTCCTCACAAGTAATATACACTATTTCTTGCGAAGTTGCAAACCAGTTTTTCAGATATTAAGAGTAGATCCCCGCCTACGCGGGGATGACATTGCGGTATATCACCAGCGAGGATTCGCCGTAGCGGCGGACCTGAACCGTTTCCGCTTCCGCGGCCTCTTTCACCCATGCGGGGAGGTTCTTGCTCGGGGCCTCGAACACGGCGACACCCCCCGGGTTGAGCCATTCCCAGTACTTGCGCAGGTCAGGGTATTCCCTGTCCTTGAACGGAGGGTCCGCATAGATAAGGTCAAAGCCCTCCGTTGCGCAGAGCGATTCCTTCTCGAGCGTGAGGACGTTCTTTTCCAACAAAGTAACTTTTTCGGAAAGGCCGAGCGCCTTGTACGCCTGGTACACGAGCCTCGCCTGCGAATGCACGAGTTCTACCGCTACAACGCTTGCAGCCCCGCGGCTTATCGCCTCGATGCCCATAATTCCCGAACCCGCAAACAGGTCGAGCATGCGGAAGTTTTCCACTCCCTGCAGAATGTTAAAGAGGGCTTCCCTCGTGCGGGAAGCCGTCGGCCTGGTCTTGTTGCCCTCCGGAGAAGGAACGTTTCTTCCGCGAAGAGCACCTCCGGTAATGCGGATAGACATGCTTACGGGGTGACAAACATCACCAGCGTGAATGCCGATGCGATTGCGCGCTTGGCGAACTTCATTTCGGCCTTTGTGACACCGATGCGAATCGGGGATGCATCGAGGGCGCTCATCAGGGACTGCAGTTCCGGGAAATCGGAGTTCGATGTCACCTGGTAGGTAAAGCGCTTGTACACGCCGAATTCCTCGACGGCAGGCTTGTCGAAACCGTTGAGCGTTACTTTGTTCGCAGCAGCGAGAGCCTTGAAGGCCTTGACTTCATCGGCAACCTCACCCACGTTCACGAACTTCGAGACGGCAGCCTTGTTTATGTTGTTCACATTGAACAGGCCAAACGCAGTAATGTCGGTCGCGGGAGCGTTTTCGGGCAGGGGCGGAGTCCTGAAATCGGAACTCACCTGCTTGATACGTTCAAGGAAGCTACGCTGCGACGTGGGCTTGACCGACACGCCACGCACGTAGAAGTAGTTGGGCGACTGGAACACGCAGTCCGAGAACCCGACATCGTCCGGGGTAGCCGTCGTGAGGAACGTAAAGAACTGGTTGATGGCGGCGCGCTGGAACGAAATCTTTTCCATCGGGAGGAACGAGCTGTAGTCTTCGCGCTTGTTGTTGAACAGCACCTGCGGCTTGACCTCGCCCACGACCTGCTTCACGGTCAGGGAATTCCTGTGCTTGATGGCCTCCTCGGCTGCAGCGTTCTGTGCCGCGAGCGAACCACCGGCGGAGGTCTGCTGTCCGCTGCTCAGGGTAAGTGCGGTACGGCTCGGGTCCTCGGCGCCAATGAGCGAGAGGTACGGGCCCGGCAGAACACCCTGCAATGGCTTGGGAACGCCGAACACGCTGATAAAGCAGCTGAAGGCAACAAACACGAACAAGGCGGCAAGCAGCCCGACCAAGGTTTTCTTCTTGGAGGTCTTTACCTGCGCCGAAACGTCGGTCACGCGGACCGGGGTAACGATATCGACGGTGGCCGCGCGTTCGGCGGCTTCCATCAAGTTCAAGCGAATCATACACCCTCCATCACGCTGAGTGCAGTCCCGATAGCGCCGGCGCAGTTAAGTACCGCGGCAGAATCGGCCTCGTCGACCGGGAGCCTTAAGTTGGAGAACGAATCCATCAGAATGAGCTGGCAGCTGTCCGTAAGCTTTTCGCGGAGTTTCTGGACGAACAGCGGTTCCATGGCCATTTCGCCGCAGATATTCACCTGCTTCACTTCGGGCACGGAGTTCTGTTCCTTCGCAAGCTTCATCTGTTCACAAATGCCATTAGCAAGAATCTCGGCAGCCTCTTCCATCGAGGCGTTCACGAGCGAAAGCGTAGACACGCAGCGGAGCGCATGCAGGTTGTCCTTGCTGAGCCAGAGCATAGTCACGCCAAAGTAGTCGGCCTTGATGACGCACTCGACCTGGTTTATGCCGTCGGCCACGTCCATGAGGTTCATGAGCGAAAGCACGTCCACTTCCATGCTCTTCGGCACGAGGCTCTTGCTGCGGAAGCCCTTGCGGAGCGCCTCGGCCCATTCACGCCGGACCGCGATAAGCAGAACGGTCTCGCCCACGGAGGCGTCGCCGCTCAAGACCTTGTAGTCGAGGATATAAGAATCCTTGTCGCCGTTGGTGATGAGGCCCAGGTACCACTGGACGTAGTCGTCGATGTTCGCGACGGCCTCGGCAGGCACGCAGATCTGGCGGACTATCGACCTGAAGGCGGGGACAGTCACCGAGATGGCCTCGACATCTTCCAGACCGTTTTCTTCCATCCAGCCCTGGAGGACGGTCTCGAAAGTGAAAATGTCATCGATGGGGCTCGTTTCCGTCTGGAGCACGGCAGTCTTCAAGACGCGCTTTTCGGCAGCGTCCAAGAGGGCGACTTTCAGGGAAACATCACCGACCTCAATACCTAGGTACAATTTCGTATCACTCATATACTCAACGACTTATGAAGATTTTGACACCCTAAAACTAATCAAAAATCACCCACGGGAGAATGCCCTCCAGCTTTTTTTTACCGATTCCGGGTACTTTTTGCAAGGAGGACGGCCCTCCGAAGGGTCCGTTCGCCTCCCGGAAGGCAATAATCTTGTCGGCGAGCTTGGGGCCGACCCCCTTCAGGGCGCAAAGTTCATCTGCCGTGGCATCGTTGATACGCAAGGGAAAGCGGACGACCGCCTTCTTTTTCTTGCCCCTTTTCGGGGGAGATTTCGCCTGCGGGTCGCCGGCGCTCTCGGCCACGGCGGGCATGTCCGGGGCACTCTCCCCCGCATATTCCAACTTGGACTGCGCCACACCCGAAACTTTGCTCGTTTGAGCATACTTCTGACGGTCTGCAATGTCCACGTTCTCGATGGCGGGCAGCCCCCAGGGGGCAAACCTCACCAGCGTACCCACCGCAAACAGGAATATTGCGATGCGCACGACTTTCTTTTCGGCAGCATTCATCGGACCCCTCCAATTTTAATTTATCTGCTTCCGCGGTTCATCATTTCTTTTTCTATCAGCGCCTCCACCGTGCCCGCGTCAGATGGGACATCCACCGACACCGACGGGTAGGGGCTCTGCACAATGCGTATCGGACGCCTGCCCAGAATGCGCATCTGCTCCAGCGAGCGCTCCTTCTCCACGGCGTTCTGCGGGAGGGAGGCGAACTCGTCCCGCGACACGCGGGAATACGCGTATATTCCCTGGTGCTGGAACCAGCGGGGAGCATCCGCCGGAGCCACGTTGCGGGTAAAATCTACGGCAAGGTCACCTTCCACGCGGACCTTGACTACGGTTTCCAGAGTCGATTCCGCAGGGTTCAGCGGGCAGGCGACGGTCACCCAGCAATCGGGGTGCAGGGCAAGTTCCTGCGCGACATCGGAAAGCACGGAAGGTTCCACAAGGGGCTCGTCGCCCTGAAGGTTCACCACAAGGTCCAGGCCCAGCATGCGGGCGGCCTCGGCAACGCGGTCGGAACCCGTCGCCGCGGGGCCGGTCATCACGAAGTCGAAACCCGCGTTAGATACCACCTCCGCAATCTGCTCGCTGTCGGTCGCGCATACGATACGCCCGAAACAGTCCGCTAGGAGCGCGCGCTCCAGCGTCCTTACAATCATTTCCTTGCCGCACAATTTAAAAAGAGGCTTCCCGGGAAACCGAGAAGACCCAATGCGTGCGGGTACAATGCAGTGTACATCCGTCATAATTCTAATAACGCCACTTAGGGCAAAAAGGTGCGACTAGCCGCCAATGACCTTCGGGATGGCGAAGTGGTCGTTTTCCACGGCGGGAGCGTTCGCGAAAGCCTGGTCAAGGGTAAAGCCCTGCACCGGGACGTCTTCGCGGAGAATCGTGGCGCCGTTTTCGACCGCAGTCATCGGTTCGACATTCGAAAGGTCAAGGGCCTTCAGAGCCTCGAGATGGCCGAGCATCTTGTCCAGATGCCCCTTCACCGCAGGGATATCCTCTTCTGCGATGCTCAGGCGCGAAAGCTTCGCCAGTTTCAGTACTTCATCATTCTCTAACATATAACCTCGTTACTTACAGTCCGTAAAATAGCAAATTATTTTCACGGGGACAAGTAGCTAGTAAAAGATCCCCGCCTTGGTTCGGCGACGCTCACCACAGGTCGCGGGGATGACATAACGCGGGAATGACGTGACGCAGGGACAACCGCTAGCCGATAATCTGGAGGGCGGCGTACTTGAGGACGATGGTCCTCGTGGTTCCATCACTGTTGAACCGCACATCCACGCGGGCGTTATCGCCGGTGCCGTAGCACTTGACGATGGTCCCGACGCCATACTTCGCGTGGCGCACGCGCACTCCCGGGTGGAACGGATTCTCGCTGAACTCGTCGTAGACGACCCGCGGGCCACTCGGCACAGCGGGCTTGGGCACGTTGTTTACCTTGATGGGGTTCCGGTAGACGATACGCTGGTCGTTCTTGCGGACAGAAGAGGGTACAGACGGTTTGGAGAACGAGCCCCGCGACATTCCGCCTCCAAACGAAGAACCGCGCGATGCCCCCGGGAAACGGCTTGCACCCGGGAACTGTCCGGAGCGCGGGTAAGGCGCACCCGAGGAGAACCCTTGCGACATGCCGCCGATGCAGGGCGTGAACTCCACCACCGACGGGTCGAGTTCCTTCAGGAATCTCGACGGCAAGAACGGGCGGATGGTACCCTGGAAAAAGCGTCGCTCCGCATGGTACAGATAAAGTTTCTTTTCGGCGCGGGTGCAGCCCACGTAGAACAGTCGGCGTTCCTCTTCCATCTGTTCACGCATTTCCTTATCCGTCGCAAACGAGGAACCGCGGACCAGCGGGAAAATTTCCTCATCACAGCCCGCGATATGCACCGTATTGAACTCCAGGCCCTTCGCCATGTGGATAGTCATGAGCGTCACCGCACCTTTGGAGGTATCAACCTTCTTGTCGGCATCGGTCAAAAGCGATATATCCTGCAGGAAGGCGTCGAGGGTCGCATTCGGGTGTTCTTCGTCAAATTCGCGGATGGCGTTCACCATTTCGTCGATGTTCGCGATGCGCTCGTCCGCCGTAAGTTCGTCGTCCTTGCGCAAGAACTCCTTGTAGCCCGTATCGGCAATAATCGTTTCGGCAAGGATGGGGAGCGGTGTCTCGCCCGCCTTAACCAGTTCCTTCCATTTCAGAATCATGTCGGCAAATCCCTTGAGTTTCAGGGCGCCACGGCCTGCGCCGTTAGCCTCCGCCACGAGCATCTGCCAGAAGGTTCCTTCGCCCCTGCGCACGCGTTCGAGAATCGACTCTACGGTAGTTTTCCCGATGGCGCGGGACGGGGTGTTGATTACGCGCAGGTGTGCGGCATCGTCCTTCTCGTTGGCAAGGAGCCTGAGGTATGCGAGAATGTCCTTGATTTCCTTGCGGTCCCAGAAGCGCGTGCCCCCGAAAATAACCGAAGGAATGCGCATGTCGTTGAGCGCCTTCTCTATCACGCGGGACTGCGCGTTGGTGCGGTAGAAAATCGCCGTCTTCGAGAAGTTGCTCATGCCCGCGGCGCTGATGTTTTCTGCAATCTGCTGCGCCTCGGAGCGGTCATCCATCATGTGTCGCACGCGGATCGGGTCGCCCGCCTCTTCCTTGGAGAACACGTTCTTCTGCATTTCGACAGGGCGGATGTTATGCGCGATTACGGAACCCGCGCCCTTCACGATGTTGCTCGTGGAGCGGTAGTTGCGTTCGAGTTTCACGATGGTCACCGGGGCGAAGTCGCGGTGGAAGTTGCGGATAATCTTGATGTTCGCGCCACGCCAGCCGTAAATACTCTGGTCGTCGTCGCCCACCACGGTTACGTTCTTATTTTCGTTTATCAGGAGTTTCAGCAGTTCGTACTGCACGTCGTTCGTATCCTGGTATTCGTCGACCACGACAAAGTCGAAATGATTCTTTAGCTGGTCGGCAAGTCCCGGAACCTTCTGCAGCATCAGGACCGTGTTGAACAGCAGGTCATCGAAGTCCATCGCGTTCGATTCACGCAGGCGCTTCTGGTATTCGGCATAATAGCGCGCGCGCTTTTCTTCGTCGGCAAACTCCGCATGCGCCATCGCCACCTCGGGCGTCTGGAGGACCGCGGAACCAAACTCGTAGAGCACCGTATTCTTGTAGCGCGAAATGGCCCCGTGCACGCGCTTGATTTCGGCGGCATCGCAGTCGTCGCCCAGGTCTTCCTTCAATATCTGCTTCAGCAGGCGTTTCTGGTCGTCGTCATCGTATATCGAAAAGTTGCCGTCGTACCAGGTACCACCAAATGCCTGGAGAGCCTGGCTCGTGTTGAGGCATTTCTTGAGCAAGCGCAGGCACACGGAATGGAATGTTCCCATCCACGAAAAGCGCAACGGGGCATCGAGCAACTTCTGGATACGCGCGGTCATCTCGCGGGCAGCCTTGTTCGTGAACGTCACTGCCAAGATCCTGTCGGATTCCACGTTATGGTACGACACCAGGTGCGCAATCTTGTACGTGATGGCACGGGTCTTTCCCGAACCCGCACCCGCCAAAATCAGCATAGGGCCTTCAATTTTCTTCGCGGCAGCCGCCTGTTCCGGATTCAGCTCGCTATCCAACACACTCGCATCGACAACACGTGCCATTAAAAACTCCCAAAAGACTCAAAATATCGTTTAATCTATAGCGCGCAAAATATAAAACAATGTCACCTTCTTTGTAGAAGAAGGCGATTAAAATTCAGGTATAAAATTCACGCGGGAGGGGCCCCAGCTCAGAGTTGCGAAGGCCGCACGGGCCCCTCCCTGCACCCTTCCCATCCTTGGCCGACGCTTATGCATACATTAAATACGTTTATTTCAAAATAAAAAGCGTTTCTTTCAATAAAGAAACGCTTATTTCAGGAATTTAGAACAGCATCATCGGGGGCCAGTGCCCGGACTTGGGGCGTTCCTTGAACGTCGCCTTCGGCAGGAACTCCTTGAGTTTCAATGTCATCGCGGGCGTCACGTCCTGGTCCATGCGGCCGTAGAGCACCTGGATGTCGTCGCCGTTTTCAATCACGCGGTCAATCCTGTTCTGCACCATGAACCTGAGCCCTTCGGCAAGGCAGTCCGGGTCCATTTTCTGTGCGGCCTCGAGCCATTCGTCGGGCCAGTCGCTGAACTCCTCGCCGAACTGATCCTTGAACGCATCCAGGGCGACATTCTTCGAGCCGTGCATCTCGCGCGCCTTGAAGAGAATGTTCTCGGAATTCCACGGGCCGTCCTCGTCGCAAAAGTCGGCGAACGGCGAAAGCAGAATCCACTTCTGCGACTTGGGGCGCTTGGACTGCGCGCACATAAGCAGGAACGCGCCCAGCCCCCAGCCTACAACGGTTTCCGCCTTCGGCATGCCGTCGATGGCGTAGACGTTGCCGAGGTTAGCGGCCATAGTTTCGTAGGGCACAAAGACATGGTCGGCAGAAGCATCCGCATCTGTCAGGTCGTCTTCCCAGAGGGAAAGATCCGAGGCCCAGTCGGGCAACCATATCCATTTTTTACTCATACCACAAATGTATATATGCAAATTCAAAAAAGAAAACTTTTTTCAAAAAAAATTAATTTTTTTACAGATACTATATTTTGGAATAAGCAAATTGTATTTTTTTTGAACAGAACAGCAAAAAATAATATAGATAGGCCACCCATGCGACTCCTTGCAATCACAGCAGCTTTCCCGATTATACTCGCCGCCTGCGCCGGCGCACCCGAAGTCGAAACTGAACCCGCAACCGACACCGCGGCCCCTTCAGCTAGTTCGGCAGGCTCACTAACCGGCTCAGGGACCTTATCAGTAACCGACGAAACCGCAGCAACCCCCGAACCGGCGAAGCAGCTCCCGGACAATTCGTCGCTCCCGAGCATCCTCGTGACCCCCGCCCAGAACGGCAAGGGAATCTCTGAACTGCAGGTAGTGCAAAACAACCCGATGGCACGCGCCATGATGGAAGCGGTAAACGAATACCTGACCAAGAAACTCTACGACGTGAAGTCGCTCGAGGGGGACGCAAACCTCAACTCCGTGGTGCAGATGCAGAACGACATCGCCGAGACGGACGAAGACCTCTCCTACCTCGCGAGCCTCGCCCTCGGTGCGGACGTGTACATCAAGTTTTCCGGCAACGTGAAGCCCGGCGCCATCTCCGTCGACCTGAACGCCTACGAATCTTCCACCGCAAGGCTCCTCGGGAGTGAATCCGCCATGGATGACGACTGCGGCGGCAACGACCAGACCGCTATCGCCGAATGCCTCCACAAGGCAGCAAGGCGCGCCATGCCCCTGCTCGAAAAGAAAATCAAGGCATACTGGCAGAAAGATTTAGAACAGGGGATTCAGTACAAAGTAATAATGAATATCAAGGGAGAATTCGACGAGGAAGAAATCGAGGACCTGCACGACGATATCGCCTCGGGGCTCAAGAAGGCGTTCAAGCGCGTAAACGTGAACGTGATGACCGCAAAGACCATCGACGCCATCATCTACGCCGACGGGAACGAGTTCCCGGATTCGCAGAGCGTGTACAGCGCCATCCGCGGTATGCTCAAGGGCAAGGGCCAGACCAAGAAAATCAACCTCACGAGAAAACTCATCCTGATGGATATCGAGTAGGTGACCCCGAACCTGAAAAACATTCTCGCGGCAACGCTCGTACTGTGCGCAATCGCGCAGGCGCTCCCCTCGCGCCCCGAAAACAGCCACATCTACGACGAGAACCGTCTGGTCCCAGCGCAACAGCTTGAATTTTTTGACCGGCTCTCGGACGAAGTCGCGAACGAGACGGGAATCAGCATCGATGCCGTGCTGCTGGACGACATCGGGGAGCGCGTCGCTGCAAAATACGCCGAGGGGATTGCGGAAAAATGGCAGGCGGACGCCGGCCGTGAAGGCGAAGTCCTGATATTCGTCGCCCAGAAGCAGAGGCGCAAGCTGGTAGTGACCCGGGGAACCGCAAGGGACATCCTTGACGAGGCAAAAATCCGCAAGGCCGAGCAGGAATTCCTTGTGCCGAACTTCCGCCAGGAACGCTACGGCGACGGAATCCTTTCGCTTGCCGGGTGGCTTACCTTCACCATCAGCGACAGCACAGGGAAAAAATTCGACATCGACATGCAGGAAGCACCCGCCGAAGAAGGCATGACCGTGCGCGGGTGGATTTTCGTCGCGGTCGTGTTCGGCCTGCTCATCGCCTTCGGGAGAAAGGGCCGGAGGTTCGGGTTCTTCGACAACATGAAGAAGTTGCTATGCGTTAGCGAAATCGAAAAGTCGCAGTGGCCGGGAATATTCCGGGACGCCTTCGGCGAGAACCTCGTTTCGGCGTTCATCTCGGGCAGGTGCCTCGTGGAAGGTTTCGACGCGCTCGCAACGCCCTGGACT
Organism: Fibrobacter sp. UWCM; assembly: GCF_900129735.1. Classification (NCBI taxonomy): domain Bacteria; kingdom Pseudomonadati; phylum Fibrobacterota; class Fibrobacteria; order Fibrobacterales; family Fibrobacteraceae; genus Fibrobacter; species Fibrobacter sp. UWCM. The sequence goes on along the minus strand of NZ_FQWR01000027.1, from coordinate 33,285 downwards.
ATAGACTTTATCCTCAGGGACAATTCGCCCGAGGTGGTCGCGAAGCTTGACGCCTTCCAGGAAAAGGCCCGCAGGGAGAACATCGCGTTCGGGCACTTCTACACCCCGGCAGAAATCGCGCAAATCCACGACCCGCAGGAACTTGAATACCTGCAAATCGCAAGCAGGAACGCGCCCCTCTGCGGCGTTCAAGATTTCGGGGTTCAGGATTTGGGGGCTCAAGATTTCAAAAATTGCTGAAAAGTAGGACTAAGTGGGCGATTTTTTGAGGTTTAGTCCTATCGGCCTGTGCAAAGCCCGGTCGACAATAGGACTAAATCGCGGCAAATGTGAGGTTTAGTCCTATCTTGTTTGGCGTTCAGTCCTATTTTACTTGGCGTTCTTGAACATTTACCAGTAATTTGGGGAAATTTTTTGCACAATGCAGAATTAAAATAGGACTAAACATGCGAAACTTTGGGGTTTAGTCCTATCGGCTTGTATAAAGCCCAGCCGACAATAGGACTAAATCGCGGCAAATGTGAGGTTTAGTCCTATTTTAGCGCTTGATTACATCACGCGCTCCCTAATCGCGGAGCCTTCCCTAATCTCACTACCTCCGGCGGATTGCGCCGCCGAAGCCGCCACGCGAAGACCCGCGGTCATCGCGGTCCTGGTCGTCCCTGCGCGTTGAAGGTGGCTGCGGAGGCGGCGTGGACGAAGAGCCCGAAGACTGCCTGCGATTGTTCGCGATATCCATCGGGTCGTAATCGCTTCCCCGACCGTTATCCCAGCGGTCTTCTCGCGGGCTCTGCGCCCTCGGTGGAGGCGGAGCCGCCTGCATGTTCCTGCGGGTAACGTCGTTACGCGAGGTTTCACGAGACACCTGCGACTCGCGGGAATTCAAGTCCACAGGGCGCGTTGCCCCCGAATGGCGCGACACCGCTGCCGCAGGCCTTGAGGCCTGCGGGGCAGGCCCCGCCGAAGAACGGCGATTCAGGTCCGGCCCGACGGTATGCCTGTGGCGAGGAGGAGGCGCATAGCGGTGCGGGTGCCTGGGCCCGCGCCTGGGCGCGTGCCAGCGGTGGTCGCGCATGTAGATTGCGCGCGCATTCCAGTCAAACCAGCAGGAACCCCACCCCCAGTACCCGTAATGCGTGCCGAGCCATACTCCCGGAGCGTAGCTTACACGCACGTACCCGTCGTAATAATTGTAATAAACAACATACGGATTGTACACGGGAACGTAGACGTATTCCGTACGTACTGGCAAAATCGTGATGTTGTCGCCAGTCGTGACCTTCACGTAGTCGTCATTCCGCAAGTGCCCGTGCTCGTTTGCCGCCCTACGCAAGCGCTGCACCGCCTGCATAACGTCTTCCTTCTGGATAAACACGGCATCGCCAAGCTGGTCGGTCCATGCGGCATACCTATTCATCATCGAAAGCACGCGCGGGAACGGGATAAGCGCCTGGACGCTCGCATCGTAAGGCAGTTCTGCGGCCGCAATCGCATTCGAAAGCGCGTCGCCCTTCAGGTGCTTGTGTGAATTTGCCCATTCGCTCGCGGGGGCAATCTGTTCTCCGTAAGTAGATGCGGCCAGCACCTGAACCAGGAGCGGGTCCGGGTACAGCGCAATATTCGCCACCAGCGTGTCCAGTTCCGAAGCGCTGAAGTAACCCTGCGCGCGGCCAACCCCCGGCAGGCAGAAAACCGCCGCCAGCAAGAGAATAAGCCAAATTTCGGAACGTTTTGTCTCAATTCTGGACATAGAAACCTCCTTCCCTATCAATATACAACTATTTGATGAACGGGAAAACCCTTCGGTTTCAAAAAAAATCGCCATTTTTCGCTTTTTTTTGAGTTGTAAGCAAAAACAACGCGTAAACGACAATTAACATAGAGTTTAAACATATATCATATACTTTTAGTCTAGACAAATGAACAGGTTTGGTTGGAGGTCTCATGTCAAGCCTAAAAAAACTCTCTCTCGCTGTCGGATTTGGCCTGGCTGGCGCATTCGCACAGACATACGATTTGCCCATCGTGTTCATCGACACCAAGGGTAAATGCCTAGACAACACCGTGAACGACAAGATGCCCGCCACGATGAGCGTGCTGGACGCGGCAACGAACAACGTAGCCGACAGCGCCAAGGGTACGCACTACGACATCGGCATCAAAGTGCGCGGTCAATCTTCAGCCAAGTTCCCCAAGCCCGGCTACAGCGTGGAAGTCCGCGACAACCAGGGCGAAGGCATAGACGTGAGCATGCTCGGGCTCCCTCCTGCAGACGACTGGGTGTTCCACGGCCCGTACGTTGACAAGAGCCTGATGCGTAACGCGCTCGCCCACTGGCTGTTTAGGCAGGCTGGCCACTACAGCCCCCGTACCAAGCACTTTGACCTCTACATCAACGGCGTGTACCGCGGCGTGTACGTGCTTATCGAAAAAATCAAGCGCGGCAAGTACCGCGTAGACGTGAGCAAGCTCAAAGAAACCGACATCAGCGGCGACGACGTGACCGGCGGCTACATCTGGGCATTCGACAAGACCGGCACCAATACCGGCGGCATGGGCAACGAAGACATCAACAAGGAAGGCTTCAAGACCGCCGACGGCCTGAACGTCATCATGCACTACCCCAAGAAGGAAAACCTGCAAACCCAGCAGCAGGCCTACCTGAAAAAGTACCTGGAAGATCTTGAGAACCTGTTCAAGAACGGCAAGAACGGTAGCGGGTACGAAAACTACGTGGACATGACTTCGGCACTCGACTACGTGCTGCACGAAGAAGTGACCAACAACTCCGACTCCTACTGGTGCAGCTTCTTCTTGCACAAACCCAAGGATAGCAAGGGCGGCAAGGTGACGCTTGGCCCGGCGTGGGACTTCAACCTCGCCATGAGCAACGGAAGCCAGCCCGAAAACGGCGGCAACAACAACGGCGGCAACAACGGCTTCAACTGGAATATGTGGGGCGGTGGCGGTATGGGCGGTGGCGGAATGGGAAGTTCCGGCACCACCGGCTGGCAAATCGAGAGCAGCATGAAAACCGGCATGAGCGGGCTCAAGATTCCCAACTGGCTGCTTGGCATGTGGAAAGACAGCCATTACCAGAGCGAACTCAAGAAGCGCTGGGCGGAACTCCGCAGCGGCGTATGGCACACCAAGACGATGGACGTGTATCTCGACTCCATGAAGACGTACCTGACGAAGGCTGCCGACAGGAACTTCAAGCGCTGGCCGAACTTGGGCAAGTCTAGCGGACAGGGCGACAGCGACCCGCAGCCGATGAGATACTGCAACCAAGGCGGTGGTCAGCAAGGCTGGGGCATGAACATGCCCATGGGCGGCTACAATGCCGATACCTGGGACGGCGAGTTCGAACATCTCCGCAAGAAGATGAAGGAACGCATGAAGTGGATGGACCAGCAGCTCGGATTTACCGAACCTGCGCAGCCCATCGTCACCGAGCCCGTAATCCACGTTCCCGACTGGGCGAAGGATACCGTATCTAAAGTCGATCCCCCGATACAGACTACTGGCCTCGATGATTTCAGCAGGCTCTCGCCGACAAACTTCTTCAACGTGAACGGCGACAAGATCGAAATCATGACAGACCTGGGCGGAACCTTCGCGCTAGTCGACCTGAACGGCGTCACGCTGTTCAAGACCAGAATCAAGAAGGGTGTTACGACCCTGAAGGTGCCGGAAAGCGCTCAGGACAAGCACTGGATTGCAACGCTCAACGGGAAGATGCTAAGCCGCTAAAGTTTTTACCGCGGCGCACGCCCCAGAAATTGTCGTGAACTTGGTGAAGTGTATTTTTACCGTTCACGACGATTTTTATTTCTAGGCGCGAGATGTAGACGCCAGTCCCGACCAGGCGGCCGCTATTGGAACGCATGTTCCATGCAAGGAAGATATTTCCCTTGTTCTTGAGGCAGCCCTCTTCGCCGTACACTCCCTTGTCGGAGCACCTTATCGTATTGGACGTTCCGCCCACGTACTCGCCGAACTGACTGTAATAGAACGTGCGGTAGTGCAGTTCCACGGCATCGTCAGATACAATCGTCCTTTCGCCGCTACGGTACTCTTCGAGATTGAATTCGGTTACCTCGCCCGCCTTTACGGCATCGACAAGTTCACGCGCAACGCCTGCTTCTGCAAGTTCCGCATCCAGCTTGCCGCTACGGATGGCATCGAAGAGGTCGGCCTGCGTCACGGTCTGGACATTCCCTATGGTGATTACCGTATCGCGGCTCGCCTCGATATTCGCCTCCGCCATTTTCGCGAAGAGCACCAGGTCGCCCTCGCCGACAACGGACCTGTAGTTGTCCTCGGTAACGGAACCGTCCAAAATCCCGTTGATGGCCTGCTCGCTAAAACCGTACGAGGTATCCACCAGGTTCACGCGAATGTCGTTGAACAACTGCGTCAAGGCTTCCTGCTCGCTGATGCCGACTATCGTCGTGTCGTAATCCGTCTCGCTCCCGACACGCGACTTCACGAAGGCGTCGAACTTCTCGACGGCATCCTTCGTCTGTTCAACCATAATCTTCGCGATATCGAAATCGACAAGCGAGCCCTGCACGCCGAGCGAATCCGCTATCTGCTGGGCGCTCTGGCTTATATCCGTAACAAGCTTCACCTGCGTAACCGTGTCGTTCCTGACAATGCCATAAGGGTCTTCTCCCAGCGAGACTACGCCCGGGTTCTCTACACCGAGTTCCTGGTCGCCCGTAATGACCACCCACGGATTGTCCCTGTGCGGTACATTCCCGGCAAGGTCCTGCGCACCGCCCTTGGGTGCAAACCTCACCAGATCGCCGTCCGTCGGCAGTACAGCCCCGTTCCCGCCCGAGGTATAGATGAGCGTCATGCGCGCTCCCGTTCCGCCCTGTTGCAGAGGCCTTTCGGGCTTCTCGTTTATCCCCGAGCGCATGCAGGTGTATTCAAAAATCTCCGTAAACAGGTGCCGGGACTCTTCAGGAATCGCCTCGCTGAAGGTAATGTCTATAAGCCTGCTCCCGTCCTTGCTTATCTTTTTCGAGGCCGAAAGCACGATGGGCCCGACTCCGTCGGCGACCTGCTCGTTCTCGATAAAGAAGTTGCTGACCTCGCCCTCATTTTCGTAGGTAAACCAGTTGTTCAGGCTTCCAGAATAGATTCCCGACGCATCTCCGGTAAACTGCCTACTGCCAAAACCGCAAACCTTCCCGGTACATTCCGCGCCAAGGTCTTCGGCAGTAAGCACGATATCGGTCTCGTTCACAATCTTGAATTTCGACGTCGCCACGAACGTTTCTCCGAAAGTCAACTGGATAGAATCCAGACGGCTCTTGCCATTGACGGCGCGTTCAAAGTGAACGTACAGGCTGTCGGCACGCCCGTCCCCGTTCCGGTCCATCGCAATAGCCTTCTCCACGCGCGGTGCGGGAGGTTCGGCAAACTTCAGGTCGGTCCATACCGAAACGCCCGCCGCGGCGCCCTTCGCCGTGAGCACGGCTCCGGACACGGGAGCATTCGCATGCACGTAGAATGTCGCACGCCCATCCTCGTCCAGGTTCACCGCGCTGATTTTCTTTCCGCCCGGCGCATCCAAGATATCTATCGCCGCATTCGAGAACGATAGGTTTATCTTGCGGTTGTAATTGTTGACGACGGCCCATTCCTCGAAGAACGTGATATTCACCTGGTAAGTCGCATACGCCCAGGGGCCAATCTGCGCCGTATCGCCAGAGACCTGCGTACCGAGGACAGTCCAGTCTTCCTTCGCGAACGCGACGCTTGGCACGGAATAGGACGGCACGGTAATTTCCACCTTCGTCACCTGGCTCGGGTCAGCCTTCAGGGTAATTTCCAGGAAGTAGTGCCCGGGAGCAAGCGCGTAGTTCGAAACAATCGCTGCAGAATCTATCGAGAACGTGGAATCGCTCGTAATCTTGATTCCCTCGTAATGGGTACCGACCCCAAGTATCTCGGGCCCCGCGAGGTTACCGCCGGTAAGCTTGAAGGTCGACGCGCCACCGGTCGTATCGCGCTCGGCAGAATTCGCGTCGAAATTGCAGGAAAGCTTGCTCTTCTTGTTGATTTGCCATACCTCGTAACTCATTCCGGAGCCGCGCCTGTCCGAAGTCAGGAACAGCGACGCCTCGACCTGCAGGTCAATAGAAGTGCGCATGCGGAAATTCGACGAACCGGTATGGCGCTCCACGTAAAAGATATGGAAGTCGTACGTCTTTCCCGGAACAAGCATGTCGCCGGTATTCTGCCCGATGGTATCGAGATCTACAGCACCCGCCACCTGGCCATGCTGCCCGCCGATATCCACTGCAAGGCGATTGTCGATAAACACCCAAACATCGTCGTCGCCGTAAAAGTCAAAGTACTGGCCAGGGACATACTCGAACGTCGCCTGTATCTTTGCGGCATACCCGAAGTTGTGCTTGCCTATCTTCGTTCCCTTCAGCTGGTCGTAGTAAGGGTTCGGCACCTTCTCCGCATCGTCGAGAAACTCGAAATCGTCCAGCAGGAACATTCCGTCCGAATTGGCCTCGTTGCCTTTCGATATCTGGTCCTTCGAAACTTCCGCAAGCCAGAAACCCTCGTCGTCCATAGATACATACAGGTCGCGGCAGGTCATGTTCGTGTATTCGTTGCCCGCACTGTCCTTGGCGACAACCTCGGGCAGGAACCAGCTGTCGAGATGCTCCGTAATCTTGCACTTTTCCGGGAAGGGGTCCGCACGCACGGGAACCCCGTTCGCACCGAGCCTGTATTCGACCATGCCCGTAATGGCCTTGTCCTTGCCGGAGCACCCGCCCGAACCGAAGTCCGCGCTGACGCCGTTTGCGGGGTCACCGTTTTTTCCGCTTCCGTCGCCATCGCCATCGGTACCGTGCAGCCAGTCGTAGACGGTCACGGGAATCTTCTTGAGCGGGCAGTCGCCAAGCACGCCGGGGTAACCGGAAAACAGCGCGGGAACATCGGCCTTGTACCCCTGCACCCAAACCGTATCGGAGAGGGCGGCAACGGAATCCAGCAATATCTCGCTTGATTCCGTAGGTTCCTCGGCAACCATGCCCTCGGCACCCACGTAGTTGAGGCCGACAGTCTGCTTGAAGTAAACCCCGAAGCCCTCGGCAGGCGCATCCACTGTAGCCTTGAACCAGCCGCAGTAATTTTCGAGAGGCGTCATCGTGGCTACGGAATCGCCCCCCACGAACAGCACCGCGTTTGTGTTCGACCACGGCGTAAAGAAGACGACCGTCTTTTCGGCATGAGCCGTTCCGAGCGCCAAGACGGCTGCCACGGCCAGCACCCTGCCCTTTTCTACCCAATTCACCATAACATCCATCCCTGAGATCATCTACAATGTTCTCAAATTTCAGAAACAAATATAACATCTTTACAATAAGATATATTGTTTTTAAACAAAATTTTACCATTATTTAATAAAGAATGTTCTCACTTTTTACAAAATGTTCTCATTTCCCCTCAGAAACGACCGAATAAAAAAAGGCGGCGCAAGGCCACCTTATTCTCCACATTTTGCTAAAAGCAAAAGGGACGTCCGATGGACGCCCCTTATTTGTTATTTCTGATTTGACCAGATGACGTAATCCCCGAGGGCTTCTATCTGCTTTTTATCCAGGTAGTAAGCCAGCGAGGGTTTATTCGGAAGAATGATTTCGTACATGATGAAGGAATTGATCTTCCCTGCCGAAAGGGCCTTGTCCAGGCGGGTAAGAGTCTTTGAATTCGCCTTGCGTTCATCAATTTTCGGCAACAGGCCGGCAAGGCATTCCTTGATCATCGCCTCGCCCATGTCCTTGTTTGACTCGGCACGCTTCTTGTACTCGGGTTCGAACTTCCACGCGGCCTCGATAAACGCGTAATACATCCAGAGGGTATCGGCCTCCACCACCACGGAACCATCGGGTGTCTGGAGGACACGTGCCTGCGGGTTGAACGCCCAGTGGCTTGAATCGAGCCCGTTGGCCGCATAGATTTTCTGGCGCAGGGATTCGAGCCGCGGGTTGTTGCGGTTCAGCACCTTCGCTATAGAAATCTCCTCGAGGGCCCTTTTCCTGTCGCCCTTGTTGCGGTAAACGTCGGCAAGCAGCCAGTGCGCAAGGTAATCGATGTAGTTCGCATCAATCGCCTTCTTGTACCAGGATTCAGCCATGTCCCAGTTCTGCTCTATACCGAAGGTCTGCGCGATGTAGGCCATCACGATTGTCGCATTCGGGTCAAGCAGCAGCACGCGCTTGTAAGCATCGCGGGCCTTCGCGTATTCCTTCTTGGAAAAGAGGTCCTCCGCCTTGTCTAAAGCCTTCTTCACGTCACCCTTGAACTCGAAGGCGGTCACCTTGTAACCTCCATCCACAAACCTGCGGTAGGCGGGCATGTTCAGCAAGTTGCTGCGGTCCGGTTCCGGGAAAGGTTTCTTGAGTTCCTTCACGGAATAGGCAATCTTGGAGGAGTTCAGCGTCTCCATCGCGCGCTTCAGGGGGTTGTCGTTTTCCGCAAAGGCAATTGCGGCAGACATACAAAGAATGAGAAGTGTCTTGAATTTCATACTGTAGTTGTAAAAAGTTAGTCCTTTATGCAGCGAACGTAACAACCGAAGAGTTTCTCGTTCTTACTCATGCTCGCATAATCTCTGTTAGCAAGCAAATAATAGGCAAAACGCGGAGATACATCGTAAGAAGTCCAAAGACATGTGGAACTGCCTGTTTGCTGATTATTGAAGACGGGTGGCAGAACCATCCCGCCAGGCATCAGCGAAAATCCGTATTTATCACGGAAAGCACTTTCAACGGTTCTAGAATCATTCTGCCACAAGTTAGACGCCTTCAAGTTGCTATTCCCGGAATGCCGTTCATTGACTGCGTAGAGCATAGTCTGGAATTCAGCCAAATCCGGCAAATGCCAGCCTTCCGGGCAAATTCCGCGAACATCTCTCGCTCTTGTGCAATATGAATCATTGCCACAGCCGACCGCATCATCGGAAAACTTGCCCAGGTAGTCCATGGCCGCAGCCCAGGTATATCCATATCCGTACTTGGCACAGGTATCCTTGTCGTCCTTCATGCATCCTGCCCCTTCCGGATAATCAAGCCTCAGATTTTCCGCCATCCATGTTTGATCACCGATCACGACAGTCTTGTATTCACGGTTGTCGCGACTATCCTTGAGTGTCCCGTATTCGCAGTTGTCCTCTTCTTGCGTCTTGCACGGTTCCAGTTGCGCGACATCCGCAGAATCGGGTATCACCTTATAGAAATCGTCATCCTTCACGCACCTTACGGCCATATAGCAGCCACCACTATTGTCTTTCCATTCCACCGGTTTTTCTGCTTCCAAGTTAAAGGAATACAGGCTACCGTACTGGGCATAGTCTGCCGACATGTATATGGCTTTCGTATTGGACCCTCCGCTACATCTCATTCCCGTGGGAGTCGCGGCAAAACCATAAATGTCCGTATCGCCCTGCCTATCGTACCAGGCGTCGACTGACCGCAGCAACTTACCCGCAGAATCCGGCCCGCCAACAGTCGTCACCAGCTTGCTGAAATCCATAAATCTCGGAAGATGCCAACCTGCGGGGCACGAGACTTTCGCATCGCGGTCCCAATAGTAGCGCCATACATCGGTGTCGGCAATGTCCGGGGTATAATTATATGAATATTTCGTGGCAGTATCCGTATAGTTCAGGTTCTGCGCCATCCAGGTCTGTCCCCCGATGACCACGTACCGGTAAGCCTGCCCGTCGCGTTCGTCGATAAACACCTGCACGCTGCTCGAACTCTCGGGTTCCTGCGAACTGCTCGACTCTACAGAACTGCTGGATTCTGCAATGGAACTGCTAGATTCCGCGATGGAACTGCTGGAAACGATTTCAGATGAACTTTCTATGGAACTGCTCGATTCATCCACAGGATATTCAAGCGATGACGAGCCGTCATCGGAACACGCCGCCATCGCCAGCGCAACAAAAGCACCCGTCACACATTTCTTAAAACTCATTTGCCTGTTCATCGAGAGGCCTCCTATTCAATCTTTTCCAAAGATATATTAAAAGGCGGCGCAAGGCCACCCTTTAGTTTGTTTAAAGTCGCTGTATCAGAACCGTGTGGATTCTATCGCATCCTTCGGATGCTCCAGAATGACATCGTTCATGACGCAGTATCGCGATGCGTTATAATTCGAATTACTTCGCGACGGTTTTTGCGAAAGAATCCTTCAGATCGACAGTCCTATTAAAGACAAGATGACCCGGCTTGGAATCTTCGCTGTCGAGGCAGAAGTAGCCCTGACGCATGAACTGGAAGCGGTCTTCCAGCTTGGCGTTCGCGAGGCTCGGTTCCACCTTGGCCTGCTTGATGACCATGGATTCCGGGTTCAGGTAGTCGTGCCAGTCTTCGCCCTCGGGAACCTGCGCCGGGTCTTCCAGCGTAAACAGGTTGTTGATGAGGCGCACTTCGGCATCCACGGCATGTGCTGCAGAAACCCAGTGGATGGTGCCCTTGACCTTGCGGCCATCGGGAGTCTCGCCGCCCTGGCTCTGCGGGTCGTATTCGCAGTGAATCACCGTCACCTTGCCGTTTGCATCCTTCTCGACGCTCTTGCAGGTCACGAAGTAGGCGCCCTTCAGGCGGACTTCGCCATCCGGCTTGAGGCGGAAGTACTTCTTCGGCGGTTCTTCCATGAAGTCGTCGGCCTCGATGTAGAGTTCCTTGCCAAAGGGGACTTCGCGGGTACCGGCGGCGGGATCGTTGGGGTTGTTTTCCACCTTGATCATCTCCACCTTGCCGTCTTCCCAGTTGTCAATCACGAGCTTCACCGGGTCGATGACCGCCATCACGCGGTTCGCCGTCTTGTTCAGTTCTTCGCGGATGCAGAAGTACAGGAGGTTCACGTCCACCATGGAGTCGGCCTTCGACACGCCGATGCGGTCACAGAACTCGCGGATGGAACTCGGAGTAAAGCCACGGCGGCGGTAACCGCAGACCGTCGGCATACGCGGGTCGTTCCAGCCCATCACGGCCTTCGTCTCCACCAGTTCCAAAAGCTTGCGCTTACTCATCATGGTGTAGGTCAGGTTCAAGCGGGCAAATTCAATCTGCTGCGGGCGGTTGTCTAGGCCCAGTTCAATCAGGAACCAGTCGTACAGCGGGCGGTGCGCCTCGAATTCCAGCGTACAGATGGAGTGGGTAATGCCCTCGATCCAGTCGCTGAGCGGGTGGGCAAAGTCGTACATCGGGTAGATGCACCACTTGTCGCCGGTGCGGTGGTGGGTGCAGTGCTTGATGCGGTAGATGACCGGGTCACGCATGTTCATGTTCGGGCTAGCGAGGTCCACCTTCGCACGGAGGCACTTCTCGCCGTCGGCGTACTTGCCATCGCGCATCTCGCGGAACAGCTTCATGTTCTCTTCGATGCTGCGGTCGCGGTAGGGGCTCGGACGGCTCGGCTTGCCGGCATCGTTGCCGCGATATTCCTGCATCTCGTCGCGAGTCAGGTCTTCCACGTAGGCCTTGCCCATCTCGATGAGTTTTTCAGCAAAAGCGTAAATCTGGTCGTAGTAGTCGCTGGCGAAATATTCGCCGCCCTTCCATTCAAAGCCGAGCCACTTCACGTCTTCGCGGATGGAGTCTACATATTCCACGTCTTCCTTGGAGGGGTTCGTGTCGTCAAAGCGCAGGTTCGTGATGCCGCCGAAGTCCTTGTACTTGTTTGCCGTACCGAAGTTCAGGCAGATGGACTTCGCGTGCCCGATGTGGATGTAGCCGTTGGGTTCGGGCGGGAAACGGGTATGCACCTTGGTGCGCTTGCCCGTCTTGAGGTCGTTGACGATGATGTCCTGTACAAAATTCGAAGATTCGGGAATATCCATTGTGGCATCCTTTAAAAAATTACGGGGAAAATTTAGTAAAAAAACGTCATGCCGCAGTCACGCCGCAGGCGGGACAAGGGCATCTATAGACACACTTGTCGCTCCGCGACTTCGGTGTGACGAAGGAATGTGATGCAGGCTATTTCGGCATCTGGGCGCCGTAGCCTTCCATGAGGCCAAACAGCAGGAGAGATTCTTCCATCGGGTACTTGTTCATGAACATGGACACCTTCGAAGAGATGGAGCCCTGCTTGTTCATGCCCATCGCGGCGCGGAACAGGTTCGCCGGAGAGTTCTCGTTATACGAGGTCTGTTCGGTGTAGGTCGCATTCAGGAAGCCTTCGAGGTAAGCCTGGTTGATCTTGCCCTTGAAAATGCTCGGGTCGCTGATGGAGATGTTCCCGCTCAAGCTCTCGATGCTCGGGGCATCTTCGAGGTCCTCGAACTGGTCGTCGGCAACATTGAGCCAGAGGATGCTCGGGCTCACCGTAACGGTCACGTCGCCCTTCTTGTTCAAGATGAACGCGTTCTTGTCGAGCCAGACCTTCTTCGTTTTCGGGTCACCCTTCGTGTTGTCGAAACCCGCCATCATGTTGAGTGCGAGCAGGTTGTTGTGGATGCGGCTAAAGCAGTTCGTGTTGGAACGCACGCCGAAGCCCATATCACCGAATTCCTTGGTGCGGGTCCAGGTGAACATCACCGTGTTGTACGCAAATTCGTAATCGACTGCGCCCAGCTTGTTCTGCTTGGCAAGCACGTTCGCACCGATAATGCGGTTCGCGATGAATATGTTGTTCAAAACCTTCACGTTGCCCGCGAAGTGGTTCACCTGCAGGGCAATGTTACCGGCGTTCACGAACACGCAGTTCTGGATGGTGAGGTCACCCTCGGAATTTTCGCCATAGAGGCTGTACACGTTCAGCGAGGGGTTCGTGGTGTTGCCCTTTGCGGGCGGTTCAAGCCACATGCCGGTCGCAACGCCTTCGGGCTTGCCGTTTACCGCGTGGTAGCTGTTCGCTTCGCCCTGGTCGAAAATGAAACCGTCAATCACGACCTTTGAGTTCGCGCCCTTGTAGTTGATGTGCAAAATGCCCTGGCCCTTGGTGGAGTTCATCTCGTTGGTGGGCTGGAACATCGTCTTGTTCTTGATGACGTCGCGGGTCTTGAAATCGTCGGAATAACCGCCGATGAGAGATACCGGCTTGTCGAGCAGAATCCAGCCCTTCTTCATCTGGCCGTTGTAGTTGCCCGCGGCCACGTGAATCGCGTCGCCGGCAGAAGCAAGTTCAATAGCCTTCCAGATGTTCTTGAGGGGCGCAGACGGGGACGTACCTTCGTTCTTGTTCTTGCCGCTCGGGCTCACGTACCAATCTGCCGCAAAAGCCTGGCCAGCAAGCGTAAGAGCTACAGCCACTGCAATCATTTTAATGCTTTTCATATTACTCCTTTAGAAATTTTACAGGAAATATAGTTCAAAATCGTTACTGACGGCGCTGTTCCTCGCGAATCTGTTCCATGCGGTTCCTGTATTTCGTGTTGACCGCCTTGAGCCTCTCGTCCGAGACGGCCTTCCTGAACGACGGGTTCATCGCCTCGTAAACAAATTCGCGCACGCCCTGGACAAAGAATCTCGCCTCGAAATCCTCGTTGAAACTCTTCCTCATCCCGTCAAAGAGCATGTCGATTGTCACGCCCTGCGCGTAGGAATACTTGACAATCATGGACGTGGTATCGGCAATGACAACCTTCTGGCCCGTAATCGGCCCCGCAAGGGCAATCTCCGGAGCCTTGTCACCCGCCGCCCTACGTTCCGCGGCCACCTTCTCGTAATGCTCGTTGATATCCTTCCGCTCTTCCTCCGAAAGCTGGAGTTTCCAGGTCGAATCCTTCAGGGCCCTCTCGTTATCGACAATTCCCTGAATCATTGCATCGAGATCGACCATCGCGCCGACCCGATGGGGCGTATTCATGTACGACGGCAACCCGTAGACCGAACCCAGGATGTAAGCAAATACTTGCGCGTCCGTCATCGCGCTTGCGGCATCGTTCTGGGGCTGGACTGCCGCTTGCTGGGCCTTGACCTGTTCCGGAGCGGCCTTTTCCGCGACCTTCTGCGGTTCATCCGATTCACAGGCAAGCAGAGTAAACGCGCAAATACACAAGGCAACAAATTTTTTCATAGTAAATCCTCTTTTGCCTTAAATATTATATATCTTTTGTAAGGATTATTGAGAGTTCAGCCCCAGGTGGGCGGACAAAAGAGGTAAAATTGGACCGTATCAACGGAAAAACAGAGACGCTCTGTATCTTCGGGCATCCGGTGGCGCACAGCAAGTCGCCCGCGATGCACAACGCCCTTTTCGATGCGCTAGGAATCAACGCACGCTACCTCCCCCATGCACCGGAACCGGAAAATTTCGCGGACGCCATCCGCGGGTTCAGGGCAATGAATTTCCGGGGGGCAAACGTTACCATCCCGTACAAGACCGAATTCGTGGGTTGCGACGGAAGCCCTAGACTCGTAGACGAACTCAGCAACATCAGCAAGTTCACCGGCAGCGTGAACACGCTCTACTGGAAAGACGGAATTGTCGGGGGCACTCTCCGCGGGACGACGACCGACCCGTACGGCTGCATCCGCAACCTCGAAGAAAACGGCGTAGACGTCAGCAACAAGCGCGTGGCGCTCCTCGGGAACGGCGGTGCGGCGAAGGCAATCGCGTTCACGCTCGTGGAACAGGGCAACGCGCTCACCATCGTGTGCCGCACGGCAGAAAAGGGCCAGGCGCTCGCCGACAGCCTGAATGCGGTATTTGTCGAGGTCGGGGTAAAGGTTTCGACCTTCGCCGACTTCGAAAGCATCTCCGCCGATTTCGACATCATCATCAACGCGACATCCGTGGGCATGACCCCGAACGAAGGCGAAAGCCCGCTCCCCGCAGAATGCCTCCACAAGGGGCAGGTCGTGTGCGACATCGTGTACGCGCCGCCGCGCACCAAACTTCTGCAGATGGCAGAGGCGAAGGGCTGCAAGGTCGTCACAGGCGAAGGCATGCTCGTACACCAGGGGTTGGAAAGTTTCCGCAAGTGGTTCCCGAAGGAGACGGAGGGCCGCACCAACGAAGAACTGACTGCGATTATGCGCAAAGGGATGCAGGGCTAACATGAAAGAGCATATTTTCCTCACCGGATTCATGGCCAGCGGCAAGAGCCGCACGGGCCGCACCCTTTCCGAACGCCTGGGCCGCCCGCTCGTCGATACCGACGCGGTTATCGTCGAGCGCGCAGGCAAGAGCATCAGCGAGATTTTTGAACAGGATGGCGAAGCGAAGTTCCGCGAGATGGAACGCGACGTGATTGCAGAAATCGCGGCCAACGAGACACCCCAGGTGGTATCGCTCGGCGGCGGCGCCATCAACAATCCCGAAAACGTGAAGGTCATCCGCGAATCGGGAACGCTCATCCGCCTGTGGGCCAAACCCGAAATACTGAGTGAACGCATCGGCCGCAAGAACACGCGCCCGCTGCTCGCAAACCTGAGCGACGAGGAACGCCTCGCGAAAATCAAGGTGATGCTCAAGGAGCGCGAAAAGAACTACGCGCAGGCGGATTTCAGCGTGGAAAGCACGAACGACGTGAACGATTCCCACATCATCGAGCGAATCCTGCGCATGTTGCAGTTCTGGAAGAGCCATGCGCTCGATGTTTACCCGAGCAGCGGGGGCCGCTACCCCATCTTTATCGGGAAGGATATCGTCCCCGAGACGGCATGCCTGCTCGAAGGCCTGCAGCTCGCCCCCTCGCACGAATTCCTGGTATGCACCGACACGACCATCGCGAAGGCGCAAGGCAATATGCTGAACATGCTCCGCGGCCAGGCCGGCAGGTGCCCCGTATTCAAGTTCCAGGCGGGCGAACGCAACAAGACGCTCCACAACCTGAACCAGCTTTTCACGTTCATGCTGCACCGCGGCTACACCCGCAAGAGTTGCCTGTTGCAGTTCAGCGGCGGCGTGGTCGGCGACATGGCCGGCTTCGGGGCCGCCACCTACCAGCGCGGCATCCCGTTCATCCAGTTCCCCACGACCCTCCTCAGCATGGTCGACAGTTCCGTGGGCGGCAAGGTGGCGGTGAACCACCCCGAAGGCAAGAACATGATAGGCGCGTTCTACCAGCCCCGCGCGGTGGTGTGCGACATCTCGGTGCTTTCGACGCTCAACGATACCGAATACCTCGCGGGCCTTGCCGAAATCGTGAAGTACGGCGTCATCTACGACGAGGAATTCTTCCGCTACCTGGAAGGCAACGTAAGCGCCATCAAGAACCGCGACTTCGATGCGCTCAAGCACATGATTTTCCGCAGTTGCCAGATCAAGGCAGAGGTCGTGGGCATCGACGAGAAGGAATCGGGCCTGCGCGCCATCCTCAATTACGGCCACACCTTCGGGCACGCCATCGAAAAACTTACCGGCTACAACATGTTCAGTCACGGCATCGCGGTTTCGCTCGGGATGCGCGTCGCCGCAAGGGCCGCCGTAATGCTCGGCATGATGGATGCCGCGGCAGAATCCCGCCAGAACGCGCTCCTCGACGCACTCGGATTCCCGAAAACCTTTGGCGTGGATACGGAAAAGGCCTGGGAAGCGATGGCGGTCGACAAGAAGGCCGAAAAGGGCACGCGCGTTTACATTCTGCCCACCAGAATCGGTGCGGTCGAAAAAGTAACGAACATCGAAAAAGATATTGTAACGAAAGCATGGGATGCAATTAGGTGAGGAATAGCATATGAGCATATTAGTTACAGGCGGTACGGGAGGACTCGGTTTCCACATCCTCTCGAACTTGAGCGGAACAAGCCATGGGCTTTACAGTTTCAGCGACGAACAGCCGCAGCCCTGGCAGAAGGTGGACGGCGTGGAGTACCTCACTGGCGACATGCTGAACTTCAAGGACGTGCTGGAGATGATGCAGAAGGTCGAGCCTACGCACATCTACCACCTTGCGAGCCAATCCTCCGTGGGCCTCAGCTACAAGAAGCCCTACGAGACCCTGAACATCAACCTGCTCGGCACGCAGACGCTCCTGGAAGCCGCAAGGCAGGTGGTCCCGAAGGCGAAAATCATGCTGCTCAGTTCGAGCGAAATTTACGGCCGCACGGAACAGCACCTCACCTACCTCCACAAGGAGACTGACCTGCCGAACCCGCTCACGCCCTACGCGACATCGAAGGCGTGCATGGAAATTCTCGGGAACCAGTTCAGGAACGCAAACGACATGCACATCGTCGCCGTGCGTCCCTTCCATTTTACGGGCCCGCACCACAGCAGGCGTTTCGCAATCCCCTCCATTACCTACCAGCTGGTGAAGATAAAGTATTACCACGCCGAACCTGTAGTCTATTCGGGTAGCCTCGACATCAGCCGCGACGTGGTGGACGTGCGCGACGTTGCCCGCGGGATGATACAGATTCTCAACACGGCCCCCTCCGGGCAGGTGTACAACATCTGCAGTGGCAAGTCTTACACCTTCCGCGAACTCGTCGACATGCTCGTCGAGATTGCAGACGTGAGCGTAGACTTCCGATTTGACCCTGCCTACGAACGCACGAACGATATCCCGTTACTGATTGGCGACCCCACCAAGGTAAACGAAATCGGCTGGAAGCCCATGATAAGCATCGAGGACAGCCTCACCGACCTCTTCAACGAAATGGTCGTGCGCAGGCGCACCGAACTCAAGCTCGGCATGGGCAAGGACCTGCCGCTGTAAAAGCGCTCGTTATCCCGATATTACGCCAAGCGCCCCGATAAAGGGGCGCTTTTTTTCGCCTCATTTTTTTATTTTTAGGAATATGAGACGTTCCTTCGGCAAGTTATTTTTCGCAGTCCTCACCGCATTTGCGGTCCAGGCCGCTTTCGCGGGCGATGTGACGCCCCCCTCTGGCGCCGTGCGCAACCTTACGGCAAGCGATTTTATGCCGCACCAGAACAGCGCGAAGGAATTCAACGAAACATGGAGTTACCAGTTCGTGTTTGACAACGGGACGCGCGCATTCGTGAACTATTCCACGCTGTACGTCCCCGCTTCGGGCAAAAAAATCGGCTGCGACATGAGCTTCTGGAACTTCAAGGGCAAAAGTTACGCCGTGGGCCGCCAGTACCCGCCCGAACGCCTGAAGGCCATCAAGGAAAAGAGCACCATCGACATCAAGGGCGAATACGCGATGGAAAACAAGCCCGGCAAGGGCCACCGCGTGTACTTTACCGCCGACAAGGGCGGAAAGTTCTTCATGGACCTCACGTTCGAAAGCGCTGAACAAGGCAAGGTGCTGGGCGACGGCATCTGGAAAGTCGGGGACGCAAAGTTTGCGCAGTACGTGCACATCCCTTACGGGCGCGTTTCGGGCCGCATCGGCTACAACGAGGATACGATTAGCGTGAAGGGATACGCCTACATGGACCAGATTTGGCAAACCGTGCAGGCGACAGACCTCGCGGTCCGTTCCATAAACTTCAGCACCAATACCCGCTCGCCCTACTATGCGGGCAGAATCTCCATAAGCGAAAAAGGCGGGTTGTTCGGCTATGCGCTCTACAACGCGGGTGAAGGCACCAAACTGCTGTTACCCACGCAGGTCAAGGACGGCGAGGAAACCTACAGCGGCAAGAAGTTCCCGAAGAACAAGCTTACCATCGCATGGAAGGAGGGCGCCCCCGAGCTTTCGTTCCCCGTGAACAAGACGTACCAGAAGGCAAGCCTCCTGGACAAGGTGGACGGGTGGTTCGCGAAGAAGGCGATGAAGATAGCCGCGGGCGGAGAGATTCTTTTCTACCGCGGGCGCAGCGATGCGAGCCACAACAAGAAACTCGACTGGACCGTAACGGGAGCGAAGGACTAATGACGAAGTTTCGCCCCTGCATAGACCTGCACGACGGAAAGGTAAAACAGATTGTCGGCAGTTCGCTCAGCGATAGCGGTGCCGGCCTCAAGACGAATTTCGAGACGGACCGCTCCCCCGCCTGGTTTGCAGAACTCTACAAGAAGGACGGTATAAAGGGCGGACACGTGATTATGCTCGGGAAGGGCAACGTGGAAGCCGCAAAGGCGGCCCTCGCGGCATACCCGGGAGGCCTGCAGGTCGGGGGTGGAATCACCGCCGACAACGCGATGGAATACATCGGGGCGGGCGCAAGCCACGTGATCGTCACCAGCTGGATTTTCCCGGAAGGCAAGCTCGACCGCGAGCGCCTGGAACGTTTATCGAAAACGGTGGGTCGCGACCATCTGGTACTTGACCTGAGCTGCAAGCGCATCGCCAATGCAAGCACAGGCGACTCCGTTTTGCACGGGAAAGATTGCCCGCACTGGAAAATCGCCATCAACCGCTGGCAGACGCTTATCGATATCGAGATTACCGCCGAGACGCTCAATGACCTCGCCCGGTACTGCGACGAGTTCCTGATTCACGCCGCCGACGTGGAAGGCAAGCAGCAGGGCATGGACGACGAACTCATCGTGTTCCTCGCCGAAAACAGCCCCATCCCCTGCACGTACGCGGGCGGCGCCAAGTCGCTTGCCGACCTGGAACACTGCAAGCAAATTTCAAACGGAAAGATTGACCTCACCATCGGATCGGCGCTAGACCTTTTCGGTGGCAAAGGAGTGAAGTATGAAGACTGCGTCAGGTTCAACAAAGCTTAAGGCTACCGACGCGCTGGACACGAGACCGCCGATTTTCGGGCGCACGGTCACGAGTACTTTCAGGAAGATGTTCAGTTTCAGGCATCAGCCCCCCGGAAACCTGCGTACCGGCATGATTCCGCCGATTGTTTTCGGGTCGCTACTCCTGAACATTCCGAAGTTACTGAAGTTGCGCGGCTACCTCAAAAAGGAACGCGCCAAGAGACCCGCAGACGACGTGCGCATCCTGTTCTATTCCGACAACCTGGACGAAACGAACGGGATTGCGAACAACCTGAGGAACGTCATCCCGTACATGCGTGCCCACGGGATGAAAGCTTTCCTTGCCGGCAACGCTTTCAACACGCGCCCCTGCGGCGTGGTGGAAAACGGCTACTGCATTCTGCTCCCGAGGCTATTCAGCATGGAACAGCTCGGGTACGCGAACAGCGAGCTCGCTATCCCGCGCGTGGGCCCTGTGCTCAGGCTCTTGAAGCGCTACCCCGTCGACCTCATCGAGTTCGAGACCCCGAGCCCCGGCGCCTGGCTGGTATGCTTCTGCGCGAAGGTTGCGGGCATCAAGGTATTCAGCCACTACCGCACCGACGTCCCTACCTACACGAAGACCCTCGTGAAGGCAAAATGGATGTTCCACTTTGTGCTGTGGCTCATGAAGATTTTCTACGGGATGACAAAGCCCGTGGTTAGCCCCTGCAAGGACTACGCGGACATTCTCACCTCGCAGCTGAAAATCCCCGCGAACCAGGTGCAGATTCTGCCCCGCGGGCTCCCGCTCGAAAAGTTCTCGCCCGACCTGCGCGGGAAGGGCGTGTGGGAAAAGTACAACGGCTCCACCGAAGCGGTACAGACCGGAACCGCGCGCAAGGTCCGTTTCTCGTTTATCGGACGTATCTCGAAAGAGAAGAATCTCGAGTTCTTGAACGGCGTGTGGAAGAAGTTCGCCGCCCAGCACAGCGACGTGGAACTCATGTACGTGGGTTACGGCTGGTACCTCGAAGAAATCAAGAAGTTCTTCGCAGGCGACAACAGCGTGCATTTTGCAGGCGAGCAGGGCGGCGAGACGCTCGCAAGCCTCTATGCGGATTCGGACTTCTTCCTGTTCCCGAGCGTGACGGACACCTTCGGGAACGTCGTGGTAGAAGCGATGTCTACGGGGACGCCCGCAATCGTGAGCAACTACGGTGGCCCGCACGATATCGTCATGGACGAAGCCGCGGGGCGCATCTTGCCCATCGACGAGAATGCATGGCTGAACGCGATGGAAGAATGCCGCACGATGTTCCTGGAAAAACCCGAAGAATACGCCAAGATGCGCGAGGTCGCTCACGAGCGCACGCTCAAGTACACGATGCAGAATTCTACCAAGGCGCAGTTCGATTTCTTCAAGAAACTGAAGAAAGAAGCCTACAAGCTATAGTTTCACTTTCTGCGCCTTGCGCCAGCGCTCACGTATAAGCTGCAGGTCGTGCTGGTAAGGGTTCCGCTTGAAATCCTCGAACGCCCACGCCGTCGGGTGGAAAACGCCCTTCGCGTACGTGAGCAGCATGTCTAGCCACACGCCCTCGCCCGCATACAACTTGAACGGCCCACGCTTGTAACTCGGGAGCACCACCTTGTCCAAGTCCATGTAGCCGATATCGATATTCACGGTACGCATGTCCGGATTCTCGGCACTAGCCATCGTGAGTTCAAGTTCGTTACTGCGCACCTTTTCCAGGGCAATCGTCTCTGCAGGGATGCTTTTCTCGAAAGAAACCACGCCGCGGTACAGCCCCTCGCCCATCTCGGGCTCGTAATACGGCGTCTTGTCGAAGGCGAAAAGCGCACCCTTGTGGCGCAGCGGCCCCCAGGTATTTTCCAGTGCACGCAACACTTCCGGGTTCCATTCCGCACCCTTCTGGAGAACAAACGCGAGCAACTGCACCGGCTCGCAAAACTGTCGCTTAGTCGCCATCGTAACCTCAGTGCGGGTAGACCCGCAGGTTCTTGCGGATGTGTTCCAGCTGCTGTTCCGTAAAGCCGTCCACGCCATCCTCGTTCACTGCGGGGAACATCATGTTATGCGAATCCGGACAAGAGTTCATATCGAACGCGGTCGCAAACCTCCCGCGCAAGGTGGGCAACCTGGCAAAGTCGCTTACGGGCTTACCGCCACGGCTCTTTAGAAGTCCCGAGGTAAGCAGGTCCTTGCAATACGGAGTATCGGTAAAGCCATCCTCGTAGTTCGAGTAGTCCATGTCCACCTCGAAATCTGCGAGGGTCGCAGTCGTGTGCCTCAACCCGAAGAAATGCCCGGTCTCGTGAATCGCAGTCGATATCATGGATGTGTACGGCACACCCTCCTCGCCCGAGGGAGTCTTGTTGTACGCGCCAATGACGACGGTACTTCCCGTGCCGCCCTGCAAGTTGCTTCCATACAGGAGCGAATATCCCAGCACCCAGTCCGCCTCGATGCGGTGCACCAGCAGAATATCAAGAGCGTTCTTCAGCTTGGGCTCTGGCCAGCCTCCCAGTTCGGTTACAAACATGTCGTCGGAAGACCTGCCTGCAACCCAGGGCTCGTTCGCCGGGTACTTCGAGCCGAGCGTCGGATGTTCATGCGCGTATCGCACGTACAAGGTATCGATAACGATAGACGAGTAATATGTCCTGAAATTTGTGAGTAAGAGTTCCGCAAACAAGTTCTCGTTCATGAACGAATCAAGGAAATCGACCTTGCCCACGACAATCAGGTTGAGCGAAAGCGTATCGGAATAGGGGCCCTCTGCAGCAAGGCGAGCCCAGCGCGTTGTACCCTTGTAGAGTTCGCCGTCCAGCACAAGCGTGGTCACCCATGTATTGCGGTCAAGTTCCTCGCACAGGAATTCATAGACATAGCGGTTGCCTTCGAGCTTCGGCTCCAGCGTGCGCACGTGGCTGGTCGAAACGCGGCCTTCACTTACCATCTCCCCTAGTCGGAAAAGCTGGAGCACGGGCGCGTCCTCGATATTCGGGTCCTTCTCGAATGAAAGGGTGTACGAGACCTTCGGGTGCACAAGTAGTTGCAAGCCTTCCGCCACATGGGCCGAGGCAGAATCGTTGTTCGCGAGGTCGTTCGGGTAAAGCACGTACGGAGAAAGCGTCCGCGGAAGAATTACGGGTTCACCCGATTCTTCTTCGGCACAGCCCCAAAAACCGGCCACGAGGAGGGCTAAAAGCATGTAAAGAATTTTTTCACGCATGTTTTGGCTCATTTTCGCGTTTCGGGCGTCTTATAGATAGAGGCACCTTCAACCTGAAACAAAACTATAAAAATATGAGAAAAAAACAAAACAGGAAAGCGGTTCTTTTACAGAACATGCGCGATTTGATGGACCCGCTTGCGGGGAAACCGGCACTCGTCGCAGCACTCACCGTGATGGCGACATACGCAAGCCTCGATGCTCCGGAATTTGCAGTGGCACTGCTCGCCCCCATCGCAATATGCACGAGATTTTTCCCGAGGAGCGTGCAGTGGTGCATCCTGGGGGCGCTTGTTGCCGGAGTGGCGTGCCACGGCCTGCTCGTGGGCCCGCGGGGGGCAAGCCTCCCGGACGACCTGCCCACGAAGGCGTGCGGTAAAATCGAGGCGATGCTCCCGAGGGCAAACGGGACCGCGTTTATCATTGCGGTAAATGAGTATCGCGTGAGGATAACCGAAAAGCGGGATTTGCCCGCGCTCCCGGAACCGGGAGACAGCATCTGCTACGAGGCAAAGTGGTACCCGGTCATGGACCCCACGGTTCCCGGCGGGTTCAACACGCGGGAATGGCTCACGAGCCAGAAGTTCGCCGCCTACGGGAAAATGCTCCACTGGGATTCCTGGCGCGGAGGCTGGACGTTCGAGCGGTATTTCCACCGGTTCCGCCGCTGGCTCAAGACGCGGTTCGACGACTACTTGGAACCTGCGGAGACGGGGCTCCTGCTCGGGCTACTCGCGGGCGACAGGAGCGGCATTCCCGAGGCGCTCCGGAACGACTTCCAGCGTTCGGGCCTCGTGCATGTCCTTGCGATTAGTGGCTTCCATGTGGTTCTGCTCGCGGGCATGCTCATGGTGTTCCTGAAGGCGACGCGCCTCCCCCACAAGGCGGCAAGCATCATCGCAATCTGCCTGCTCGGCGTGTACGTGCCGGTCACCGGCGGGTCGCCCGCAGTCATACGCGCGGTGCTGATGTTCGCTGTCCCGCAACTGGGCACGCTGTTGCAACGCCCCGCGAATACACTGAACAGCCTGGGGGTCGCCCTCCTGTGCATACTCCTGCATTCGCCCGCAGAACTCTGGAATACGGGCTTCCAGCTTTCCGCAGCAGCAACCGCGGGCATCCTCGTAGGCAACAGCTACAACCCGCTCCGCCACCTCCCGGAATTCCTGAAGCGGAGCAAAACCTGGAACGTGCTCGAATCTCTCGCCATCGCCCCTACATACGTTACTTTGTGCGCAACGCTTGCCACGGCGCCGTTCCTGATACATCACTTCAAGACGCTCTCCCCGATGGCGTGGCTCGGGAACATCGTCGTGGTTCCCCCGATTTCGTGGGGAATGCAGGCAGGGCTATTCGCGGCTCTTTCGCCCATCGACTTCATGCGCGAAACATTCTGCTATGCGGCAGGATTCTTCCTCCGGCTTGCAAGTTTGCTCACCCGGCTCCTTTCCGATTCGGCGCAGGCATCCGTTACCGTCGGGCCGTTCAATGCCTGGATACTGCTCCTGCTCGGCCTGCTGTTCGTCACGTTGCCCGTGTGTCGCAAGAACCTGGTCGCCCGCGGGTACTGCATCATATGCACGCTTATTTTTTCCATCACGTTCTGCGTCCAGGGCATAACGCAAATTCTGGGCCCTACCTGGAGCATGACCGTCATCGATGTAGGGCAAGGCGACAGCATCTTGCTGAAAAGCCCCGGCGGGCGCTACATTCTCGTCGATGCAGGCGATATCGACTACACTGATTCCGGCAAAGACATCATCGTGCCCTTCCTGCACCACATCGGCGTGCAGAGGCTCGACGCACTCGTGATAACGCACCCGCACAAAGATCACTTCGGGGGTGCCGCAAGCCTGCTTCGCATGTTCCCGGTGAACGAGATATGGACAAACGAATGTTCCCGCACGGCAGACGGCGTAGAATGGCGCGAGATGGTCGAGGAAGCGGTAGACCGCAAGGTTCCCCTGCGCGAAATAAGGCGCGGCTTCACCTGGAAGGAATCTTTTTTCGGGAGCGACTTCTTTCAACTGCAGGCGATACACCCGAAGGGGCTAAAAGACCGCGAAAGGGAATGCCGCGACCTGAACGAGGCGAGCATCACGTTACGGGCGAGTGGGCTCGGGCATTCCGCAATCGTCACGGGCGACCTGACCGTCCCGGGCGAGAAGACGATTCTGGGGTCGCTCGCCTACCTAAGGAGCGACGTGCTGAAGGTGGGGCACCACGGGAGCAAGACATCGAGCAGCGAGGATTTCCTGAAGGCGGTGGGCCCGCAGGTTGCCGTCATTTCGAGCGGGCGCAGGAACAGGTTCCGCCACCCGCACAAGCAGGTGACTGAACGGCTCGACGCGCTTGGGATTCCTTACCTCAATACGGCGAAAAGCGGGACCGTTACCGTAACGTTCTCGGAAGATTCCGTAAATGTGGAGACGATGTTGAAATGAGCCCGCGCCGTTTATTGTTCGAAAAAAATGCGCAGTTTATTGCACGAAAAAAATTGCGCGCAGTTTATCGCTTCAGGCAGTCGAGCGCGACATCGTGCAGGGCGCCATTCGTCGCGACACTCGAGAACCCTTCGTAAATCGGGGCCGTGGGCTTGCCGTCTGCATCAAAGAGCTCGGTCTTGCCGTCGATGGTACTGAACTTGCCGCCCGCTTCCTTGAAAAGGAGCGGATACGGCGCGATGTCCCAGAGAGAAACGACCGGGTCCACCATCACTTCGGCGCGCCCTGCCGCCACAAGGTAATACCCGTAGCAGTCGCCCCACCCGCGGTGGAGCCTTGCCCCGCGACGGAGCTTCGCGAAACCTTCACCATAGCCCGAAGTTTCCATGGTGTTTACCGTACCCGAAAGCACGAGAGCCTCGTTCAACTGCGATACGCCCGATACACGAACTGCGCGGCCGTCCAGGAAGGCACCCCCGCCGTTTACCGCCCAGACGGCGGTATTCATCGCCGGAATACGGATAAGCGAACACACCGGAACATTCTTCTTGTAGAGCGCGATAAGCGTGCCGAACAGGGGAACGCCGTGAATAAAAGCCTTCGTACCGTCAATCGGGTCAATCACCCACTGGTATTCCGCATCGGGGCTTTCGATTCCGAATTCCTCGCCAATCACGCCAAAACCCGGAGTTTCCTTCGCCCAGAACTTGCGGCAAAGTTCTTCCGTGCTCTTGTCGGCAACCGTTACCGGCGTGTTGTCCTTTTTCCACTCTACGCCGATACCGGATTGGAAATACTTCAGGATATTTTCCTGGGCCATCTCCGATGCCTTGAGCGCGATTTGCAGCAGGTCGTTGAATTCCTGGGCCATATTACGCCTCGCACCATTTTTTCACGAGTTCCATCAGGAATGCGTTCTCTTCAGGCTTGCCTACGGTCACGCGGATGTATTCCGGCATGCCGAAGCTCGTAAGCCCGCGGACAATCATGCCGTTGCTTTCCAGGAACGCGACAAGTTCCTTCGCGCGTTCACCGATGCGTACGCAAATAAAGTTCGCCTGAGTCGGGAGCACCTTGAGCCCGAGCGCGTTGAATTCGCGGGTTAGCACAGCAATGCCCTCAGCATTCATCTTGCGGGTCGCCTGCACGTGTTCCTTATCGCCTAGAGCGGCGATCGCCGCCACCTGAGCAGCCTGGTTCACATCGAACGGCGGTTTTACCTTCCACAGGGCACGGACAACTTCGGTACTACCGAAGGCATAGCCCACGCGGAGCCCCGCCAGCCCGTAAATCTTGCTGAAGGTGCGGTTCACGAACAGGTTCGAGTACTCGCCAACAAATTTCGCCATGTTCGGGTAGTCCGGTGCCGTCGCGAACTCGGCGTACGCCTCGTCCAGGAACACGAGCACATTCTGCGGGACCTTCTTCAAAAATTCGCGAATTTCGCTTTCGGTGTAGTACGCGCCCGTCGGGTTGTTCGGGTTGCAAATAAACGCCACGCGGGTCTTCCCGTCGATTTTCTTCGCCAGTTCATCGAGCGACGTGCGCGCCTCGCCCTCGCCCACACCGATAAAGTCGGCTCCGTTCGAGAGCGTCGTAAACTTGTACACCGAGAACGTCGGCGTAATGCCCACGCAGTTGTCGCCCTGGCGGATGAACGCCTTGCCCACCATGTCGATAATCTCGTCGGAACCGTTACCGACCACAATCTGGCTCGTTTCCACGCCGTACATCTTGGCGATGGAATCAATCAGTTTCGGCGCATCGCCGCGCGGGTACAAGTGCAGGCTGTCCGCAATCCGGTGAAACGCCTCGACCGCCTTCGGGGAAGCCCCGAGCGGGTTTTCGTTGGACGCTAGTTTCACTACCTTGTCAAGGCCAAAGCGCTCGCGAATTTCCTCGATGGATTTTCCGGGAACGTAATCGGACAATTTCGAAAGTTCTGGACGCGGTTCTATCATATCAACCTCTTTTCGTGCACAAATCTACATTTTTCGCCAGAGGATTATTTTAAATTTATCGCGTATGAACCGCCTTGTAGCCCTGTTTGTCGCCGCACTATGCGTAAATGCGTTCGCCGTCGATCGCATGTGGGACATCCGCTACACGTTCGGCCCGGACACACGCCCCTCGCCCCGCTGGGGTATCGGCGTCGGCGCGGTGAACAACTACGGCTCGGACATTCTCTTCCCGGCAAACATCACCATGGCGCTTTCGCGCGAATGGAACATCGGCGGCAAGGTAAACGTACAGAGCATCGACAAGTTCGACCAGGTCATCGTCTCGCTGGATGTCGGCGGGCGCTACCTAATAAATGCGAACAACTTCGTAGAGCTCGACGGTAACTTCGGCCTGAATCGCAACAACAGTACAGCAGTCGTGCTGACCTACGGCAACGAGCAGTTTATCTCAAAGAACTTCGCGAACTTCTACGAACTGCGGGCAGGTGCGCTACAAGGCGTTACCGGAGAAGACGGTTACGTAAAATTCGCGGCGGGCATGACACCCACCCTCTATTTCACGACATTCTTCCGCACCTACATCGAAATCAACATGTCCGGGAGCATCGGGAACCTGACGGACGATTTTATGATTGACATCATCCCGAAATTGGAACTGAGCCTCGGGCCCGCGAGGGTCAGACTCGATTTCGACATCGGGATTATGCAGAAGAAAAACAACGACGTGCAAACCATCGCACTCTACGTGATAAGCGCGCTGTAGCCACAAATTGATAATTGATAATGGATGATTGATAATGCGAAGTGTGTAATTTCACATTTGTCACTACACACCTCACATTTCACATCATTTACTATTTCACCGTAAACGCAGTGCCATCGTCATCCTCGCGACTTCATCGTCATCCTCGCGTAGGCGAGGATCTTAATCAACATCCGCGGCTATTTCACCGTAAACGCAGTGCCGTCGTAGTCGATGACCACGGGCTTTGCGGCACTCACGGTACCGGCGAGAATGGCATGGCTCAGCGGGCGTTCCACGTTCCTTTCCAGGTAACGCTGGATCGGCCGCGCGCCGAATTCCGGCTGGTAAGCGCCGTCGGCAATGGCATCGAGCGCCTTGTCGGTCAGCGTGAGCTGCAAATCCTGACGGGCGGCGCGTTCGGCGAGTCCCTTGAATTTGAGCCTTACGATGTCCCTGATTTGCGGCTTTGTGAGGCTCTGGAATACCAGCACTTCATCCAGACGGTTCAGGAATTCCGGCCTGAAGAAGCTGCGGAGCTCCGGCTCGATTTCCTTCAGGGTCACGGGCTTTGCATCACCCGCGCGGTTCTGGAAGTGAGCGGCACCCAGGTTCGACGTCATGAGAATCAAGGTGTTCTTGAAGTTCACGGTACGGCCCTTGCCATCGGTCAGACGACCGTCGTCAAGCACCTGCAACAGCGTGTTGAACACGTCGGGGTGAGCCTTCTCGATTTCGTCCAGCAGAATCACGCAGTACGGATGCGTACGCACGGCTTCGGTCAGCTGGCCGCCTTCTTCGTAGCCCACGTATCCCGGAGGCGCACCGATCAAGCGGCTCACGCTATGCTTTTCCATGTATTCGCTCATGTCGATACGCACCAGCGCATTCTCGTCGTCGAACAGTTCCACGGCAAGCGCCTTCGCAAGTTCCGTCTTGCCAACACCCGTCGGGCCCAGGAACAAGAAGCTACCAATCGGCGCATTCTCGCGGCTTAAGCCACTACGGTTACGGAGAATTGCTTCCGAAACCGCTTCTACGGCCTCGTCCTGGCCAATCACGCGGGCATGCAGGCGTTCGTCCAGGTGCAACAACTTGGCCTTTTCGCCTTCGCAAAGTTTCGTCACCGGAATTCCCGTCCAGCGGCTTACTACAAGGGCGATGGTCTCTTCCGTCACCTCTTCGCTCAGGTCGCTGTCGCCGGCAGACTTCTTGATTTCTTCCGTCTTCGCGGCGATTTCACGCTCCAGGTTCACAATCTTGTTGTACTTGAGTTCGGCAGCGCGGTTCAAGTCGTAGCGGGCTTCGGCCTGCTCCATCTCGTCCTTCGCCTGCTGCAAGGACTTCTTGAGGCCCTGCAACTCGGCGTTTTTCGCGCGCCTTTCCTGCCAGCGGTCCTGCATCAACTTGACTGCAGCATCTGTCGTCGCGAGTTCTTCACGCAGCTCTTTCAGACGCTTTACGCTGGTGTCGTCGGTTTCCTTCGCCAAGGCCTGCTCCTCGATTTTCATCTGGAGTTCCTTACGCTGCAAGGTGTCCAAAGCTTCCGGCACGGTATCCATCTGCGTCTTCACAAGGCTTGCGGCCTCGTCAATCAGGTCAATAGCCTTATCCGGCAAGAAACGGTCGCTGATGTAGCGGTTCGAAAGTTTCACCGCCGCCACGAGCGCGTTGTCGTGCAGACGCACGCCGTGGTGCGCATCGAATCCGTCCTTGATGCCACGCAGAATTGAAATCGATTCCTCTTCGCTAGGCTCGTCAACCTGCACGGGCTGGAAACGGCGTTCCAAGGCGGAGTCCTTCTCAATGTACTTGCGGTATTCCTGCGTGGTCGTCGCACCGATGCAGTGCAGCTCACCACGGGCAAGCTTCGGCTTGAGCATGTTGCCCAAGTCCATGGAGCCCTCGGTCTTACCCGCACCCACGATGGTGTGGATTTCATCGATGAACAAAAGCGTATTGCCGTCATCTTCAAGTGCGTCCAGCACCGCTTTCAGACGTTCTTCAAAATCGCCGCGGTACTTTGCGCCCGCCATCAAGGCCGACAAATCCAGTGCGAACAACTTCTTGCCCTTCAAAGCGTCAGGCACGTCGCCGCGATAGATTCGCTCGGCGAGCCCTTCGACAATAGCGGTCTTACCCACGCCAGGTTCACCAACCAGGCACGGGTTGTTTTTCGTCTTTCGGCTAAGAATCAAGATGACGCGGCGGATTTCTTCTTCACGGCCGATCACCGGCGAAAGCTTTCCGTCAGCGGCCATTTCCACGAGTTCACGGCCGTAGAGTTTCAGCGGAGACTGCTCCTCGGCATTGGCTGCCCCTGCAAACGGATCCGACAGCCAGGTTTCCACGACTTCTACGGAACCGAGCGCGTCTTCGAACACCTTCGCAAGGCCACGGTCGCCCGAGAATTTCATCAAGGCCACGAGCATGTCGCCCGGGGTCACCATGCGGTTCACCTGACGCGCCGCCTGCACCGAGGCGCGCAAAATACGGTTCAAGTCGTTATCCGGTTCCACGTCAGGGTTCACGCCTTCCATACGGGGAATCTTCTGCACGAACGGTTCCAGCTTGCCGCGGAGTTCATTCGTCTTCGCGCCCTTCGACTTGTAGAGTTTCTTCAAGGTGGCATCCGGGCCTTCGACAAGCCCCACCGCCAAGTGCGCCGCACCCAGGTAGGAATGCGAGCAACGGTCGCGCAGGCTCTGCGCCTTCGCCAAAACTTTTTCTGCATCGTTATTGAAATCGGACATAGTTGCCTCTTTTTTATTTTTACCGCTTTCCAGATGCAAAACCCATGCCAAGGGCCTCGCTCGGCAAAAAACGCCCCAAATAGCGCAAAAACGGCAACTCCCGCCATCAAAAGCAAAAAAATGTCGCATTTTTCAGCATCATTTTTTCAAAATAAGACGCGCGGGTGTTTAATTCCGCATAAATAAAGGTATATTCAGAAAGTAGGTCTGATAGGGGCTCTTTATGAGCAAAAATAAGACAAAAACGGGAACTAACCTTCAGCGATGTCAAATTCTGGGTGGGCATCGAAAAACTGATTCACCGTGATAATCGGAATACCCTTGATTTTCTCCAACACAAGCAGGTCCGAATCACCGCTCACCAAATAGTAGGCGTTCGCGGCAATCGCACATTCCAAAAACATATTGTCTTTAGGATCTCTGCAGACATTCACAGCCGCATTCTTTTCGATAATGGTCATTACCTTTGCAATTTGGCTTTTCCACCTTGCTGCGATATCGGGCCTTTTGCTGGCTACTTTATCAATAATACGGCAATACTCTGCCATTATGTCGATAGTTGCAAAGGGCTTTATTTCTTGGCGAAAAATAAGCGACAGGAATTTTCGAGGCGAACCATTCCAAAAAATACCCGAAACAAGTACGTTGGTATCTACAACGACGTTCATCGATTTTCCTTGATAAACGCGCTTAGCATATTCGGCGTCGTTTCCAGTTCACTTGTGATTTTATCCGTCTCTTCCACAAGAGTCTTGAACTCGGACATGCTGGGCATAAGCACCGGCTTGAGCAAAATATTCGTGCCATCGCACACGACAATCAGCTTGTCCCCGGTATCCAGGTTCAGTTGATTACGGATACTCCTTGGAATGACGATTTGTCCTTTTGTCGATAGACTTGTTATTTCTAGAGTGTCCATAGAGCCTCCGGTAAGATATTCTTACCAAAATATAAATAATAGCGACGAGGCAGTCAATAGGCCAAATTGTGAAAAAATCGCCAAGAACACGCGTATTTTCAGCATTTTTTAGAAATTTCTCGTTCGAGACTTAAATTTTAGCATATTTCAAATACACACAGAAACAAAAGGAGAAACATGCCCAAACAGACTCTCGTTTTCGAAAGCCCCGTCCAGCTTTCGGTGCAAAATTCCATGCTCAAAATCGCATACAAGGACAATCCCGACAACGTCACGCTGAGGGCAATCGAAGATATCGCCATCATCCTCATCGATAACCATTCGGCATCGCTCACCACGCCGCTCATCGGCAAACTGGCAGAGCAGAATGTCGCAGTCGTATTCTGCAACGAAAGGCACATGCCATCGTCCATGCTCATGAACCTGGACGCGAACACCCTGCAAGAGAAATACTTCCGCCTGCAACTGGACGCTCCCCTACCGCTAAAAAAGCAGATGTGGAAAAATGTCGTGGAGGCAAAAATCAAGAACCAGGTGCTGCACCTAAAGTCCCTTGGCAAGAAACACGACAGGCTCCTGAAATACGCCACCGGAGTCCTTAGCGGGGACTCCAGCAACCGCGAAGGACTTGCCGCGCAATACTACTGGAGGGAACTTTTCGGCAAGGAGTTCATCCGCGACAGGTTCGGCGAACATCCCAACGACTTTTTGAATTACGGCTACACACTCCTGCGAGCCGCAACGGCACGCGCCCTGATGGCGAGCGGGTTACTGCCCTCCCTCGGAATTTTCCACCGAAACTATTACGACGCATTTCCGCTGGCAGACGACATCATGGAACCCTACCGCCCCTTCATCGATCAGATTGCATACAAATTACACGCGGCCAAAAAGAAAAAGTTGGACAAAGAAGTCAAGGCATCCTTTCTGGAACTATTCTACACCAACATTCCCTTCGGGGAACAGATGGTGCAGTTGGGAACATGTCTCACCTACACCACCGCTTCCGTCGCAAAATTTTTCATGGGCGAAACTAAAAACATCGCCTACCCGAGGGTAGCATGTGGGTCGTAGCGATTTTCGATTTTCCAAGACACTGCAAGAGCGGCCGCCAAAACATGGACAGATTCGTCAAGGAACTAGAAAAAGAGGGGTTCAGCAAGGTGCAACGGGGAATGTACGTCCGCTACTGCACCACCGCAGACAATGGCAGGACACACCGACGACAAATCGCCAATATAATCGAGCCCCGCTCCACGGTCTGCCTGCTGAGCGTCACCGACAGGGAATTCCTGGAAATCTACAGCCACTTCGGCAGCACCAGGGCTCCAAAAAAATGGCCCAAATCCCAGAATTTTATCCAATTTTTCTGATTTTTTTAGCGTCAAACCGCTTGCGAACCCGCATAAAATAAGGTATATTCAGAAAGTAGGTCTTATAGGGGCTCTTTATGAGCGGAGATAAAACTAAAACAAGGTTAAACAACGCTAAACAATGGTATAAGATTGCATAAATTCGAGCATAGAGTGCAAAAACAAAGAAAATCGCCAAAAGAGGCTGTTAAATTTATATATTTTCGCTCTTTCCTTGTGTGGGGCGGTTTGAAAAAGGTGTATGCATTAAAGTATTCATTTTTTTTTTAAAAGAACGGCCCGCC